>CAYVVW010000001.1:0-2444 GCA_964455335.1 uncultured Marvinbryantia sp.
GCTCGGCAAGGGAGACATGCTCTTATACCCGCAGGGTTACCAAAAGCCCGCGCGCGTCCAAGGCGCGTTTGTGTCGGATGAGGAAGTCGGCCGCGTGACGCAATTCCTCACAAGGGAAAATGAAAATAAACTGTCGCGCCAGGAGATGGACGCGCGCATCAGCCAGGTGCAGCAGGCATCCGCCGCGCTGCCAGGATCTGGCGGGGGCGACGCAAGGGACAGCAAATTCGAGCAGGCGGGCCGGTTCATCATCGAAAAGGAAAAGGCCTCCATCGGGAATTTGCAGCGCGTCTTTAAGGTCGGCTTTAACCGCGCGGCGCGCATCATGGACCAGTTGGCGGACGCGGGGGTGGTCGGCCCGGAAGAAGGCACAAAGCCGCGCAAAATCTTGATGACCATGGAGGAATTTGAGCGATATTTAGAGGAAACGGCATAAAAAACTTGCAGTTTCCAAGCCGATGCGGTATAGTATCGGTAACGTGCCATTTTCGGCAAGGCCCGCCCGCGGGCGAACCACAGACAGACGGGCGGCCGAAATCCAAACAGGAGGAAGAGAGCTTATGTACGAGATTTTAAGGGCGGGAAAGCTCGCGCCCAACATTTATGAGATGGTCGTAAAAGCCCCCAGGGTGGCGAAGCACTGCCTGCCCGGCCAGTTCATCATCGCGAAAGCGGACGAGGTGGGGGAGCGCATCCCTTTGACGATCTGCGACTATGACCGCGCGGCGGGCACGGTCGACATCGTGTTCCAGCCCGTCGGGGTTTCCACGGAAAAGTTCACTTACCTAAAGGCGGGCGACGCTTTTTGCGATTTCGTTGGCCCCCTTGGGCACCCCTCCGAGATTTGCGTCGAGGAGAGCCTGGAGCGCACCCGAAAAAAGAAAATCTTGTTTGTGGCGGGGGGCGTGGGAACCGCGCCTGTTTACCCGCAGGTGAAGTGGCTGCACGAGCATGGCATCGACGCGGACGTGATCGTCGGCGCAAAGACAAAGGAACTCGTGATCTTGGAGGAGAAGTTCCGCGCGGTCGCAAAAAATCTCTATGTCACCACGGACGACGGGTCTTATGGCAGGAGCGGCATGGTCACGAAAGTCATCGACGACCTAGTCGGAAAAGAGGGGAAAGTGTATGACCACTGCGTGTCCATCGGCCCCATGATCATGATGAAGTTTTGCTGCCTGACCACGCAGAAATACAACATCCCCACGATCGTCAGCATGAACCCGATCATGGTGGACGGCACGGGGATGTGCGGCGCCTGCCGCCTGATGGTGGGCGGGGAGGTCAAGTTTGCGTGCGTGGACGGCCCGGAATTTAACGGCCACCTGGTGGACTTTGACCAGGCGATGAAGCGCCAGGCGACTTACAAGACAGAAGAGGGGCGCGCGCTCCTTCGGATGCACGAAAAAGACACGCATCACGGCGGATGTGGGAATTGTGGAGGTGACGAGTAATGGCAGACGTGCTGCATAAAGTTCCCGTAAGGGAACAGGCCCCAAAGGTGCGGGCGGCGAACTTTGACGAGGTTTGCCTTGGGTATAACGCAGAAGAGGCGGTGGAGGAGGCCAAGCGCTGCATCCATTGCAAAAATGCAAAATGCGTGACGGGATGTCCTGTCAACATTGACATCCCCAACTTCATCGACGCCATCAAAGAGGGGCAGTTCGATCAGGCTTACCAGATTTTGTCCGAATCCTCTGCGCTTCCCGCCATCTGCGGCCGCGTGTGCCCGCAGGAGAGCCAATGCGAGGGAAAATGTATCCGCGGCATCAAGGGCGAGCCGGTTTCCATCGGAAAACTGGAGCGCTTTGCCGCCGACTGGGCGCGGGAAAAGGGCATCCGCCCGGCGCCCCCAACAGAGAAAAATGGCAAAAAAGTGGCCGTCATCGGCTCTGGCCCCGCTGGGCTTACCTGCGCGGGCGACCTTGCGAAACTGGGGTATGACGTGACGATCTTTGAGGCCTTGCACGAGCCGGGCGGCGTCCTTGTCTATGGCATCCCGGAGTTCCGTCTGCCAAAACTGGAAGTGGTGGCAAAAGAAATCGAGAACGTAAAGGCCTTGGGCGTCAAGATCGAGACGAATGTGATCATCGGCCAGTCCGTCACCATCGACGAACTGATGGAGGAGGAAGGGTTCCAGGCCGTGTTCATCGGCTCTGGCGCGGGGCTTCCCATGTTTATGGGCATTCCGGGCGAGACGGCAAGGGGGGTATTTTCCGCAAATGAATACCTGACCCGCAACAACTTGATGAAAGCCTTCCGTGAGGACTATGACACCCCGATCGCGCACGGCAAGAAAGTGGCCGTCGTGGGCGGGGGAAACGTGGCGATGGATGCCGCGCGCACGGCCTTGCGCCTCGGCGCGGAAGTGCATGTCGTATACCGCAGGAGCGAGGCGGAGCTGCCCGCGCGTGTGGAGGAGGTGCACCACGCGAAGGAGGAGG
>CAYVVW010000001.1:2454-12362 GCA_964455335.1 uncultured Marvinbryantia sp.
GCATCGTCTTTGACCTGCTGACAAACCCGACCGAGATCCTGGTGGATGAGAACGACGACGTAAAGGGCATGACCTGCATCCGCATGGAGCTTGGGGAGCCTGACGCGTCAGGAAGAAGGCGTCCGGTGCCGGTGCCGGGATCGGAGTTCACGCTCGACGTGGACACCGTCATCATGTCGCTTGGCACTTCCCCGAACCCGCTCATCTCGTCCACGACAAGCGGGCTGGACGTGAACAAGCGCAAATGCGTCATCGCAGAAGAATCGACAGGGCAGACCTCCAAAAAAGGGGTGTTCGCGGGCGGCGACGCCGTGACGGGCGCTGCCACCGTCATTTTGGCGATGGGCGCGGGGAAAGTCGCGGCAAAGGGCATCCACGCATTTTTGAGCAACCCGTAAAACAAACCGGTTTTCCATCTTCCGCGACGGATGCCCGCTGTGTCGCATGGCGCAGCGGGCATCTGACACCGATCATAGGATGCAAAAGGAACGAAAGGGAGACTGCCGGAAAACACGGGCGCGCAGTGGTCAAGTGAAAACGGGCGTCTGTGTCCGGACAGTCAGGGGGCGGTGCGCCATGCAGATCACGCTCGTATGTGTGGGAAAACTAAAGGAACGCTATTTTGCCGAAGCGGCAAAGGAGTATGAAAAACGCCTCTCGCGCTATGGGAAGCTCTCCATTGTGGAAGTGCAGGACGAAAAGATTCCCGAAAAAGAGGGCGAGGCCGCGCGGCTGAAAGTAAAGGAAAAAGAGTGCGGGCGCATCCAGAGGGCCATTCGGGACGCCGCCTATGTGGTGGCACTTGACCCCAGGGGCAAAAAGCTCTCTTCCGAGGGCTTTGCGGATTTTTTGCGCGCGAGAGGCCTGCAAGGGGATGGCCGCCTGGTCTTTGTCATCGGCGGCGCGCTGGGGCTGGACGGCGGCGTTTTGGCGCGCGCCGATTTGGCTTTGAGTTTTTCGGACATGACTTTTCCGCACCAGCTGGCGCGCGTCCTGCTGCTGGAGCAGCTCTACCGCGCCATGCGCATCCTGCACGGCGCGCCTTACCACAAATGACGGGATGTTCCCGCCAGAAAAGGGAGAAAGACAGCGATGTACCAGTCTATTTTGTTTGACCTGGACGGCACCTTGATAGAATCCGGGCCTGGGATCTTAAATTCCCTGCGCTACACGTTAGACCGCATGGGATTTCCCCCGCTCCCAGACGAGACCTTGCGCAAATTTGTGGGGCCCCCGCTCACGGAGTCGATGATGCGTTTTTGCGGCATGACAGAAGAAGAGGCCGCAAAAGCCATTGCCTGTTACCGCACTTATTACGCAAAAAGCGGCATCTATGAGGCAGAGCTTTACCCCGGCATCGCGGAATTGCTGGATGCCTTGCGCGCGTCCGGCAAAACGCTGGCGGTCGCCACGTCCAAGCCGGAGCCATACGCCCGGCGCATCCTCGCGCACTTTGGGATTGCCCCCTATTTTTCCGCCGTCTGCGGGGCGAGCATGGACGAAAAACACGTGGGCAAGGCCGCGATCATCGGCTGCGCGCTTGCGCAGCTTGGCATACCGCAGGAACAAAAACAGTCCGTCCTCATGGTGGGCGACCGCGAGCACGATGTCCTTGGCGCGAAGGAAAACGGCATTGCCTGCCTGGGCGTCCTCTTTGGCTATGGCAGCCGCGCAGAGCTGCTTGGCGCGGGCGCGGACGGCGTCGTGGAGACCGCAAAAGAGGCATTGGAGTGGATTTCCCATGTGCGATGAGGCACTGCGCGCCCTGATTGCGCCCTATCCTGTCTGCCAGTATGGCGTGATTGCCCCAGGGGATCTCCCATTTTCCGTTAAGGTGCGCGCCATCTGCCGCGCCGAGTGCCCCTGCTATGGCACGTCCTGGTCCTGCCCGCCGGCCGTCGGGAATGTGCGCGCGTGCAGGGAACGGCTGATGTCTTACAAGCAGGCACTAGTCTTTACGACGGTTGCGGAGGTGACGGACACCGCCGTCTTAGAGGAGACGCTCGCCACGAGGGCAGGACACGAGGCCGTCGTGCGCGCGCTTGCCGCGGGGCTTTCCCGGATGGGGGCGGACGTGCTGCCGCTTTCCGCGCAAGTCTGCCAGTCATGCGGGCGCTGCGCCTACCCTGCGCCCTGCCCACACCCGGAAAAGCGGATCGCCTGCGTGGAGAGCCACGGCATCCTCGTGACCGATCTGGCGGAGCGGCTTGGCATCGCATTTTACCAGGACTGCCATACCGTCACCTGGTTTGGCGTCATCCTCTTTACCTGACTGGCATCATAAAATCGGAAAAAAGGGGCTTTCAATATTTGAAAATCGTGGTAAAATAAAGTCTATACTTCCGCAAGGGGAGGTGCCATTTTCATGTGCGTGGTGGAAACAGTCGTCCAGATTCCCGCAAATCTGGCGCCCGAGGTGTTTGGCCGCTTCGACGAACATGTGAAAAAGATAGAGCGTACCCTGCAAGTGACGGTGATCGCCCGGGGCGGGGATATCCGCGTACTCGGCAGCGCCGGCTCTGGCAAAAAGGCCGCGGACATTATCCTGCGGCTGTCCGAGCTTGCGCAGTCGGGGGCTGGCGTCACCGCGCAAAATGTCAATTACGCGCTTGCGCTCGCCGTTGAGGACCGCGAGGCGGAGCTTGCGCAGATCGACCAGACCATCCTCTGCCATACCATTGGCGGGAAGCCCATCAAGCCAAAGACGCTTGGCCAGCGCGACTATGTGGATTGCATGCGCTCCCACATGGTTACGTTCGGCATCGGCCCCGCCGGAACGGGGAAAACGTACCTTGCCATGGCGATGGCCGTCCGCGCTTTCAAGGAGGACGAGGTCGGGCGCATCATCCTGACGCGCCCCGCCATCGAGGCGGGGGAGAAGCTCGGGTTTTTGCCCGGCGACTTGCAAAGCAAGGTGGACCCTTACCTGCGCCCCTTGTATGACGCGCTCTACCAGATCCTGGGGCCTGAGAGTTTTCAGAAAAATATGGAAAAGGGGCAGATCGAGGTCGCCCCGCTCGCCTATATGCGCGGGCGCACCCTTGATAACGCCTATATCATTCTCGACGAGGCGCAAAACACGACGCCCGCGCAGATGAAAATGTTTTTGACGCGCATTGGCTTTGGATCGAAGGTCGTCATCACGGGAGACATGACGCAAAAAGATCTCCCCAAAGACGCCGCGTCCGGGCTTGACGTGGCCTGTGCCGTGCTGCAAAAGGTGGAGGGGGTTGCTTTTTGCGCCCTGACGAGCAAAGATGTCGTGCGCCATCCCCTGGTGCAAAAGATCGTAGAAGCCTACGAAACTTACGAGAAAAAACAGGCCGACCGGGCAAGGCGGCAAAAAAGGAGGTCGCCGTGACCATCTTTTTGGAAAACGAGAGCGCGGGGGAGTTCCCCTTCGACTTGCAAGACGTGGCGCGGGCGGTCGCGGAGGCTGTCCTGGAGGACGCGGGATGCCCCTATGAGACGCAGGTTTCCATCCTCGTCACGACAGAGGGGGAAATGCGCGCCATCAACCGCGCCCAGCGGGGGATAGACCAGGCGACCGATGTCCTCTCTTTCCCCGTGGCCGACTATCCCATACCCGCGCAGTTTGGATTTTTGGAAGCGGATCATGCGGACTGCTTTGACCCGGACACGGGCGAGCTGCTGCTCGGCGACATTGCGGTCAACGCGGACAGGGTGCGCGCGCAGGCCGCCTTGTATGGGCATTCCCTTTTGCGCGAGTATGCGTTTCTCTTGGCACACAGCCTGCTGCACCTCATTGGCTATGACCACCAAAGCGATGCGCAGGCGCGCGATATGGAGCAAAAACAGGAGTCCTTGCTATGCGCCCTTGGCATCTTTCGGGATGGGGCAGGGCACACACCGGAACAAAAGGAGGAGATAGGATGAAAAGGAAATTGTTGGCCGCCATGTGCCTTCTGGCGCTCGCCGTTTGCGTGCCCGAAAACCAAAGTTTTGCGACAGGCCTGGTCGGCGTCTATGACGACCCTGTGGACGCGCAGCCCCAGGACGGGGATGCCGCGCAGACAGACGCGCAGGCCGGTGGCGACGACGCGGGCACGGGCGAAAAAAAGAAAAACAAGAAACATTTCTACAGCTACCTGACGGGAGAGCCAACGGAGGAAAACCAGCGCAAAGTCCGCCCGATGGCGGTGATGATCGACAACGTGGAGGCGGCCACGCCGCAGTCCGGCATCGCGAACGCGGGCGTGATCTACGAGATCCCGGCGCAATATGACATCAACCGTATGCTCGCTATCTTTGACGACTACGCGGATGTCGCGCGGATCGGGCCGGTGCGCAGCTGCCGCGACTATTTCATCGATTTTGCGGTGGAGTTTGATGCCTATTACACCCATTTCGGGCAGGTGGTCTATGCGTATGACCTGCTAAATACCGACATCGTGGACAACATCAGCGGGCTGCAGTACCAGGAGGCGGCCGGCGAGCTGACGGGGTACGCGGGCGAGGACATCTTTTGGCGGGCGGACGAGCGCCCGGCCCCGCACAACGTCTATACCGACTATGGGAGGCTGCAGACGGCCATCGAGCGAAATGGGTACCGCACGAAGCTAAAGTCCAGCTATGACGGCCATTTTTTGTTTGCCAACGAGGGGGAGACCGTCAGTTATGGGGATGGCGCCGCCACTTCGTTCCAGGCGAACAATTACGACAATTCCCCTTCCTTTACGTTTGACGAGTCGTCGGGCAAGTACCTGCGCTTTCAGCGCAATCAGCCGCACATCGACGACCTGACAGGGGAGCAGCTGTCCTTTTCCAACGTGATTGTCCAGTATTGCACGTTCTACAAGTTTGACGACCACGGGTACTGGGATGTGGACACCAATTCCGGCGGGGATGCCGTCATCTTTACGAATGGCACTTACCAAAACGCCACGTGGCGCAAGGACGTCGAGTGGGGCGTCACCCGCTATTATGACGCGAACGGCAGCGAGATTGCGCTCAACCGCGGGAAAACCTGGGTTTGCATCGTGCAGGACGACAGAAAGGGCGAGCTGCAAATCGGGTAGGCAGATCGCGTAAGGCATGCGCCAAGGGGCGCGGCTTCGGCGGTGCATCTGCGAGGAGCGCAATCCCTGCGGGGCGTGTGCCATAGAGCGCGGCTTCGGCGGTGCATCTGCGAGGAGCGCGATCCTTGTGGGGCGTATGCCATAGAGCGCGGCTTCGGCGGTGCCATCTGCAAGGAGCGCGATCCCTGCGGGGCGTGTGCAAGGGGGATAGGAGACAGTGGGGAGCAAGGGACGAAAATCCGATTTTTTGGTACAGGGGACGATCCTCGCGGGCGCGTCTGTGATCGCGCGGCTCATCGGCATGGTTTACCGCATACCGCTGACGAGGATTTTGGGAGACGAGGGGGTTGCCTATTATAGCACGGCAAACGAGATCTACATGATCCTGCTTTTGATTTCCACAAACAGCCTCCCCTTGGCCATCTCGAAAATGATGTCCGAGAAAATCCAGCTCGGGCAGATGAAGTATGCGCAAAAAATCTTTCACTGCTCCATGAAATTCGCCCTGGTTCTGGGGGGCGTGTTTTCCATTCTCACATTTTTGCTGTCCGGCGTGCTGGCGGGCAGCGTCATGAAGGTGGAAAACGCGACCGATGCCCTGCGCGTGCTCTCGCCAGCCATTTTTTTGTTTGCCATCGCCGGCGTGTTCCGCGGGTTTTTCCAGGGCATGGGTAACATGATCCCGACCGCCACCTCGCAGGTGATCGAGCAGATCGTAAACGCCGTCGTCACCGTGGGCGGGGCCGCCGTGATGTTCCGCTATGGCGCATCCCTCGCATCGGGGGATGCCTCCCTTGCGCCCACCATGGGCGCCATGGGCGCGATGTTTGGCAAGATCGCCAGTATTTTGACCGCGCTTTTGTTTTTGGCGGTGGTCTATCTCTCTTTTCGCAGGCGGTTTTTGCGCGCGGTGCGCCGTGACCCGTCAAAGCGGGTCGCGCAAAACCAGTCGATTTACCTCGCCATCGCGGTCACCATCGTTCCCGTGATCTTCAGCACTTTGATCTACAACATCAGCCCGACCTTGGACCAGGGCATTTTTAACCACATTTTGTCCAAGCAAGGGTACACGAGCGAGCAATACAATACCATCTATGGCATCTACCTCGGGAAGTTCCGCGTGCTGATGAATGTGCCGTTATCCTTAGCTTCCTGTCTCGCGCCCTCTGTCGTTCCGACCTTGTCCGCGGCCATGGCGGACGGGAATCTGCCGGACGCGCGGCGCAAGGTCAGCCATACCATGCGCTATACCATGATCCTCACCATCCCCTGCGCGGTCGGGATGGCATCGCTCGCGCGGCCGATCCTGTGGCTGGTCATGAACGACACGCACGCGCTCTCCTCTGGGATCATGCAGGCCGGGTCTTTGATGATCGTGCTCTTTGCCATCTCCACGCTCTCGACCGCCGTGCTGCAGGGCATCGGCCAGATGCGCGCGCCCCTCGTCAACTCGTGCGTTTCCCTTGTGGCGCACGTGCTGGTGCTGCTCCTGTTGCTCAAGCAATTCCGCCTAAACATCTATGGGGTCGTCTACGCCAACACGCTGTTTGCCTTTTTGCTCTGCGTCCTGAACGGCCTGTGCATCCGGCGGCATTTGCGCTACCGGCAGGAGATCCGAAAAACGTTTTTGATTCCGCTGATCTCCTCTGCCATCATGGGGCTTGTGGCCTATGGCGTCTACCAGGCCGTCAATGCCCTCATGCGGATCTTGTTCATCGACGAGGCATCGAACGCGGTAGCGCTGATTCTTGCCGTCCTTGTCGGGGCTGCGGTGTACCTGTTCCTTTTGGTGCGCCTAAGGGGGATTCGCCCGCACGAAATCGCAAAGATGCCAAAAGGGGAGCAGATCTGCGGCGCGCTCAAAGCCTTGCATATCCTCTAAGGAGAGCCTTGTATCACGGCGGAAAAAAGGAGGCCAAAGCCTATGGGAATGACGCACTTACAGCTGCAGCGCATCAATGAGCTGGCAAGAAAATCGAAAACGCAGGGCCTTACCAGTGAGGAGAAAAGAGAGCAGGCCATCTTGCGCTCCGCCTACCTTGCGGCCGTGCGCGCCAGCTTGCGCGGACAGCTCGACAACATCGACATTTTGGAAAAAGACGGAACGGTCACGAACCTTGGGGAAAAGCGCAAAAAATTCCAAGGGGGAGCGTAGGCCATGGAAAAGCAGCAAATGCGCAGGCAAGTGTTCGCCATGCGCAAGGCGGCGGACCGTTTGCGCATGATGGAGGACAGCCGCAGGATTTGCGCCGCTGTGGCGCAGACGCGCGCTTTTCGCGACGCGGCCTGCGTCTATGCCTACCTCGATACCGCGGGGGAAGTCTGCACGCGCCCCCTTCTGGAAGCCGCGTGGAATCTGGGAAAGCGCGTGGCCGCGCCGCGCGTCGTGGGCGAGGGGGAGATGGTCTTTTCCTATATCCGCTCCCTTGCGGATCTCGCTTTCGGGTACCGCGGCATTTTAGAGCCAGCGGCAGGGCCTGCCGCGCGCGAGGAGCGCGCCCTTTTGATCGTCCCTGGCGTGGCATTTGACAGGCAGTGCCGCCGCTGCGGCTATGGGAAGGGGTTTTACGACCGTTACCTGGCCGCGCACCCGTCGCACCCTACCATTGCGCTGGCATTCTCGTTTCAGATATTCCAGGAGATCCCGGCAGAGCCGCACGACATGCGGCCGCAGATGGTGGTGACGGAGACGGGCGCATACCTGCGGGATGCCGATGACGTATGCCGGCAGGAATGAGTGCCAGACTGCAAGGCTGCCATAGATGTTTGCCTGGCAAACACAGTTGCCGTGTCAAGACGACAAAACGATTTTTGCTTTCGTCGTTTGCCGAGCCGAATTTGCGCCGTGCAAGCGGCAGGAAGGCATGGGAAGCGCCTTGCGTGGAAAGGACGAGGAGGAGACGATGTTGGAACATCCGATATGGCGAGACGCCCCCCGGGAAGAGCCGCGGCGGCAGCTGTATTTCATCGGCAAGTGCAGGGAGTGGGCACAGGCGTTTTGCGCGGAAAAAGGCCATGCGCCCACCGCTTATGTGTGCAACATGGGCTGCCAGATGAACGCCCGCGACAGCGAAAAACTGGCGGGCATCCTAAGCGAGGCCGGATTTGCGATGGCCGATGGGGAGCAGGCCGACTTTGTCATCTACAATACTTGCACCGTGCGGGAAAACGCAAACCGTAAGGTCTATGGGCGACTGGGGCTTTTGAAACACGAAAAGCAAAAAAATCCCGATATGCTCATCGCCCTTTGCGGCTGCATGATGCAAGAGCCGGACGTGGTTAAAAAAATCCAGACGGATTATGGGTTCGTGGATCTGGTCTTTGGCACGCACAACCTCTACAAATTTGCGGAATTGCTGATGGAACGGCTCGTGGGCGGGAAGCTGGTGGCCGATCTGTGGGAACAGGAAGGCGGCATCGTGGAACATCTCCCCGCGCGGCGCAAGTACCCCTTTAAGTCCGGGGTAAATATCATGTATGGCTGTGACAATTTTTGCAGCTATTGCATCGTTCCCTACGTGCGCGGCAGGGAGCGCAGCCGGGATGCGGCGGACATTTTGGAGGAGGTTCGCCGCCTGGCGGCGGACGGCGCCGTTGAGGTGATGCTGCTCGGGCAAAATGTCAATTCCTATGGGAGGGGCCTTGAGAAACCCCTGTCCTTTGCCGCGCTTTTGCGGGAAGTGGAGCAGGTGGCGGGCATCCGGCGCATCCGCTTCATGACCTCGCACCCAAAGGATCTGTCAGAGGAATTGATCGACACGATGGCAAATTCCGAGAAGATCTGCCACCATTTGCATCTGCCGCTCCAGTCGGGCAGCAGCCGCGTCCTTCGGCTGATGAACCGCCATTACACAAAGGAGTCGTACCTGGATCTTGTGGGGCGCCTGCGCGACCGGATGCCGGATTTGGCGGTGACGACGGACATCATCGTGGGCTTCCCGCAGGAGACAGAGGCGGATTTTCAGGAGACGCTGGACGTGGTGAGGCAGGCGCGCTTTGAGAGCGCCTTTACGTTTCAATATTCCAGGCGCACGGGAACGCCGGCCGCGTCGATGGAGGGGCAGGTCGCGCCCGATGTCACGAAGGAGCGTTTTGGCCGGTTGCTCGCGCTTGTGCAAAAGACTGCCTCTGAGAAAATGATGGCCATGCAAGGCGCCGTGCAGCCCGTCCTTGTGGAGGAAGTCAACCACCAGGACGCCGGCCTTGTGACGGGGCGGCTCTCCCAGAACATGGTGGTGCATTTCCCAGGGGACGCGTCGCTTGTCGGGCAGATCGTGCCGGTGCGCCTTGTCACGTGCAAGGGATTTTACTTCCTTGGGGAAAGGGTGGACGCGCAAGCGAGCGCGGAGGGAGCTTGAGTGGAACAGTTGACGCCGATGATGCAACAGTACCTGGAGACGAAGAAACAGTACCCGGACTGTATTTTGTTTTACCGTTTGGGCGACTTCTACGAGATGTTTTTTGAGGACGCCAAGATAGCCTCTAAGGAGCTGGAGATCACCCTGACGGGAAAGAGCTGCGGGCAGGAGGAGCGCGCCCCGATGTGCGGCGTTCCCTACCACGCGGTCGACAATTACCTCAACCGGCTCGTCGCGAAGGGCTATAAGGTCGCCATCTGCGAGCAGGTGGAGGACCCCAAGCTGACGCGCGGCATTGTCAAGCGGGAGGTGGTGCGCATTGTCACGCCCGGCACCAACCTCGACACCCTGGCGCTCGACGAGACGCGCAACAACTACCTGATGTGCATTGTCTGCACGGACGGCGGTTTTGGCGTTTCGGTGGCGGACATCTCAACCGGGGCATACTTTGTGACGGAAGTCGAGCATGTGCGCAAGCTGACGGACGAGATTTGCAAGTTCTCGCCCACGG
>CAYVVW010000001.1:12372-42530 GCA_964455335.1 uncultured Marvinbryantia sp.
TTTTGATGAGCGGAGCCGACTTGGACGACTTAAAGCACCGCCTGCACATCACCGTCTACGATCTGGACAATTGGTACTTTGACGAGGAGCAGTGCAAGGATTGCCTGCGCGCGCACTTTCACGTCGCAGACTTAAGCGGGCTGGGGCTTGCCGATTTTGACAGCGGCGTCACCGCGGCAGGGGCCTTGCTGCGCTACCTCATCGAGACGCAAAAAACATCCATCAAAAATCTGACGCAGATCACGCCCTACCTGGCCGCGCGGTACATGCTTTTGGACAGCTCCACAAGGCGCAACCTCGAGCTTTGCGAGACGCTGCGGGAAAAGCAAAAGCGGGGATCCCTTCTGTGGGTGCTCGACAAGACAAAGACCGCCATGGGGGCGCGCATGCTGCGCAGCTTTTTGGAGCAGCCCCTGATCGACCCGGACGAGATACGCGGCAGGCAGGAAGCCGTGGGGGAATTTTGCCAAAATGCGATCGCGCGCGAGGAAATCCGCGAATACCTGCACCCGATCTATGACCTGGAGCGTCTGATCAGCAAAATCAGCTACCAGAGCGCCAACCCGCGCGACCTCGTCGCCTTTGCGTCCTCTTTGTCCATGCTCCCGCACATCCGCACCCTTTTGGGGGATTTTTCGTGCGCGCTTTTGCAGTCCCTCCTCGCGGATCTGGATGACTTGCAGGACTTGCGCGACCTTGTCACGCGCGCCATCCAGGAGGACCCGCCCATCCAGGTGCGGGAGGGGAACCTCATCCGCGACGGGTTCCACGCGGAGGTAGACCGCTTAAGAAAGGCCAAGACGGACGGGAAAACCTGGCTTGCCGAGCTGGAGCAAAAAGAGCGGGAGCGGACGGGCATCAAGGGCTTGCGCGTCAAGTACAACCGCGTGTTTGGCTACTACCTGGAAGTGACCAATTCCTACAAGGACCTCGTTCCCGCGGACTACACGCGCAAGCAGACATTGGCAAATGCCGAGCGGTACACCACGCCGCAGCTAAAGGAACTCGAGGACGTCATCCTCGGCGCGCAGGATCGGCTGACCACCTTGGAGTATGAGCTGTTTTGCCAGGTGCGCGACCAGATCGCCCTGCAGGTCTCCCGCATCCAAAAGACCTCCAGGGCCATTGCGGGGATCGACGTCTTTTGCGCGCTCTCCGCCGTCGCGGAGCAAAACCATTACGTCTGCCCGAAGATCAACGACAAGGGACTGATCCACATCCGCGAGGGGCGCCACCCCGTCGTGGAGAAAATGATCCAGAACGACCTTTTTATCGCAAATGACACCTTGCTCGACAACAACAAAAACCGCGTGTCCATCATCACGGGGCCAAACATGGCGGGCAAGTCCACTTACATGCGCCAGACGGCCCTGATCGTGCTCATGGCGCAGATCGGGTCTTTTGTGCCCGCAAGCGAGGCAAAGATCGGCATCGTGGATCGCATCTTCACGCGCGTCGGGGCGTCGGACGACCTCGCCTCCGGGCAGAGCACGTTTATGGTCGAGATGACAGAAGTGGCCAACATCCTGCGAAACGCGACTTCCAAGAGCCTGATCGTTTTGGACGAGATCGGGCGCGGGACGAGCACGTTTGACGGCCTGAGCATCGCCTGGGCCGTGGTGGAGCACATCAGCAACCCCAAGCTGCTCGGCGCAAAGACGCTCTTTGCCACGCATTACCACGAATTGACCGAGTTGGAAGGGAAAATCCCCTCCGTCAACAATTATTGCATCGCCGTCAAAGAGCGGGGCGACGAGATCGTCTTTTTGCGCAAGATCGTAAAAGGGGGCGCGGACAAGAGCTATGGCATCCAGGTGGCAAAGCTCGCCGGCGTGCCAGACCCTGTGATCGCGCGGGCGAAGGAGCTTTTGCAGGAACTCTCGGACGCGGACATCGCCGAAAAAGTTCCGGAGCAAAAAAAACATGCCCCCCAGAAAGCCAAGCAAAAGTACGACCAAGTGGATCTGGCGCAGATGTCGCTCGCGGACACCGTCAGTGACGCGGACGTGCTGCGCGAATTGCGGGAAGTGGAGATCTCCACCCTGACCCCCTTAGAGGCCTTAAACGTGCTGAACCGCTTGCAAAGCCACCTGAAAAACAGGTGGTGAGTGCGTTTTTTTCGGCAAAGACAAAGGAGGCGCAAACATGAACAGCATCGCCTTATTGGACGCGCAGACCATTGACAAGATTGCGGCGGGGGAAGTCATCGAGCGCCCGTCCTCCATCGTGAAGGAATTGGTGGAAAATGCCATCGACGCGGGCGCGAACGCCGTGACGGTGGAGATCAAGGAGGGGGGCATTTCCCTCGTGCGCGTCACGGACAATGGGAGCGGCATCCCGAAAGACCAGGTGCCCCTCGCGTTTTTGCGCCATGCGACAAGCAAAATCCGAAAAGTGGACGACCTGCTCGACGTGACATCTCTGGGGTTTCGGGGGGAGGCCCTCTCGAGCATCGCCGCCGTCTCCCAGGTGGAGCTGATCACAAAGACGGCCGAGAGCCTCACCGGCGTGCGCTACCAGATCGAGGGAGGCAAGGAAAAATCCCTAGAGGAGATCGGCGCCCCGGGCGGCACCACCTTTTTGGTGCGCAACTTGTTTTACAACACGCCCGCGAGGAAGAAATTCCTAAAGACTCCCGCGACCGAGGCCGGCTACGTGGGCGACCTGATCGGGCGCATCGCGCTCTCGCACCCGGAAGTGTCGTTTAAGTTTATGGCCGACGGGCAGACCAAATTGCACACGTCGGGGAACCACAACCTCAAGGATTGCATCTATCACCTGTATGGGCGGGACATCACGCAAAACCTGGTGGCAGTCTCCGCAAGTTCCCCCATCGCCAGCATCACAGGCTTTATCGGAAAGCCCGTGGTCGCGCGGGGGAACCGCAACTGCGAGAATTACTTCGTGAACGGCCGCTGGGTCAAGAGCAGCATCCTCGCAAAAGCCATCGAGGACGCCTACCGCCCCTACATGATGAAACACAAGTACCCCTTTACGGCCTTGCAGCTGCGCATCTTGCAGGGGAACTTAGATGTCAATGTCCACCCGACGAAGATGGAATTGCGTTTTTCCGACGACGAGGGCATCTACCAGTTCGTCCTGGACGCGTTGGGCGACGCGTTGCAAAGCCGGGAGCTGATCGTGGAGACGGGCATCGGAAAAGAGGGGGAACAAAAGGAAAAAGGCCCCAAAAAGCCCGCGCGGCAAAGCATTCCGGAGCCATTTGAAAACGTGCGGATGGCATCCCGCGCGGCATCCTATGATTTTTCCCCCAAAAGCCCCGACCCGTCCGTGCGGGAACATGGCGCCGCCGCATTTTCCGATCCTGCCCTGGCTGCGCCGGAACGCGCGGGTGATGCCGCGTTACCAAATCCCGCCCTAGCCGCGCAGGAACGTGCACGTGATGCCGCGTTACCAAATCCTGCCCTGGCTGCGCCAGAACGCGCGGGAGCGGGTGCGCAACTGGACCTTTTTGAGAGCCGCCTGCTCGATCAGGGGAGCGTCAAGGATCACCGCATCGTCGGCCAGGTGTTTGGCACTTACTGGATTGTGCAATTTCAGGACAAGCTGTTTTTCATCGACCAGCACGCGGCACACGAAAAAGTGCTGTACGAGCGCACGCTTGCCGACTTAAGGGCGCGCGCGATCACTTCCCAATATGTCAGCCCGCCCATTTTGCTCTCCCTTACGCCCAGCGAGGAGGCCGCGCTGCGCAAGTACCAGGACGCCTTGGCGAAAATCGGCTTTGCGGTCACGGATTTCGCGGATCGGGAGTATGCCCTGTCGGCAGTGCCCGCGCAGCTGCCGGGCGTCGCCGAAAAAGACTTGTTTTTGGAGATTCTCGACGCGCTTTTGGCCAAGCAGCCCCCTTCCGCGTCCGAGAGCGTGGAAGAGCGGATTGCAGCCTTATCCTGCAAGGCGGCCGTAAAGGGGAACACCCGCCTAAGCGAGGAGGAGGCGCGCGCCCTGATCGAGGATTTGCTCACGCTCGAAAATCCCTACCACTGTCCGCACGGCAGGCCCACCATCATTTCCATGGGGAAGCAGGAGCTGGAGCGCAAGTTTAAGAGGATCGTATGAACGAGGAAAAAAAACCGCTTGTCATTCTCGCCGGGCCGACGGCCGTGGGAAAAAGTGCCCTCGGCGTTGCTTTGGCAAAAAGCGTGGGCGGCGAGATTCTCTCGGCGGACTCCATGCAAGTATACCGCGGCATGGACATTGGATCCGCCAAGATCACGCCCGCGCAGATGCAGGGCGTGCCGCACCACCTGATCGACATTTTAGAGCCGGACGGGGAATTTCATGTCGCGCGCTTTGCGGCGCTTGCCAGGCAGGCTATGGAAGGGATTTGGCAGCGCGGGCGGATTCCCATCCTGGTGGGCGGCACGGGGTTTTATATCCAGGCATTGGCCTATGACATTGATTTTACGGCGCATGGGGCGGATCCCGCCGTGCGGGCGCGCTACGAGCGGCTGTGCAAAGAAAAAGGCCCTGTGGCGCTCCATGAGATGCTGCGCCGCGTCGACCCCGCGTCTGCCGATGCCATCCCCGCAAACAACGCAAAACGCGTCATCCGTGCGCTGGAATACTACGACGCAGCGGGAGAGCCGATTTCCCTGCACAACGCGCGGGAACGGCAAAAAACCTCCCCTTACCTGCTCGCCTACTTCGTGATCCACCAGAACCGCGCGGCACTCTATGAAACGATCGACGCGCGCGTCGACCGGATGATCGCGGACGGACTGCTAGGCGAGGTGCGCGCCTTGCGGGAGCGCGGGCTATCAAAAGACCTGCCGTCCATGCAAGGGCTTGGGTACCGGCAGTTTTTCGCCTATCTGGACGGGGAAATCGGTTACGAGGAGGCCGTGCGCCTCATCAAGCGCGACACCCGGCATTTTGCCAAGCGGCAGCTCACATGGTTCAAAAGAGAGCCGGACGCCATTTGGCTCTCCAGGGACGACTTTGCGGACGACGACGCGCTTTTGGACGCGATCTGCGTGCAGCTGCGCCGGCTGGGGATCTTGCCGGAATCATCACGATGAAACAAGCGGTGTGCGTCTTGCGTGCGTAGCCATCGTATGATGCTGCGGTAAAAAGATGCCCTGCGGAGTGCTTTGTGCTTCGCAAAAAAGAAAGAGGGAAGGGAATGTGATGTCTTTGCAGTCCATTGCGCAACTGCACGCGGCCATGGGCGTTGACCCGGACGTGTACCAGTTCGGCGCGCGCGTGGAGCAATCGCTTTTGGAAAGGTTCGCGCGCATCCAGGAAACGGCGGGGTACAACCAGCTCAAAGTGCTGGACGCCATGCAAAAAAGCCGCGTGGACAGCGCGTGTTTTCACTCCGGAACGGGCTATGGATACAATGACGCCGGCCGTGACACTTTAGAGGAAGTCTATGCGCGCGTGTTTCACGCGGAGGCGGCGCTTGTGCGCCAGCAGATCACGTGCGGCACCCACGCGCTGACCGTCGCCCTGTTTGGAAACTTGCGTCCCGGGGATGTGCTGCTGTCTATCTCCGGAAAACCCTACGATACCCTGGAGGGGGTCATTGGCATCCGCCCCGCGGCAGGTTCCCTTGCGGAATATGGCATTTCCTACCGCCAGGTCGACTTAAAGGCGGACGGGGAATTTGATTTTGCGGCCATTCGGGATGCCATCTGCCCAAACACAAGGATGGTATGCATCCAGCGCTCCAAGGGGTACCAGACGCGCAAAACCTTGTCTGTCCGGCAGATCGGCGAGGCCATCGCGTTTGTGAAGCAGATCCGGGAGGACATTGTGGTGCTTGTGGACAACTGCTATGGCGAGTTTGTG
This sequence comes from uncultured Marvinbryantia sp., assembly GCA_964455335.1. Lineage (GTDB taxonomy): Bacteria > Bacillota > Clostridia > Lachnospirales > Lachnospiraceae > Marvinbryantia. Next base: position 18,187 of record CAYVVW010000001.1, read on the forward strand.
GATCGGATCGAGCCAAGCGACGTGGGCGCGGATCTGACGGTCGGATCGCTCATCAAAAACCCGGGCGGCGCGCTCGCGCCTGTCGGCGGCTATGTGGTGGGGAAAAAGGATTGCGTCGACAGGGCAGCCTGCCGCCTGATCTGCCCCGGGCTTGGCGCGGAAGTCGGCGCCTCCTTAGGTGTCAACCGCAGTTTTTACCAGGGCCTTTTTCTCGCTCCGACGGTGGTGGCAGGCGCCTTAAAGGGCGCGATTTTTGCCGCCAAACTCTACGAATCCCTTGGGTTTCGGGTGATCCCGGCCGCGGAGGATCGGCGGCATGACATCATCCAGGCGGTCGAGTTTGGCACGCCGGAGGGATTGCTCGCCTTTTGTGAGGGCATCCAGGCGGCCGCGCCGGTAGACAGTTATGTGCGCCCAGTGCCCTGGCCCATGCCCGGTTATGACAGCGACGTGGTCATGGCGGCCGGCGCCTTCATCCAGGGATCTTCCATTGAATTGAGCGCGGACGGCCCCATGAAGCCGCCCTACGCGGCCTATTTCCAAGGGGGGATGACCTGGGAGCACGCGCGGTTTGGCATCCTGCTGTCGCTTTCCCACCTTCTGAAAAAGGGCATCGTGACAAGGGAGGCCTTATGCGGCGGATTGTAATTGTCGGCGCGGGCGCGTCGGGCATGGCCGCCGCCATCACGGCCGCGCGCCTCGGTTGCGCGGTGACGCTGCTGGAAGCCATGGAAAAGCCCGGAAAAAAGCTGCTCCTTACGGGGAGCGGCAAGTGCAACCTGACAAACAGGCACGTCTCCCCCGCCTGTTACCCAGGGGGCGGCAGCTTCGCGGAAGGCATTTTGCGCCAGTTTTCGCCCTTAGAGACCCTGTCGTTTTTTCGGGGAATCGGCCTTTTGGCCACAGAGCGAAACGGCGGGATGTACCCTGTCACCGGGCAGGCATCGTCTGTCCTTGACGTGTTGCTCCTGGAATTGGCGCGCCAAAAGGTGCGCCTAAAATGCAGGGAAAAAGTCCTGGCGATCGAAAAACAAGGAGACGGCTTTTCCGTGCGCACAGCGGGGTGGGCTTATCAGGCGGACGCCGTAATCCTCTCTGCAGGATCGATGGCCGCCCCGCAGACAGGGTCGGACGGGAGCGGGTACCAGTTGGCCGCCAGCCTCGGCCATCGCATCCAAAAGCCCCTCCCCGCCCTCGTTCCCCTAAAGGTAAAAGAGGGATGGGCAAAGGCGCTTGCGGGCATCCGTATGCCGGCGGCTGTGACCTTGCGCTGCCAGGAAAGCGGGGGGCGCGCGTTTGCCTCCCACACGCAGGCGGGGGAGCTGCAGTGGACCGACTATGGGATCTCCGGCATCGCCGTGTTTCAGGTGAGCCGCCACGCGGTTCGCGCGCTGGACGAGGGGAGGCGCGTCCTTGCGGACTGCGATTTACTCCCCCTGCTTTCGGAAGGGAAGCTTTTGGAACACTTGCAAAAGCGGCAGGATCTCTTTTGGGGGCGCCCGGCCTACTGGCTTTCGGGCATTTTGCCGCACAAGGCCATCGCGCCTGTCCTCTCCCAGGCAAACGGCGCAAGCCCAGGGGAAATTGCCGCGCAGATCAAGCATTGCCGCCTGACAATTTGCGGCGCGAAGGACTTCGCGCGGGCGCAGGTCTGCCAGGGCGGGGTCGATTGCGCGCAATTTTGCGAAAAGACCCTGGAATCCCGCTTCGTTCCCGGATTTTATTGCACGGGGGAATTGCTGGACGTGGACGGCATCTGCGGCGGGTACAATCTGCAGTGGGCCTGGTCGAGCGGGTTTGCCGCGGGGCGCGCGGCCGCCCTCGGCACTGGCCAGGCGATGTGATTTTTCCCACGGTCTGCTTTTTGCTGAAAGGAGACGCCCATGCTACGCATTTCCTCCCTGCGCCTGCCCGTCGCGTATGACGAACAGGCGCTCATAGCCGCGGCCGCGGCCGCCTTGCGCATCCCCAAGGAGCGCATCCAAAAAGTGGTTCTTCGGAAACGCTCCCTCGACGCGCGCAAAAAGCCGCGCCTTTTTTACGAGGTGACGGTGGACGTGCAGGTCGCGGGGGAACAGCGGCTGCTCGCCAAAAACAAAGACCCGCGCGTGGCACGCGCGCAGGACGAACCCTACCGCTTCCCGCACCCTGGGGAACTGCCCTTAAAGGAACGCCCCGTCATCGCGGGGAGCGGCCCCGCCGGCCTTTTTTGCGCGCTTTTGCTCTCCCGCATGGGGTATGCCCCCCTGTTGCTCGAACGCGGGGCCGACGTCGACGCGCGGGCGCAATCGGTCGCGCGTTTCTGGCAGACGGGCATCCTTGACACAACGTCCAACGTCCAGTTTGGCGAGGGCGGCGCCGGGACATTTTCGGACGGAAAACTTCACACGCTCACCAAAGATAAGGAGGGGCGCAACCGCTTTGTGCTGGAGACGCTTGCGCGCGCGGGGGCGGATCCGGACATTCTTTTTTCCAACAAGCCGCACATCGGCACGGATGTCTTGCGCATTGTCGTCAAAAACCTGCGGGAGGAGATCCAAAAAAACGGCGGGGAAGTGCGCTTTTTGCACCAGGTGACAGACCTTCGGATCAAGGACGGGCGGCTGTTTTCCATCCTTGTCAACCACCATCTGGAAATCGCGTGCCCCCTGCTTGTGCTCGCCATCGGGCACAGCGCGCGCGATACGTTTGCGATGCTGCAAAAAAGGGGCGTTCCCATGGAGGCGAAGTCCTTTGCCGTCGGCGTGCGCGTCGAGCACCCGCAGGCCGCCATCAACGAGGCGCAATATGGCGCGCATCCCCCAACGGGGCTGCCCCCCGCCGACTACAAACTGGCCGCGCGCACAAGGGATGGCAGGGGCGTCTATTCCTTTTGCATGTGCCCGGGCGGATACGTGGTCAACGCCTCCTCGACGGACGGGGAACTCGCGGTAAACGGCATGAGCTATCGGGATCGGGCCGGCAAAAACGCGAACAGCGCCATCGTGGTCACGGTAACCCCGCAGGATTTTGGCGCGCAAGGGCCGCTCGGCGGCATCGCCTTTCAGCAAAAGCTGGAGGCATGCGCCTACCGGGCGGGAAATGGCCAGATCCCCCTGCAGCTGTTTGGCGATTTTCTGGCGCGCCAAAAAAGCGCCGGGCTTCTTGGGGTGTCCCCCGCGACAAAGGGCGCGTGGGCATTTGCCAATTTGCGGGATCACCTGCCCGCTTTTTTGGGGGACGGCATCTGCGACGGCATGCTCCAATTTGAGGAAAAAATCAAGGGGTTTTCCAGGCCAGACGCACTGTTGCTCGGCGTGGAGAGCCGCACGTCCTCGCCCGTGCGCATTTTGCGGGGAGCGGACGGCATGTCCGGCATCTCTGGGCTTTACCCCTGCGGGGAGGGCGCGGGGTATGCGGGCGGCATCACCTCCGCCGCGATGGACGGCCTGCGCGCGGCCGAGGCGATCGTGCGCAAATTCCGAAAAATTTAAGGATTCTAACCTATACTTTTTTCGCGGGCTATGCTATGATGTGGGTTGTAGTTTGTTTTTTCGGTCGGGAGAACGCGAATCACAACTATGGGACAACATACCATCAAGAGCTTGCCGGACGACGAACGCCCCTACGAAAAATGCCTCACCTACGGGCCGAAGGCACTCACGGACCAGGAGCTGCTCGCCATCATTTTGCGCACGGGCACGGCAGGGACTTCCTCCGTCGGCCTCGCGCGGGAGATCCTCGGACATTCCAAGCGAAAGGCGAAGCTGCAGGGGCTTTATGACCTCACCGTGTCAGAGCTTTGCCAGATCCGCGGGGTCGGCAAGGTAAAGGCCGCGCAGGTTCAGTGCATTGCGGAGCTGAGCCGGCGCATGGCAAAAGCGAACATGGGGCAGAAGCGCGCCTTTTCCAGCGCTGCCGAGATCGCCGAGTATTACATGGAAGATTTTCGGCACCTTTCGCAGGAACAGGTGATGGTTTTGCTCTTTGACACAAAAGGGGCGCTATTAGGAGACCCCATCGTCTCCAAGGGAACGGCCACGCAATCCATCATCTCGCCCCGCGATATTTTTCTTGCCGCCTTGCAATACCGCGCCGTCTACCTGATTTTGCTGCACAACCACCCGAGCGGGGACGCGACGCCAAGCCCGGAGGACGAGCTTCTGACCAAGCAAGTGTGGGAAGGCGGCAACCTCATTGGCATCGCGCTGATGGACCACATCATCCTCGGCGACTGCTGCTATTTCAGTTTCCACGAGCGGCACGCCGCAGAAAAATAAGCTGGGGGAAAGTCATGGTTTTGCGAAACGCGCTGGGGATAGACTTTGGGACAGACACCATCAAAATCTGCAACCGCAAGCGCGGTGTCACGGTCTGCGAAAAAAACATGATTGCCGTGCAGGACGGCGGGCGCGTCATCGCCATCGGCGACGCGGCCTATGAAATGTACGAAAAGACGCCGGCCGACGTAAAGGCCAGCTGCCCGATGGTGCATGGCGTGATCGCGGACGCAAAAAACGCGGAGACCGTCCTTTTGCACCTGCTGAAAAAGAACCGCCTTTTGGGAAAGCCCGCCATCTACATCGCCGTGCCGCGGGACATCTCCGCGGTCGAGAAGCGCGCGTACTACAATGTCCTCTCCGGCATCGTCCACGCGGGGAAGATTTGGCTGGTCGACAAGGGGATCGCGGATTCTATCGGGGTCGGGGTGTCCATGGAGTCGCCGCGGGCGAGTATGCTCGTCAACATCGGCGCGGGCACGACGGAGATCTCGGTCGCCGTCAGCGGGAAGATTTTATTAAGCAAGACGCTCCAGCTGGGCGGGCACCATTTTGACGCGGAAATCGTCACCATGGCGCGCCGCATCTTCCACCTCAACATCGGGCAAAAGACGGCGGCCACCTTAAAAAACCGCCTTGCCTACCTGCTGGACGGGCCGGCGGACTCCATGACCGTGTGCGGCGTCAGCACTTTGTCCGGACTTCCGGAGCGGGTGGAAGTCACCGCGACGGCCGTGGCCATGGCTATCCTCGGCACGGTTCGCGCGCTCACGGCGGAGCTAAAAGGCATCATAGACCGCCTGCCGCCCCAGTTTTATTCCGACATCCAGGAGGGCGGGATGTGCCTGACGGGAGGCGCCTCGCTCATCCCGCATTTTTCGGACTACCTGCGCCGGGAGCTGTCCATTCCCGTCGCCGTGGTGCGAGAACCTGGCCTTACGACCTTGCGCGGCATCCAAAGCATCATGAGCCGCCAGGACCTTGGGGGCTGCACCTTTTCGCTGCGGGATTTGACAGGCCGCGCGCGCTAGGCGCGCACGCCCGTCCTGACATAGGGGAGACCATGGAAAAAAAACACGTCAAAAGTAAGACCTTGCTGTTTGTGCTTTCTCTTTTTTGCGCCGTCGCCGTCATTTTGAGCTTTGTCCTGGACTTTACGGCCAACCCGCTCAACTATGTGGCGGGCTACGTCCTGACTCCTTTGCAGTCCGGCGTGAACCGGGTGGGCGGCTGGCTCTCCGACCGCATGGACTCCCTGGAGAGCAACCTTGCGCTCGCAAAGGAAAACGAGGCACTAAAAGAGCAGCTCAACGCGCTGATTGCGGAAAACACGCAGCTTTTGCAGGATCACGAGGAGCTCAACAGCCTGCGGGATCTCTATGAGCTGGATCATAAGTACGAAAGTTACAAAAAAGTGGGCGCGCGCGTCATCGCAAAGGAAAATGCCGGCAACTGGTTTAGTTTTTTTACGATTGACAAAGGGTCGGACGACGGCCTTGCGGCCGACATGAACGTGATGGCGGACGCGGGGCTTGCCGGAATCATCACGGAGGTCGGGCCGAACTGGAGCAATGTGCGCGCCATCATTGACGACTACAGCAACGTCAGCGCGCAGATCTCGGAGACGGGGGATCATTGCATCATCGCGGGAGATCTCTCCCTGATCGACAAGGGGATGGTGGATCTTGTCAAGTTGGAGGACCCCGATTCGGAGGCGAAAGTGGGCGACATGGTCGTGACGTCCCACATCAGCGACAAGTTTCTCCCCGGCATCCTGATCGGCTACATCAGCGAGATCCAGACGGATGCCAACAACCTCACGCGATCCGGGGCGATCTCGCCGGTGGTGGATTTCAAAAACATCAAGGAAGTGCTGGTGATCCTGGATCGCAAGCAGGCGGCGGGATAGGAGGGGCAGATGCGTACAAAATTGATTCTGTCTGGCGTGGCCATTGCCTGCCTCTTGCTGCAGTGCTCGCTTTTGCCGGCCATCTCCATCGCGTCTGTGACGCCAAACCTGATGATCGCCTTTACGGCGTCGTTCGGGCTGATGCGGGGGCGCCATTCCGGCCTTTTGCTCGGTTTTTTTTGCGGGATGATGACCGACCTGATGCTGGGGAGCGAGGGCGGGCTGTTCATCGGCCTGCGCGCGTTCGCCTATATGTACGTCGGTTATTTCAGCGGGTATTGCTACCACGTGTTCTACGATGATGACATCAAGATGCCGATCGCCCTGGCGGCCGCGGGGGATCTCGCCTTTGGCGTGTTGTTTTACGTCACCCAGTTCCTCCTGCGGGGGAGGGTGGACTTTTTTTATTACCTCGGCCGCGTGATTTTCCCGGAAATGGTTTACACAGTCATTTTGACGCTGGTTTGCTACAGGCCGTTCCTGGCGCTCAACCAATGGCTGGAGCGCATGGACAAAAGGAGTGTGGGCAGCTTTGTTTAGGCGGTTTCGTCAGGCACTTTCCAAGTTTCGGATTTCGCGGATGCTGATTTTGAGCGTCCTTTTTGTGGCGCTTGCCCTCGTCGTGATCCGCAGGCTGTTTGACTTGCAAATCGTAAACGGGGAGTCTTACCTAAACGACTTCACCTTGCAAATCAAGCGCTCCACGAGCATCCCGAGCACGCGGGGGTGCATTTATGACAGCGACGGAAACCCGATTGCCTACAACCGGCTGGCCTACAATGTCACATTCCAGGACAGCGGGTTTTATGAAAATTCCGTGCGGAAAAACCTCACGGTCAACCATTACCTCTACCAGATCCTGCAAGTGCTCTATCAAAACGGGGATGACGTCTCCACGGACTTTGCCATCGCCATCGACGACGCGGGGCAGTACGTGTTCACCAAAAGCGGGTACAACTTGCTGCGCTTTAAGGCGGACATCTATGGGCGCAGCTACACAGAGGCCCCCGAGGGCGTAGACCCGGAGGACGAGAGCGTGTTGCGCCCGAAAGAGGCGGCCGTGACGGCGGAAGAACTTGTGCAGGAACTCGGGTCTGACAAATGGTATGGGGTTCTGACGGCCTATACTGAGAAAGAGGCGCAAAAATATGGGATCTCAAAGGAGGAGCTTGCGGCATTGGCCTTGCCGGAAAACCTCCCAAGGGAGGATGCCCTAAAGCTCATCGCCCTTCGGAGCGCCGTCAACCAGAACAGCTACCAAAAGTACCTCTCGACGACGATCGCGAAGGACATTTCGGACCGCTCGATGTCCATCCTGATGGAGAACAAGGGCTACTATGTCGGTGTGGACGTGGTGGAAAGCTCCGTGCGCATTTATGAGGAAAGCCCCTATTACGCCAATATTGTGGGCTACATCGGCCCCGCGTCCGCAGAAGAGATCGCCTCCTTGAACGAGTCGCTCGGGCGGGAGGTCTACGACATGACGGACATTGTGGGCAAAGTGGGGCTGGAGCGGTATTTTGAGACACAGCTGCAGGGGATGGACGGGCGCAAGGTCGTCTATGTGAACAACCTGGGCAACGTGCTAAAAGAGGAGTCCGAGGTCGCGCCCCAGGCGGGAAATGACCTCTACCTGACCATCAACACCGATTACCAAAAGGCGGCCTACCACCTGTTGGAGCAATACATTGCGGGCATCATCTGGACCAACACGCTCGACTTAAAGGAAATCGACAATGAAAATGTGAACGAGGACAATATCCGCATCCCCGTCTACGACCTCTATTACGCGCTTTTGGAAAACAACGTCCTAAACATCGCGCACTTGGAGGCCGCGGACGCCGCGCCGCTTGAAAAGGAAGTGTTTGGCCTTTTGCAAGAGCGCCGCGCGCGGATTTTTCACACCCTCAAGTCTGAGCTTGTCTCCGAGTCGCCCGCGGCTTACCAGGACTTGCCAAAGGCCATGCAGGTATACGTGACCTACCTGGTGGAGACCACGATGCCGGAGCTTGGCATCCTGCACGCGGACGCCATTGACAAGACGGACAAGACGTATGTGGCATGGGCGGTGGACGAGACCATCAGCTTAAAGGAATACCTGACGTATGCCATTTCCAAGGACTGGCTCGACTTGTCCGGCATCATGGAGGAGACGGATTTTTGGGATTCGGACGAGATCTTCACGAATCTGTGCGATTATCTGGAGTCCTATGTCACCAGCGACCGGAATTTCAGCACAAAGGTCTACAAGTATATGGTGGAGGATGGCACGCTTTCGCCGTCCACGCTGTGCCGCCTGCTCTATGACCAGGGCGTCCTGGAGATGGATCAGGATTTGTACGCTCAGTTAAAAGAAGGTGGCATCTCCGCCTATGACTTCATCCGCGACAAGCTCTACAACCTGGAGATCCCGCCGTCCAAGTTTGCCGTGGCCCCCTGCTCGGGATCGCTCGTGCTCGTGGACCCAAACAACGGCAACACGCTCGCGTGCGTGACCTACCCGGGGTATGACAACAACCGCCTGGCCAACGACATGGACGAGGAGTATTTCAACGAATTGATTCTCGACGGCTCCAGCCCGTTTTTCAACAAGGCCACCCAGGAGCTGACGGCCCCCGGGTCCACCTACAAAATTGTGACCAGCGTGGCCGGCGTCATGGAGGGCGCGGTCGGCGTGGACGAGATGATCGGCTGCACGGGCGAGTTCGACGCGGTTGACCCGAAAATCAAGTGCTGGATTTACCCGGGGCAGCATGGGATGATCTCGCTTGCCACCGCCTTGCAGGAGTCCTGCAACTACTATTTCAACTCGGTCGGTTTCCGCCTGGGGGATGTCGGGGATCCGGACGGGGAACACGACGATTCCGTCGGGGTGGAGAAGCTCCGGAAGTATGCCGCGATGTTCGGCTTTGACCAGGAGACAGGCATCGAGATGGACGAGAGCACGCCGCACATATCGGATTTTGCCATGGCGCCGTCCGCCATGGGGCAGGGGCGAAACGCCTACGCGACCGTCCAGCTCGCGCGCTATGTGGCGACCATCGCCAACAGCGGCACTTGCTATGACCTGACCTTGCTCGACAAGGTGACAGATTCCGAGGGGCGCACGGTTCTGGAAAAAGAGCCGGTGGTTCACGACTACGTGGAGGCGAACGAATACCTGTGGACGGCCATCCACACGGGCATGAACCAGATGATACACACGAACCAATATATCAAGGACGTGGGCATCGAGATGGCGGGAAAGACCGGAACGGCGGAAGAGACCGGTGTGCCAAGCCACGCCCTGTTTGTGGGATACGCCCCTTACAACAATCCGGAAGTCGCCATCGCCTGCCGCATCACAAACGGGTACAGCTCCGCGAACGCGGCCCTGCTCGCAAAGGACATGATCCGCTATGTGTTCCGCCTGCGCGACACAAACGAGCTGATCACGGGGCACGCGTCCGTTTCGACAGTGGCGATCACGGGGGCGCGGACAGACTGAGACCAAATCATAACATGACATGATGCCAGGGTAGAAAGCCATTTCCCACGACACGCATGTCGGTGGGGAATGGCACGATGAAACATCGTGCCAAATGCACGGAACAATCCGTAAGGCATCTTTTTCCGTAACATCACATTTGGCAGGAGATTTTGCCTCAGGCGACAACCGGAGGGGTTGTCATAAACGGGGAACATTTTTGTCATTTACGCGTTTACGCGATAGAGGAAAAGAAAGGAAAGGGGGAGTCACCATGGGCGGGCAGCCCGTCATCATCAAGAGCAACCGATATGGCATGACCGTGCGCCTGCGCCCCGACTTGCCCTTCCCAGAGCTTTTGGAGGCCGTCGCGGACAAGTTTCGCGCGTCCGCGCAATTTTTCCGCGACGCCGTGATCGCGGTCACGTTTCAGGGAAGGGATTTGACAGCGGAAGAGGAGCGCCTCTTGGTGGACACCATCATGGCAAGCTCCGAATTGCAGATCGCCTGCGTGACAGACGGGAATCCCGAGCGGGAGGAAACCTTTCGCCTGGCGTTGGAAAAGGCGCGGGCGAAAGAAAAGGCGCAGCTGGAAGCGGAGGCGGCAAACGTGTGCAACGGGCAGTTTTTCCGCGGGCACCTCTTATCCGGCGATAAGTTAGAGTTCCCGCACAGCGTGGTGCTTTTGGGGGATGTCCAGCCGGGCGCGTCCATCACGTCGCGCGGAAATGTCGTCGTCCTGGGTTCGTGCAGGGGCAACGTTTACGCGGGGGCGGATGGGAACCGCGCGTGCTATGTGGCCGCGCTGGTGATGAAGCCCATCCAGATCCGCATTGCGGACAAGATGGCGCGAAGCGCCATCACAAAGCGGTCGGATTCCGCGTATTACGCGCTCGACCCGAAGATCGCGTTTATCAAGGACGACCATATCTACGTGAAGAGCCTCGTGCGAAGCACGCTCAATGAGATACTCGAAACAACTGCGCAAACGGAAGGCAAAGAGGGGTCTGAGACGGATGTTACGGCGTTACCGACTAAGAGATTATAACTTTCGGCTGGTGGTGTGGGTGATCGCCCTGTCCGTCATCGGCATTTTGGTGATCGGAAGCGCGGACGCAAGCTTGCAAAACAAGCAAATCGTCGGCCTTGTGGGCGGCCTTGTCCTGATGGTCGTCGCCTCGCTTGTGGACTATGTGTGGCTCTTAAAGTTTTACTGGCTCTTTTACCTGACGGGCTGCGCCATGCTGGTCGCCGTCATCTTTACGGGCGCCGGCGTGCAGGGCGGGGGCGCGACCCGGTGGCTGAACATCGGCGGCATCCAGATGCAGCCCTCCGACTTGATGAAGATCTTTTTGATCCTGTTTTTCGCGAAGTTTTTTTCCAAGCGGGAGGACGCCTTAAGCAACTGGAAAACGATTGTCTTATCCCTGTTGATTTTGGCCGTGCCCGTGATCCTCATCTACAAGCAGCCGAACCTCTCCACGAGCATCCTGACCTGCCTGCTGTTCTGCGCGATTTATTTTGTGGCGGGGTTAAGTTACAAGGTCATTGCCGGAATCCTGGTCGTGTGCGTGCCCCTCGTGGTCATTCTCATGGGCGTTTTGCTAAAGCCCGGGCAGACAATCATCGAGGATTACATGCTTTTGCGGATTCTCGCCTGGCTCTACCCGGAGCAATACCCGGACGCGGCCATGCAGCAGACCTACTCCATCATCGCCATCGGGTCCGGGCAGCTCTACGGCAAGGGGCTTGAGACGACCATGATCGAGTCCGTCAAAAACAACGACTACCTCTCGGAGGCGCAGACCGACTTCATCTTTGCGGTCATCGGGGAGGAACTCGGGTTTCTCGGGTGCTGCACAGTGGTCATTTTGGAGCTTTTGATCGCCTTGGAGTGCATCTGGATGGGGCGCAACGCGCGCGATTTTTCCGGCACGGTTCTCTGCTGCGGCATGGGCGCCCTGGTGGGGCTGCAGAGCATCATGAACATTTGCGTCGCCACGGGGCTGATGCCGAACACGGGCCAGCCGCTGCCGTTTGTGAGCGCGGGGCTGACTTCCCTGATGACCTTTTTTATCGGCATCGGGGTGGTGCTAAACGTGGGGCTGCAAGTAAAAAAATACCGGTGAGCGCCGTAAAATGAGTAGATTGGCGGTGTTTTCAGACAGGAGGGGGTTTTCGTGAATATTGGCTTGATTGCGCATGACTCAAAAAAAGGCCTGATGCAAAACTTTTGCATCGCGTACCGCGGCATCCTAAGTAAGAATACCTTATTTGCGACCAACACGACCGGGCGGCTCGTGGAGGACGTGACGGGCATGAATATCAACAAATACCTCTCGGGGCATCTCGGCGGGGAACGCCAGATGGCGGCGCAGATCGAGCAAAACCAGATCGACCTGCTCATCTTTTTGCGCGATCCCCTGCACCCGCAGTCGCACGAGCCGGACATCAAGAACGTGTTCCGCCTGTGCGACGCGTACAATGTGCCGCTGGCGACCAATCTCGCCACCGCGGAGATGTTGGTGAAATCTTTAGAGCGAGGAGAGTTGGAGTGGCGTGAGATGTACCGATAACCAAGAACTGGACCGGAGAAGGCGGCGCGCGCGGGCGCGCAAAACCCAGCAGACCCACGCTGTGCTCATGGTGATATTGCTTGCCTGCCTGTTGCTGCTGGCGGCCGTGCTCGTGTTTCGTTTTGTGTTCCGCACCCATGAGCTTTCGTTTACCAACCCTTACAACATCACCAGCAGCACCTATGGGGTCAGGGAGGGCATTTCCGTAAATGGGCGTGCCAGGCCCTTTACGGACGGCCTTTGCGTGGCGTTTGGCGCGCAAAACGCGGATGTGGCGCTAGAGGCGGCGGATGCCGGCGCGCTGATGGACTTGACGCATTTTTCGGTTCTTTATGAGAAAAACCTCTACGAGCGGCTTTACCCCGCGAGCCTGACGAAGATCATGACGGCGCTGGTCGCGCTCAAATATGGGAACCTCGACGATGTGATCACCATCGACGAGGCCGCCCTCGACATTGACCCGGACTCCTCCGTCTGTTACCTGCAGCTCGGGGATACATACACGCTGCGCCAGCTCCTCTACGGGCTTTTGATCGCCTCCGGGAACGACGCGGGAAATGCCATCGCGCAGCACGTCGGCGGCAGCATCGGGGGCTTTGTGGACATGATGAACGAGGAGGCCTATCTGCTCGGCGCGACGGGCACGCATTTTACCAACGCGCACGGGCTTCAGGACGAGCTGCACTACACGACGCCCTATGACACCTACCTGATGTTCCAGGCCGCGATGCAATATGATGTCTTTTTGGACGCCATCAGCAAGCAGAGCTATACGGTGACCTACCGCGGCGCGGATGGGGAGGCGTATGAGCGCACGTGGAATGCCACAAACTATTATTTTACCGGCGAGGCGACGGCACCGGAGGGCGTTGCCGTATTTGGCGGCAAAACCGGCACGACGGACGAGGCGGGGGCCTGCCTGTGCCTGCTCGCGAAGGACATTTACGGAAACGCGTATTTCGCGATCCTCATGCACGCCTACGACCGCCCCCACCTTTACGAGGATATGAACCGGCTGCTTGCAGTCATTGCGGAAAAATAGCCGCTTGCAATCCTTGCGAAAAAACAGTTGTAATTCCGCGGGCGGTGATTTATAATAAGGCATACGAACTTGAAGGAGGAGATTCCAATGCTGCAGATTATTGCTGGAAGAAAAGGAAAAGGGAAAACGAAACAGTTACTTGAAAAAGTCAATACGGAAATCAAGTCTGTGCACGGTAATATTGTATATTTGGACAAAAGCTCGCAACACATGTATGAATTGAACAACAAGGTGCGCCTGATCGACACGTCCGAGTTCCCGATCACGGATCATGAGATGTTCCTCGGGTTTGTCTGCGGGATTCTCTCGCAGGATCACGACCTCGAGCAGATGTACCTCGACAGTTTCCTGAAAATTGCCCGGATCGAAGAACACCCTGAGCTGTTAGGGGGCATCCTCGAGACACTCAAAAAGATCGGGGAGGAGTATCGCGTGACATTTGTCCTGAGCATTTCCATGGATCAGGACGAGCTCCCGGAAAGCGTGCGGGATAACATCATCGTTTCCCTCTAAGTGGTGGTAAAACTTGCCGGATGCTGCATATCCGGCATTTTTTACGATCGGAAGGAGGATGCTTTTGCATGGCCAAGAGGCGCGACGAGACGACATTGCGGAAATTGCAAAATAAGTTTGTGGTCAACGTTGGCACAATGACTTTTGGGATTGTCTTTTTGTACATCCTGATTTACCTTTTGATGTACCTGACGTCCGACAAGATCACGGCTTACGAGGTGACGGCCGGCTCCCTCTCCGGAAATTACCGCTACGAGGCGCTCGCCATCAAAAGCGAGCTTTTGGTCACGTGCAACGAGGGCGGCCCCATCCACTACTACGCGCGGGATGGGAGCAAAGTGGGCGTGGGGGGCGGCGTCTATTCCATCGGCACGATGGATCTCGCGACTTCCTCGTCGGGGGAGGCCCTTGCGGATCTGACGAACGAAAGTTACGCGCCCCTGCACGACTTGTGCGAGACCTTTGCGGCCAATTACCAGTCCGCCTCCTACCAGAATGTCTCTGACTTTAAGGCGGACGCGCAGACGGCCATGATCGAGCTTTTGTCGCAGCGGGTGATCGAGAGCACGGAGCAGGGCATCAGCGCCGGCCTCAACCTGATCCCGGCGGAGCGCGACGGCATCGTGACCTATACCATGGACGGCATGGAGGATCTCACTGCGGAGCAGGTGACAAAGGATCACTTCAACCAGAAGCATTACCGCCGGGAAAACCTGCGCCTGCGGGAGTCGGTTCGCGCGGGCGACGTCGTGTACAAGCTGCTCACGAGCGAGGACTGGTCCTTGCTGATCCCGCTCGACAAAAAGACGGCCATGGAACTGGCGAACCAGACCATCGTGCGCTTTCGCTTTATGCGCGACGGCGCGGCGTTTAACGCGGGCTTTAGCATCTTGCAAAACGGGGCCGATTACTTTGGCAAGCTCGACATCAGCAATTCCCTGATCCGCTATGCGCCGGATCGCTATATCGAGATCGAGCTTTTGGTCAACCGGCAGGCCGGCCTAAAGATTCCAAACAGCGCCATCGCAAAAAAAATATTTTACAGCATCCCGAAGGAATATGTGACGGTCAACGACCAGACGGACAACGAGAACTTTTTGTACAAGGAGTCGTTTGGCCCAGACGGGTCGGCGATCACGAAAGTCATCAGCGCGACGGTGTATGACAGGACCGAGGACGTTTATTATGTGGACACATCCCTGTTTGCGGAGGGGGATTTTGTGCGGATGAAAGATTCCGCGAAGCATCACCAGCTGATGGTCACAAAATCTTTGACCGGCGTGTACAACATCAACAATGGATAACCCGTCTTTCGTGAAATCAACATCCTGGACGAAAACGAGGAATATTGCATCGTGGAGGATAAGTCTCCCTATGGCCTGGCGCAATATGACCAGATCGCCGTGGATGCCTCCGTGGTGCACGAGCCGCTCGAAGAAGAATGAAAACGCCTGCGATTAGGAGGAAAATACCATGCTCATAGAACGGTACCGCCAGGTGCGATCGGAGATCGATGCGGCTTGCGCGCGCGCGGGGCGAAAGCCCGAAGATGTGACTTTGATCGCCGTCAGCAAGACCAAGCCGCTTGCCATGATGGAAGAACTCATCGCCCATGGCGTGACGGAGTTCGGCGAAAACCGCCCGCAGGAATTGCGTGACAAATATGAGGCCTTGCCGGACGGCGTCCATTTGCATATGATCGGCCATTTGCAGCGCAACAAAGTCAAATATGTGGTGCCGCGCGCGTGTATGATCCACTCCGTCGATTCCCTGCCGCTCGCGCGGGCCATCCAGGAGGAGGCACAAAAACGCGCGCTTTGCGTGCCCATCCTTGTGGAAGTCAATGTGGCCGGGGAGGATACGAAGTTTGGCACGCGCCCAAAAGAGGCGCTTCCGCTCATCACAGACATTGCGGCTTTTCCCAACGTGCGCGTCTGCGGGCTGATGACCATCGCCCCGTTTGTGGAAAACCCTGAGGACAACCGCATACATTTTCGAAATTTGTATCAATTATTTGTTGACATTAAAGCGAGAAACATTGATAATGTAACTATGCGTCACCTCAGCATGGGCATGACGAATGATTATGCGGTTGCCGTGGAAGAGGGGGCCACGCTGGTGCGCGTCGGCACGGGCATTTTCGGCGCGCGCGAGGATGGGTTCCATTCTCTGGCGGGAACGTAAGGGGAGAGTAGGGAAGATGAGTTTTCTGGATAAAATATTAAGCGTGATGAAATTAAATGACGAATACGAGGACGAGGATTTTTTTGACGAGGAAGGGGACGATTACGAGGTGGAATCTGGAAAGACGAGCCCTTTTCGCAGAGCGCCCCAAAGGGAGGATGTATCCGACTTAGACGACTTTGACGGCGAGAGCTCCGTGGTGCGCAAGTTCCCGAAAAATGCGGGGAAGTCCACAAAAGCGGCTTCCGCAAAGGCCAAGGCGCAGCCCATGTCCACATCCTCAAAAGTTTCGCCGATCCGCACGCGCAAATCGGCGATTGCCGACATGGCCGTGTGCGTGGTGAAGCCCAAGAGCATGGAGGACGCGCGGGAGATCACGGAGACCTTGCTCTCCAATTGCACGGTCGTGCTCAACATGGAGGGCCTGGATTTGGATCTGGCGCAGCGGATCATAGACTTCACGTCCGGTTCTTGCTATGCCATCAGCGGGAACTTGCAAAAAATCAGCAACTATATCTTCATCATTACCCCCTCGGACGTCGACGTGTCCGGGGACTTCCAGGATATCTTAAGCGGCGCGTTTGACGTGCCGCCCATGAAGTCGCCCGCAAACTATAACGTGATGCCGAGTTAGGGAACGATGGACACGCTTTTGCAAAGGCACCTGGCTGACCTCGCGCGCATGGCGGATCGCCAAAATCGGGTGACTTACACAGATTTTTTGAACATCCACGAGCAACACCTTGCGCACCAGGCCGCGCGGGAGTCCTCGTTTGTCCACTGTGTCGCTTTCGGCGGCTTTGCTTTTGCGGAGCGTCAGATGGCGACATTTGTCCCTGATGCCCTTTTTTGCGGGGAAATGCCTGTTTTCCCCATTTCCTGCGTGCGGATTGCCCCGCGCAGCCTGAAGTACGCAGACCATCTGGAGCATCGGGATTTTCTCGGCGCGATCTTAAGCCTTGGGATCGAGCGGGGCGCCATCGGCGATCTCTGTGTCCGGGAAGGGCAGTGCCAGGTATTTTGCAAACAGGCGATGGTGCCTTTTTTGTGCCAGGAGCTTTCCGCGGTCAGGCACACGCAAGTCGTGGCAAAAGAGGGGAGCTATGACGCGGACTTTTGCCCGCAGTTTGCCAATATCCGCGGGTCTGTGGCATCCGTGCGCTTAGACAGCCTCATCGCCCTTGCCTTTGGCGGGTCCAGAAGCCATCTGTCCGGCCTGGTCGAGGGCGGCAAAGTATACGTCAATGGCAGGCTGGTCACCTCGAACGGTTACAAACTCAAGGAAAACGACCTTGTGTCGGTGCGCGGCCTCGGCAGGTTCCGCTACCTCGGAACGTCAGGCAAGACGCGAAAGGAGCGGACGGTTGTGGAACTGGAGAAATTTGCCTAACGCAAATCAGATTGTATAGCAAAAGGAACGAAATAACAAGTAAGAACTGTCATAACAAAAGAGGCATCATAACAACAATGCCTACGAATGAGATACATACGAAAGAGGGAAGAGGGGAGCGCACCATGGAACACCACCAGGATTCGGAACGCCTCCTGCTGGTAAAGACCGGGCGGGGAGCGTCGTATCCGATTTTTTTTGCGGACGATTTTGCAAGTCTTTCCGTTGTCCTGGAGCAGACGTGCGCCATTTCCGCGCGCAAGGTTTGCATTGTCACGGACTCCAACGTCGCGCAGCGCTGCCTTGCGGAGGTCAAGCGGCAGCTGGACGGGAAATGCGCTGCCTTGTCGCAATTTGTCATGGAGGCGGGAGAGCCAAACAAAAACCTGGAAACGGTAAGGCAGCTTTACGCCCACCTGATTGCGAACCACTTTGCGCGCCAGGACTTGCTCTTGGCGCTCGGCGGGGGCGTAGTGGGGGATCTGGCGGGATTTGCCGCCGCGACGTATATGCGCGGCATCGATTTTGCCCAAATCCCGACCACCTTGCTGGCACAGGTGGACAGCAGCATCGGCGGAAAGACCGGCGTGGACTTTGACCACTACAAAAACATGGTCGGCGCATTCCACCAGCCTGTCCTCGTCTACACCAATTCCGCCACGCTTTCCACTCTTTCGGAGAGGGAGTTTGCCAGCGGGATGGGAGAGGTCTTAAAGCATGGGCTGATCCGCAGCGAGTCGTACTATGCCTGGGTGATCGAGCACCTGTATGAAATCTCGAGCCGCGACCCGCAGACCCTGCGCCATCTCGTTTTGGGGAGCTGCCGCATCAAGCGCGGCATCGTGGAAAAAGACCCCACGGAGATGGGAGAGCGCGCCTTGCTCAACTTCGGACATACCATCGGCCATGCCATCGAAAAGGTCAAGTCTCCGCAGCTGTCACATGGGCAGTGCGTCGCGCTTGGCTGTGTCGCGGCCGCATATATTTCCTACCGAAGGGGATTGCTTTCGACCGAGGAGTTTTACGAAATCCGCGACATGAATGTCGGGTTTGGCCTGTCCTTTACCGTGGAGGGGATCGACCCTGCGGAAATTCTCTCCCTCACAAAGTCCGACAAAAAAATGCAAGACGGCCATGTGAAGTTTGTGCTCCTTGACAAGATTGGCCACGCTTTTCTTGACACGACAGTCACAGACGGGGAGATGCGCGATGCCATACAGTTTATCACCTACACAGAAGATTTTGCGTAACGGGCTGGCGCTTTTGGAAACTGCCGCGCTTGCGGCCCTTGACCAATGGACAAAATTTCTCGCTGCGCGCCACCTAAAAGGCGCGCCGGACGTGGTCGTGATTCCAAATGTCCTGTCGCTTTCCTATGTGGAAAACCGCGGGGCGGCGTGGGGGATGCTCCCCGGAATGCGCTGGCTTTTTCTGGCACTTACGGCCCTTGCGCTTGCGGGTGTCGCGTACTTGTTTTTTCGCCTCCCGCAAGGGCGGCGCTACCTTTGGGCAAGGGTGCTTTTGCCCCTGTTTGCCGCCGGCGCGCTGGGAAATGCCATAGACCGCCTTTTTTTGGGATATGTCGTAGACTTTTTTTGCGTCACGTTTCTCGATTTTCCCGTCTTTAACTGTGCGGATTGTTTTGTGTGCGTTTCCCTGTTTCTGCTTTTGTTTCTCTACCGAAACGAGGAGTTCGCATGGCTGAAGAAAAAATCATAGACGTGCCGCCCTTGGATGCCCCCGTGCGCCTTGACAAGTTCCTTGCGGATGCCGTGGGGCAGTCGCGTGCCTTTGTGCAAAAGGAAATGCGGGAGGAACGCGTGCGCGTGGGCGCGTGCGCGGCAAAACCAAACTTTTTGCTCAAGGGGGGAGAGCGCGTCGCCTATGTGCCGCGGGAGGCGCAAAGCCCGGAAATCCCTGCGCAGGACATCCCCTTAGACATCCTGTACGAGGACGACGATCTTTTGGTCGTCAACAAGCCGAGCGGCATGGTCGTCCACCCCGCCGCCGGGCATGAGAGCGGCACGCTGGTCAATGCCCTGCTCTGGCATTGCAGGGGAAACCTCTCCGGTATCAACGGCGTGCTTCGCCCTGGCATCGTCCACCGCATTGACCGCGACACAAGCGGCGCCCTGGTTGTCTGCAAAAATGACTTTGCGCACAACAGCCTCGCCGAGCAGCTCAAAAACCACACCATCACCCGGGCGTACCGCGCCATTGCGCACGGCAGTTTTCGGGAGGAGCGGGGGTGTGTCGACGCCCCCATCGGGCGCCACCCGACAGACCGAAAAAAAATGGCGGTCAATTGGAAAAATGGCAAACCTGCTGTGACGCACTACGAAGTCCTGCGGCAATATGGAAATTACAGTTACCTGGAATGTCGCCTGGAAACCGGGCGCACGCACCAGATTCGCGTGCACTTGCGCAGCATCGGCCACCCGATCTTGGGAGACCCTGTCTATGGGCCGGCGAAATGCCCCATCCCGCACCTGCATGGGCAGGTGTTGCATGCGATGACGCTCGGCTTTTTGCACCCCCGCACGGGGAAATTCCTCACATTTTGCGCGCCTTTGCCAGAGGAATTTCAGCATCTATTGGACACCCTGTGATGCCCACGGATCTATCGTAAACGACAGCAGTATTGACTGTTTACGACAGCCCCTTCGGGGGATGCGCACACATTTGCTAAGGAATCATGCTGCTTACGCAGCGCAAATTTTTAGAAAACCGTTTGAAAGGAGTATGAGACAAATGGCGCACAAATCCATTGTTACCATCGGCAGGCAATATGGGAGCGGCGGGAGAGAGATCGGCGAAAAAGTGGCCGCCGCCCTCGGCATTCCCTTTTATGACAAGGAGCTTTTGGGGCGGGCGGCAAAAGAGAGCGGTCTTTGCCAGGAACTCTTTGAAAACCAGGATGAAAAGCCGACCAGCAGTTTCTTGTACTCCCTTGTCATGGACACCTATTCCATGGGATATGCCTCCAGCACCATGCAGACCATGCCGCTCAACCACAAGGTGTTCCTCGCGCAATTTCACGCGATACAAAAAATCGCCCAGGAGGGTTCTTGCGTGATGGTCGGCCGCTGCGCGGACTATGCCTTGGAAGAAAACCCGAACCGCATCGCCGTCTTTTTGTATGGCGACATGGACAAGCGCGTCCGGCGCATCGCCACCCTGTACGACCTGACGGACGCAAAGGCCAAAGAGGCGATCCAAAAAAATGACAAGCAGCGCGCAAGCTACTATAATTATTACACCAACAAGCGCTGGGGCGACATCCACAGCTACGATCTGCTGGCAAGCACCAGCGTCCTCGGGGTCGATGGCACAGTAAAGCTGCTCTGCGACTATGTGGAACAAGTAGAGGCCGCGCGCGCCGTGCGGCGCACCTAAAGGAAGGAAACATCCGCTGTATCGCGACGGATGTCTATTCCTCGGATTCCCGCAGGCGCACCGCCCGCGCCGCCATGCGGCGGCGCTGATCGTCCATTGCCGCATAATGTTTTTTTGTCGTGTTGACATCTTTGTGCCCCAGGACGTCCGCGACCAGGTAAATGTCATTGGTCTCCTGGTAAAGTGCAGTGCCGTAAGTGCTGCGCAATTTGTGCGGAGTGATTTTTTTGGTCGCCGTGACCTGCCTGGCATATTTTTTCACGAGATTCTCAACGGCCTGCACGCCGATGCGCCGGCGCTGGGAGGAGAGGAAGAGTGCCTGCTCGCTCCCCGCAAGCGGCGTAATTCCCATGCGCTCCGCAAGGTAATTGCGCAGGGCTTGCTCCACCTCATCGCCAAAGTAGACCACCATTTCGTTCCCGCCCTTGCGGGTCACCTTGATGCCATTGTTTTTGAAATCCACGTCCTGCATATCCAGCCCCACACATTCGGAGACTCGGATGCCCGTGCCAAGCAGCAGCGTCACGAGCGCCAAGTCCCGCGTCTTTGTCTTTTCCCAGTAGACTTTTTTCTGGCCTTGCAGGGAATCGCCCGCGTGTTCGATATAATCCAGCAAAGACGCGGTCTCGTCGACATCGAGGCGCACGATGGCCTTGTCGTGTATCTTTGGCATGTCCACCAAAACCGTCGGGTTTGTCTGAATGAGTTCCCGTTTGTAATAATATGCGTAAAACCCGCGCAGGGCGACCATTTTGCGCTTCATGCCGCGCTCGCCATTCGTCTTGATGCCATCGTCGCTTTGGTAGACTTTCAAATATTCCAGATATTCCTCGATGTCCACCGCCTTGAGCTGATCGAGCGTCTCCAAGGTGATGTCGCCCATGGATTTGCCCCGAAAAGCAGGGTTTTCATCGAGCAAAAACTGGAAAAACACGCGAATGTCATAGGCATAGGAAATCCGCGTGCGCGTCGACGTGGTCGGCTCAATGGCGCGGAAATAATCCCTTGCAAAATCCGGCATCGTTTTCAAAATGTCGCGCAGACGCAAGGTATTGTCAATGTTTACTTGCTCGTGGTAGGTATAATTTGTTTTTTCCATAATTTGTTTTTTCCATCGGATGCAAAAAGCCCGTGTCATACTTTGCTTGTTGACGACCAAAAGATCGTTGTCCTCGTACAGGATGTAAAATCTTGTACGGTGCGCCAGCAATGCCCAGGCATCCACTTGGACAAGCACGCCTTATAGCGTCACTGAACACACTGGGCCGGCAATGCGGCACGCCGCATATGGTGCAATGCGTGGCTCTCTGGTAATTGCTTGTGAAAGAACTGGCATCTTGTGCGTGGCAAAATCTGAGTGTTATGTATCTACGTGTAAGTATCTGCGTGTAAGAGTGCAACTACCCGCAATCCATCTATACGACAAACCATAGTTTTTCAAATAGATGAGTGTATCGTGGGAAAGGGATTTCTATTTCTACCTTGGCATCTTTCAATGATGAA
Source organism: uncultured Marvinbryantia sp. (assembly GCA_964455335.1). GTDB lineage: Bacteria > Bacillota > Clostridia > Lachnospirales > Lachnospiraceae > Marvinbryantia. The sequence continues at coordinate 40,425 of CAYVVW010000001.1, forward strand.
ACAGCCTGATGCCTGTGAACGCCATGGCCATGCCATATTGGTCACAGCAATCGATTACGAGGTCGTCGCGCAAGGACCCGCCCGGCTGCGCCACATACCGGACGCCGCTTCGCCGCGCGCGCTCGATATTGTCCGGGAATGGGAAAAACGCGTCCGATCCCAGCGTCACGTTCTCCATCTGATCCAGCCAGGCGCGCTTTTCCTCCTTGGCCAGTTCCGCCGGCCGCTCCTTGAAAATTTTCTGCCAAGCCCCTTCTCTGAGGACATCCATGGCATCCTCGCCAATGTAGACATCGATGGCGTTGTCGCGATCCGCCCGGCGGATGCCGTCGACAAACGGAAGCCCCAACACCTTCGGGCATTGGCGCAGCATCCAGTTGTCCGCCTTTTGCCCGGCCAGCCGCGTGCAATGGATGCGCGACTGCTGGCCCGCGCCGATGCCGATCGCCTGCCCGTCCTTGACATAGCAAACGGAATTGGACTGCGTGTATTTTAAGGTAATGAGCGCGATCTTCATGTCACGCAAGGCCTCTTTTGGCAACACTTTGTTTTTCGTCACAACCTTTGCGAGCAATGCGTCATCAATCCGCAAATCCTGGCGGCCTTGCTCAAACGTGACGCCAAACACGTCCTTGTGCTCGATCGGCGATGGCACATAATCCGGATCGATTGCGATCACATTATAGGCGCCATTCTTCTTTTGCCGCAGGATCGCAAGCGCCTCGTCCGTATATCCGGGCGCAATGACCCCGTCTGACACTTCCCGCTTGATCAGAAGCGCCGTCTCCCTGTCGCAAACATCAGAGAGCGCGGCAAAATCCCCAAACGAGGACATCCGATCCGCCCCCCGCGCGCGGGCATAGGCGCAGGCCAGGGGAGTCAACGAATCTTCTTCCCCGACCCAGTAAATTTTCCTTAAAGTCTCGTCAAGCGGCAGCCCGATGGCTGCCCCGGCCGGTGAGACATGCTTAAAGGAAGCCGCCGCGGGCATCCCTGTCGCCTCTTTCAGCTCGCGAACCAGCTGCCAGGCATTGAGCGCGTCGAGAAAATTGATATACCCAGGTCTCCCTGACAGAATCGCAAGCGGCAAGTCTCCGTCCCTCATAAAAATGCGGGATGGCTTCTGGTTCGGATTACACCCATATTTTAATTGCAATTCCTTCATTTTGCAACTCCTCCTCTTCTTTTGTTTCTGCGTGGTCACTTTCAAGTAATCGTTGGCAGCTGCGTGCGCATATTTCCCAATTGTTCACCCAAGTTTGTTTTTGATGCGTGTTTGCGCATCTCCGCCGTCCAAAGGAAGATAACGGACGAACAGCGCTATTTTGTTTTCCCCATGGAGGCTTTCCCAAACGCGCTCCGTGAATGTGTCAAGGTCGCCCGTGATGGCCACTTTCTTTGGCTCTCCCGCAAAACTTGGCAGGGGGTCGCCGTCTGACTGGTAAGTGTGGATAAAATGCCCCTCCCCAGGCTTTGTGTTTTCATAAGCAAACGTGAACCGCTGGCATCCATGCGGGTCTCCGCCGTCCGTCTTTAAGATGGACAATTCATATCGGAAATGCGCTCCCGCCGAAAGGATTCCGGAGATGCGCGGCGTATAATTTGGCGCGTCCGGCTCAAACGTGCGGCCATTCAGGCTCTGCGAAAAGGAAAGCCCGCTGGAAATCCCCTCATAAATGGTGTCGGTCTGGTTTCCGTTGGTGACAATCGTTTGGTTGCCCAGCACGCGCACGGGCCGGTAAAGAATCAGGCTGGGGTCAGAGAGCTTTGTCAAGTCAAACGCCTGCGTGCGAATCCCCTCTCCTTCCTCCACGAAAATGCGGTTTCTGCTATTCTCGCTGCGGCCCATGATAAAATAGGCCACAACCGCGTGGGTTCCCCCCTCGTCCCTGCCGAGGACAATCCCGCGGCCGGGGTAGGCATTTTCCCGCAATTCCTCTTCCAAGCATCTCTTTTTCATCTGATGGGCTCCTCTCTTTGGCGCTCCCCCGCGCGCCGGCACAGCGTCCACGCAGGCACGAAGGCAACAAAAGCAACAACAGTAACAAAAACAACAAAAACAACAAAAACAACAAAAAAAGCCTGGGCATCGTAAATGAAACGGTT
>CAYVVW010000002.1:0-5827 GCA_964455335.1 uncultured Marvinbryantia sp.
ATTTTTACTACGTCGATAAAACCGGCCTGATCAAGGAACTGCTTGAAAACAAAACAGAAGCCCTCGACTGTGATACAGCACGGTCGGGGGCTTCGTTTTTTCGCTACCGATAAGTTATGCACCTTTTGCCGGGTTGGTGTTTCCCGATGCTCACTTTACCGTTATCTTGCACTTCACGCTCTTTTTTCCGGCCCTGACGGTGATGGTCGCCGTGCCTTTTTTCTTTGCTGTTATAACGCCCTTGCTGCTGACGGTTGCCACTTTCTTATTGGAAGTGGAATATTTGATTTTGTCCTGGCTTGTGATCGGCGCAAGAACTGGCTTTAAGGCATGTCTTTGCTTTTTCTTGAGCGTCAGTTTTTTGGAAATTCCGCTGATCTTTTTGGTCTTGACTGCGGATTTTTGCACGGTCACCTTGATGGTCTTTTTCGTGCCGCTTGCAAGTGTGATGGTCAGGTTTGCCTTTCCAGTCTTGCTCTTTGCGGTCAGCGTGATCCCACCGTTTTTCACGGATGCTGTGAGCACTTTTTTGTTGCTTGTGGTCACAGAGGCAATCGAGTCGCCCGCAGCTGTTTCCACGGTGAGCTTGGTGGTTTTTTGCTTTGTCCGCATGGTCAGGCTGGTTGCGTTCAACTTGATGAACGGTGTGAGCGTGCCTCCGATTTCCCGCGTTTCTTCCTTTCCGCAAAATGAGCAAGATCTGCTTTCCACTGCCTTTTTGAACACGGTCGCGTCCGATGTTTGCTGCCATGGCCCGAACGAATGATTCCCTGCGGGCGTATATTCCTTTTTGCAGATGGTGCAAATGGCACCCCTTTCGCAAGTGGCAGTTCCACCGGAATGTCCTGTTGGGGCGGTGTATTCCTTGCCGCAGGACTGGCAAATGGCACCCTTTTCGCAGGTGGCAGTTCCACCGGAATGCCCGGTTGGGGTGGTGTACTCCTTGCCGCAGAATTGGCAAATGGCGCCCTTTTCACAAGTGGCTGCTCCGCCTATGTGCTTTCCAATGGCAGGGGTTTCCTTTACGGAAGCGGGGTCTTTGTAGCCGCAAACGGAGCAGAGCTGAACCGTTTTTCCCGGCGTGGTGCAAGTGGCGGGAACTTCGTCATAAGCGGCAAATGTATGCGACGCGTGTTCCTGTTCGGTCACGACAATCGTCATTTTGCCGGGCTCAACGGACACAGATGGCAAGGCGACAAATTGGCCATTGAGCAAATATCCCGCCTCTGCAATATAGGTATAAATACCGACAGGCAAGTCGTATGAATAGTAGAGGGAATCGCCCATTTCGCCAATCACTCTTTTGGCGAAGTTTGTCGTTCCGTAGGCATCTGCCTCATAGATGGCCCCGCGGAATGCGTATCCGCCGCCGATGTGGGCAAACGCGTCTGGCGCATCAATGCTGTGGAGGTATCCCCCCGTGGGTTCGAGTCCCTCAAAAGTTCTCCCCACATACCCATGGAAGATGTAACCGCCGTCGTCACGTTTTCTTAAGAATATCGTTGACGTGGCGGGATCTGCGTGATTGTCATCTTCCAGAATGGAGCCATCCAAGTATTCTGTCAGGAACGTTTCCACCGACAGGAGCTTTGGATATTTTGAGATACGCACCGTGTACGGTTCGTTTTTCTCTGTCTTTGCGACGACACGTTCGGGTGTGCATATCAGGTAATAGGTCACGCCCGCCTCCAAAAACTCTTGCGAACGATCTGTGCCATCGGGCGTCAGCCAATGATAGCCCATGTCATCTGCCGCAGCCGTGTAAGACTCTGTTTCGGTTGGCGTAAAGGTAAAACAACTCCTGTTGGCGGCGGTGACGGCATCCTCCAACCGCAATTCGGTGATCGCATCTTGTTGCGCGAGATATTCTGCGAAGGACATGACATGGACATCCAACGAGGCGGTGCAGTCACCAGACGTGACCTCGATCCGATAGTCCCCCACTTCAAGAGCTTCATAAAATGGCAAGGCATTCCCACTTGCGTCAAATATTTGCAAGGTTACGCGGTTCCCATAGGAATCATCGTCGGACCACCACCCATATGTAAAGTTCGCACGTGTGTCGGAGGTCCCGTCAGCATAGTGCAAGGTGACATCGAGAGATGTGGCGATGTCACTGCTGTCGTCGATCTCTGCGATATAGCTATCTATCGTGGACGACAGGGAAATTTGCTCTAGGATTTTACTCGCTTCTTCGTAAACTTCCACTGGCGTGACGATCGGCGCGATGGATGTAAGTGGAAGAAATTGGTCATTTTGCATAGATCCAATTTCCACGACAAATGCATACGTTCCGGCCGGGAGGCGATATTCCTCTACCAATTTGTCATAATCGGGAGTCCCGCTGGCATCTGTCTCATAGAGGTTGCAGCGAACCGCATGGCCATCGAAACGCTCGATGCAATTTTTGGAAATGTCCAAAAAATTACTCACATCGATCTGCGCTTCATAATTGAGGCGCAGATCGAACTTGAGGTGGAACGGATCGTTTGCTTCAAAAATAAAATCTGGGCGAGGAAGGACCTCCACAAAAGTCAGTTCTGGCGCTTTTGTGACTGCAACGCGAAATACCGCGTTGGCATTGGAACCCGATGACTCCATTTGAAAACGGTAGACATTGTCTTTTTGCAAATAACGCGTGCAAGAAAAATCTGTTCTTTCAAAATAGAAAGATTCAAAAGCGGATGCTTCGTCTGGCTCATACCAATAAAGTGTTCCACTGGTTCCCTCCGTGGAAATGCGGTACATGCCTGATTCGGGTGGCGCAAAGACCAACCAATGATCCGAGGAAGCTTCCATTGGCTGGTCCATCTGCAGAACTGATGTTGGAAGTTCGTTTATGTAAAATGAGGCATCCACTTGGTGGACAGCGTACATCGCGGGGAACGCAAAATAAATCGTTTCCCCTGCGCGCACAAATCTCCGCAACGAGGACGACGCAAAAACGTCGCTATAATTGATGTAGCCTTTTATCCTGGAAAATGCGCTGTCGTATGCCGTTACATCTCCAATTACGCCATAAGAGAGACCGAACTCGTAAAGCGAGGAAGCGGTCGGAGTGAATGCATACCACAATAAGTCATGACCATCGTCCGGCAGGGGATTTTCCCCCAATGCCATGCCAGGAGCGGCATAGGCATCCACAAGTGCCTGAAAGTCCACATTGGGGCCGCCATTGACGAAAACACGGTAATGGTAGGTCTTTCCGGCTTCCAAAATGGCGGTCAGGGACGCTGCGTCATTGGATAGCAGTTCCTCATTCTTTTCCCCATACAGCCAGAGGGTTTTTTCTGGAAAATTGTCTAAACCCGTCAGGGAAAAACGGTAGATATTCGTCTGCGCCGGCGTAAAGGAAAAGAGTTTTTGCGCCGCATTGTCACTCGTCGCAGGACAAGGCACTCCCTGCAAAAGTACGCTCGCGGCAGCTGCATCCACGGGATCAAGGGTAATTTCCTGGCTAAAATAGACGGTATCCTCGCACATCAGCTTTAGGGAAAATGTGCCGCTTGCCGAACCAGTCCACGGAGATGGCATGTCTACTTGCGTCTCCCCATCCCACAGAGAAAGGGTTAGAATGTCGCCGTTTGCTGTCGTTGCTTTGAAATAGATCGGCGTTTTCCTGTCGGCAGCAGTCGCGCCGATTTCCGTCCACTCGTCGATCGTTTCACTGTCACTTGTCCCGTCTGCGCTGACATAAGAAATGGAAACGGGCAAAGTGCAAAAGTAGTTTGCGGCAGTAAGTACGGAATAATTGCTTTTTATGTCAGGAGCCGTGATCGCTTGGATGGTTTTTGCAAAATCAATGGAAAGCGATGCCGATTCCGGCTGGTAAGACATTTCATAGGCGTGATTTTGCACGGTAATCAGGTAAGTCTTGCCTTCCTCAAACGCGATTTGGCGCGGCCATTGGCTTGTCCCATGTGGATCGGAATCATAGACCGTTTCGGTGTCGGCATCATAAATATTCAAAACAGAGAGAAAGTAATCTTCGGACGATAGCACATACGTTGCTGTTTTCTCTGGCTGGAAGCCCAGGTGGGAAGTCTCCTTTTCCAGCGCAATCGCATGCGGTGTTCCCAACTGTATGAGATCTTGCGTTGCACAATCCCGCATGGATATGACGGGAACCTCTATGGAAGCGACAAGCCCTTGCGCGATTGCATGAAACGTGTAGGTGCCGGCCATGAGGGGATCCGATGTGTCAGCCCAAGTCGTTCCACCGGGGCCTGTGACACGGTATTGCACGATGTTTCCGTCATCCAAATCCTCTCCCCATGGGATCGTTTGCGCAGTGCCGTCCTTATAGGACACGGTCACCGCAAGGCCGTCCCAAATATCCCCCAGCAATCCAAGTGTGGAAACATAAGTTGCATCATTCGTCCGCTGGACCGAGATCTCCTGGATGTTCTGGGGCGCCTGGGCATCGTCTAACTTCTCCAAACTCATGGAAAAGGAACCGTATCCATCGTAATCGGAAACCGCATAGTAGTAGGTCTCGCCGGCGGTGAGGCAGCATGACAAATAAAACTCATGGCCCTCGCCGCCATCGTCATTTTCCGCAATTACGAAAAGCCCGTCGGCAGTGGATGCGTAAAGGTAGGAGATTGGGTCACTATCGCTCTCGTAAGAATAGAGCGCATAGGCTCCGCTTTCGGCCGGCGTAAACAAAAACCATTTGTATTCATCGTCCGAAATGGAGACGGTGACATCCGCGCCAACCTCCAAGGTACCCGCAACGTCTGAGGGGATCGGCAGATATGTGCCGTCGGAATCGATGGTCACGACGGATTTTTTTGATGCATCTTTTGATGCATCTTCTGACGCATCCTCTGGGAGGATGCCGGCATCAGCACTTTCCCCCTCGCCCACGATGAGCTCGCCATCCTCCGCGATGAGCGCGTCATCTTCCACGATGAGCGCGTCATCTTCCACGCGCTGCTCGCGATCCTCCACGCGCTGCTCGCGATCCTCCACGCGCTGCTCGCGATCCTCCACGCGCTGTTCGCCATCGTCTGGCAGTGGCAGGCTTTGAACGGATTCTTCCGGGGCAGATCCCACCACGAGTTCGGCGGTGTCCTCTCCCGTCAATGGTTCCGTTTCCAGCGTCAGTGAATCGGATTCCAGCCCCAGCGCGTCGGCCTGTGAGGATTCCAGCCCCGGCGCGTCGCCCTGTGCGGCTGCTGCAAACGACCCGGTTGCCATCACAGATACGGACAATGCCAAGGCCAATGCGCGTTTGCAAAGATCTTTTTTGTACATATGTTTACCTCCTTTGTTTATGGGGAAATTATAGACAGAGGGTGATCGTTTGTCAAGAAAAGTCCGTTCAAACAAAAGTGAAAAAAATTTTTGCTAGGAATCTGAAAAAATTTTCGCTTGCAATCTTGACAAACAAGGTATGATTTGATACCCTTAACATCAAATGTTGCAATATCACCAAAGAATCTAAGGCAACGGACGAAAATCCTATGTGAAATTTTGCGACAGTCTGTTGCATGCCATCGGTGGTGTTTGCGCAAACATGGTTAAATCTAAACCAGAAGCGGAGGAGATGCAATGAAAATGAGGCAATTGAAGCGACTGCTGAGTGTCACGTTGGCTTCTGCCATGCTCCTGACAAGCGTTCCGATGGGAACGGTTGCGAGTGATGGCGGGAGTGTCAGTGACGTGCAGGAGACAACGGCTGCTCCAGAAACGGACGCATCCAAGGCTGCGGACGAAACGCAGGATACACAGGATGTGCCGCGTTCAGAAGCTGCGCAACAAGAGGACAGCCAGTCGGAAGGTTCCACCCAGCCGGCAGCTGCCGAAAGTGAATCTGCAGGGG
>CAYVVW010000002.1:5837-33832 GCA_964455335.1 uncultured Marvinbryantia sp.
GGAAACGGTCGAGCAGGAAACGGCAGAGGCAGACCCATCACAAGAGACAACGGACGCTGCGCAACCAGAGGTATCGGAAACGCCAGAAACAGAAGATCCGCGCAAAGTAGCGGCTGTGAGCGAAAGTGCGGGTGCTGCTGTGGAAACCATAGACTCAGAGACTGGGAACAGTGACGAGACATCATCCCCCAGTACAGATGAAACATCCGCTACCGACACAGAGTCCAGCGAAGCGGATGTCGTAGAGGTGACCTGGACGCTAGATGGAGAATGGAATCCAGAAACTGGCGAAGATGGTGCCAATGAATTTGAGTGGAATGCAGAGGTACGAGCGATCAAGGCGGAAGTGAAGGGGGTTACCCTCAGCAACGGTCTCAACTGGGAAATCCAAGGACCAGATGGAGCAGAGGAGGTAAAAGAGCCAGGCGAGTACACTGTTACTGCAACAGCCAAGCAGCCAGATGAACTTCAGGGAAAAACACTTGGCGCAAGCGCAACGATTAAGTTTACCATTGTGCCGGCAGAAGTTGAGGTTACTTGGAATGGAAGTGAGTCGATCGCGTATACGGGCAGTGTGATTGAAGAAGGTTCTTTGCCGACCGCGACCTTTGCAAGACTTGATGCGGACCCTGGCGAGAATAAGGCTAAAGTTTCTCCCAAAGAAGGAACAGAAATTAAAGATGCTGGTACGTATACGCTGGTGGCAAGCATCGAGGAGGCAGAGGTAGCTAAGCATTATGAGCTCAAAGGTGCAGAAAGGAAATTCGAAGTGACCCAAAAGGAAGTTACGATTTCCACATGGGAGACTGAGGAGATTACCTACGATAGCACCTCGCATGAAGTGCAGGAGCCAACGGTAGAAGACTATGATGGAGAAGTGACGATTTCCTACTACCTGGGTGACGCACTACAAACAGAGGACCCGAAGAATGCAGGAAGCTATACTGCAAAAGTGGAATTGGCCGATCGTAAGAATTATAAGCTTTCGGACACTTCCCAAAAAGAAACAACCCTTACCATTAAGGAGCGGGCGGTTACCGTCACACCGCAGGAGCAGAAAATCGTTTATGGAGCAAAGACCCCGACGTCTTTTCCCTATGACGTGACCGTGAAGGGGATGGACAAGCAGACTGTAAAGGAGGAATTGGGAGACGCAAATCTCTCCATTCAGGAGTACCCGCCTGAGGGACATGGGAATGTCGATACGTATGCGATCGATGGGACGGACACTTTTCTGAATTACGACGTGACCTACAATTCGGCGAACTTCGATGTAGTGCAGCTTCCGATCACCATTACTGTGGACGAGAGTAGGCTGTCGATGATCTATGGTGGTAAAGTGCCAGAACTGAAGTATACAATCACTCCGAGTGCTGTGAATGCTCCTGAGACTGCACTTTCAGAAGAAGAGATTGTTGACGAGCTGAAAGACAAAGGTGGGGTCGAGGAAATTCTGTCCTGGACCAAAGGTGTGGCGGACCTGGAAAAACCCGCTAAGGGTTCCTATCCAGTGGAACTCACTTTTGAAGAGGCGAAGGCAACGAACTTTACGATCACCTACGAAACTGTGTTTTTTACCGTTGCAGAGAAAACGATCACGGTAGAGTGGGCAGGCAAAGAGGTCATTTACGATGGTCAAGCACATTATGTGGATAATCCGGAAACGGATGGTTATAGCGCGGGATTTACCGTCACATACAAAGACGCGGCGGGTGGAACGGTAGCGAATCCAACCGATGCGGGCGTATATACCGCAAGCGTGACATTCAACGATGAAGAGAACTACGCATTTACGGGACAAAAAGAAGTAACATTGACCATTAACCAGCGGAACATCACCGTTACGGCGGAAAAGAAGGAGATCGTCTATGGTGCGGACATCCCATCGCTTACCTACCGTGTAACAGCCGGAGCGGATGAGGTGTTGAGCGAGGATCTCATAAAAGGCAAACTGGGTGATGGGATTTTCGCTGTTCCAGATTATGAAACAAGGAAAAGGGCGGTTGGTGATTACGACATTGTTTCTGCAGAGAAACCGTCCAGGAATTTCAACGTAGAATATGTTCCGAGTACACTCACTGTACACAAGCTTCCGATTTCCATCGTGGTGACCAGTGATCTGCAGATGACCTATGGGGATCCACTGCCAACGCCAGAAGTAGAATATGAAATCACGAAAGCGCGTGTGACGGAAGCCGTGGATGGACCAGAGAGTGCGCTTGAACGAGATGCGATTGTTGCTGAGCTAAAAGGGAAAAGTGGGCTTACAGATAAGGACATCTTGTCCTGGACAGATGGTATCAGCAATCCGAGCAAACCACCTGTTGACGAGTATCCCATAAGGCTACTCGTTGACAGGGAGAAGGCAACGAATTTTGAAATCGCCTATACTGAGGAGGATGTTTTCAAAGTCCTCCAAAAAGGACTGCAGTTTGCATGGGAAGGGAAAACCGTCACTTACAATGGTAAAGAACAGTCTACGGGGGATCCGTCTGCGGACGGCTACGACGGAGAGTATACCGTTACATACACGGATGATGCCACTGGCGAGGAAGTGTCAGCGCCGAAGAACGTAGGAACCTACACGGCGACCGCACAGATCGATGGCAATCATGAGAGCTTGGATGGCTCTGTCCTGAAAGTGAAGCTGATCATCCAAGAGTGCAACGTAACCGTCACCCAGCATCCGCAGGAGATGCTCTATGGCGCAGACATCCCGAAACTCACCTACGATGTTGCGGTGCCAGGAAACGAGATGGACGCGGAAACCGTAAGGGATGAACTGGAGGAGACGAAGGCGCAGGCCAATCTTTCCGTTCCCAACTACGGTGCAGGGAATGTGGCCGCGTATGAAATCAAGGGAGAGGACATTTTTGACAATTACAACGTGACATACGGCGAGGCCAAGCTCACGGTGGAGCCGCTCGAGGTCACGGTGTCGCTGGGGAACAAGGAAAAGCTGTACAGCCAGCCAGACCCGTCCACAGCGGACTACACGGTGGAGATCACTGGGGATGCAGCGGAAGAGGCGAAGAGAACAAAGAAAACGCCGGAGGAGGTAAAGACCGAGTTGGGCACAGAGGTCCTCGAGGTGGCATACACGGAGGGGCTGACGGCAGAAACGGCGCCAACCGGCACGTATGGGTACGAGCTTCAGGACCTGACAGAGAATGCAGGCGCAAAGAATTACATCGTCAAGTATGATGAAAAAGCCACACTCACGGTAAGCAAGCTCCCGATTACCATCACGGTGCCAGACGTAAACGACAACCTCCGGATGACCTATGGCGAAACGGTGAAGCCGCTCGTATATGAGATCACGGTGGACGACCAGGCGAGTAAGATCGGCCAGGATCGCATCGTGTCGGAGCTGCAGGCGGAGTTTGAACTCGGGGAAAAGGACATCCTGTCCTGGACCGAGGAGCTCGACGATCCGAAAAAGCCGTCCGTGGGCAAGTACCCCGTTCGACTCGTTCAACCGATCCTTGCGGGGGCAGAAGCAGTAACGGAAACAGGCGTTTTGACCAAGAATTTTGCGATTTCCTATGCGGGTGCAACCTTCTCTGTCGAGGAATTGGAAGTTCTGGTACAGCCGAACCACCAGGAGAAATATTACCTGGAGGCGGATCCAGCACTCACTTACTCGGTTACGATCGAAGGAAACACGGCACTAGAGCAAGCAACGGTCAAATCGGAATTGGATGGCATGGGGGCGTTCGTTTCCCGCGAGGAGGGCGAGCTGGCAGCAGACTATGAGCAGTCTGTTTTGTTCCAAGCAACAGAAGAAGGCCAAGCTCCCACTCAGCCAGAGATCTATGGCAACTATAAACTGCGTTACGAGACCGCAACGTTTACGATCAAGAAGCTGCCAGTCACCATCCAGGCGCCCGCCTTGTCGAAGTATTATGGCAAGGTGCAAGACCCGGATTTGGAGAGCCGTGAGAATGGATTTACCATTTTTGTTCCGGCTCCGGCACAGGGCGAGTCTTCTCCAAAACCCATCTGGAAGGATGCAGATGGGAACGCATCGGATGCCATAGCGGTTGTCTCGCAAGAACTGAAAAAGGAATATGGCGTGGACCGTCTCTTAAAGCGTGCAGCTGGCGAAGCTGCCGGCACATATGCGGTCACGTTGAATGTTCCCTTAAAACAAAATGAGTCCGCAAACTTTGCCATAACGTATGTGGGAGCAAAGTTTACCATCCTTAAGCTCCCCGTGACGGTGATGGCGGCAGCGGGCCAGAACAAGTTCTACAAGGAAAAGGATCCTGCCGTTTTTGCCTACACGGCGACGTTTGGGAAAAAGCGTGCGGACGCGGCGATCACAGCTGCAGATACTGACATCCCGGAAACGGATCTGAAAGCCAAGATCGAGGGGGAATTGCAGACGACAGGCGTGCTAAAGCGCGCGGCTGGCGAGGTGGTCGGAACGTATGCGTATGACCTGACGGATGTCGCAAAGAATGCCGCGAATTTTGAGCTGACTTATGCGGGAGACGCGACGTTTGCAATCAAGAAACTGCCGATCGAGATCCGGCCGAACGAGGGCCAGGGCAAGTATTATGGCAAAAATGAAGATCCGGATTTTGCCTATACGGTCACGATTACAGAAAAGAACCTAAACCTGGTGGATGCCTGGAAGAGTGCAAAGGCAAAAGACATCCAAAATGACATCATCAAGGAATTGCGTGAGGACGCAAATGTAAAACTGGGCGAGGCAGTGCTGCAGCGCGAAGAGGGAAAGGAGGCGGGAACTTACAAGTTTTCACTGACCTTTGACGCGCAGCAGGCGGCAAATTACGCGATCACGTTTGTGGAAGGCGTGGTGTTTACCATCCATCGGCTTCCCGTGGTGCTCAGGCCCGATCTCGGCCAGAGCAAAATGTACAGCTACGCGGAGCCGGACTACTACAAGTATGAGGCGGAAATCCAGGTCAAAGAAACGGACTTGACCGCGCGCAAGGTGAGGTCGATCCTTGGCGACTATATCTTGGAGAGAGACGCTGGCGAGGCCGTCGGGTTCTATGGCTACAGATTGCAGTATGGAGATGAGTTCTATCCCAATTATGACCTGACAGTTGTGGACTGGATCGATTTTGAAATTGAGCCCCTGCAGATAGAGGCAACGGACGAGCCTTTGACCATCACGACGCAGGATACGTCCTTTGTTGTGCGCACGAACATCGATCCGAATGCGGCGAGGGAAAAGAGCGCGCCCATCGACATCAAGATTACGCCGAAGTTCCCGAAGTCTGGGGAGAAAGACGGGATTGAGTTCCAGGATGGAAACTGGGATTGGGTAGTCGATGAGTATGTCAAGGGAGCGGACAACGGGACTTTGAAGAATTTATTTGTAAATTCGCAAGAGCAAGTAGTGACGCTTCTGGAAGCTGATTACTCCAAAGCATTCGACGGTGAAAGCGAAAAAGGTATTCGAAATGGAAAAGGGGATGTGACATGGAAGGGATATCTGCCGGCTGGCACAGAGCTGAAGCTTGAGCTGGTGGATAGACAAGGCGACAGCGTGTCGGATACGACGCTGACAGTGAAGGTTGTTCCTGTCAAGGTGAACCTTTCCTGGGGCAAGCTCCCGACGAATTCCCAGGGGATGCAATTTATCACAGTCAATGACGGAAAGGCAAACCTTTCCCTCACTTCCCAGATTGTGGCACAGAAGGAATCGGAAGAGGCACAGTCTGAAACGGGGGACGCCCAGGAGCCTCAGTCCGAGGGAACGGGCGAGGTGCAGGTCCAGGCAGGCGCAAATCAGGCATTTGACGGGCTGCTGGCCATCACCTACCAGAAGGGTGAGAACGCGGCAAAGAAACTGCTCATCCAAAAGGCGGGCAAGGCAATCAAGGCAGAACCCCACAACGTGGGATCCACACATGCCGTGCAGACGATGACGGTGGATGTCGTGGACACCTTGAATTTTGAAACCACAGCCCAGACCGTCCAGTTTTATGTGGACGACCTTGCGTTCCCGATCGGCGCGGACGCAATCAAGTTTGAGAACCGCGGGCAGGAGATTTCGATCAACCTGCCGGAAGTTGGGAAGGTCAGCAGCGTGGAAATCCCCAATGCCACGGTGGAGGTAACTGGGCAGATGGGGCAGCAGGCAGTGCTTCCGGTGACTTGGTCCGGTGAGAATCTGATTCCGTCGGGATCTGCCATCACCGTTACCTACACGGACGAGGCCGGGCATACGGCGACTGGAAATGCCACGGCGGCGCGTTCTGCCGTCAATACGCCGATTGCGTTCTCGATTCGCCCAGAGCTGAACCAAAATGGTTACCTGGATGGCAGCAACAGGCCGACGGCGCTGATCGTCAGCGGCACGGCGTGCGCCTGCGAGGAGATCGAAGTGACCGTGGCGGGCGTGACGCAGAAGGCATTTGCAACGAAAAAAGAGACCTGGAGCGACAGCAATGGGTCGTGGGAACTCAAATTTGACCTGGCTGGCCTGCCGGAAGGCGAGGACTTTACCATCAGTGCGCAGTATGTGGACGTGACGGGCACGGGACATGCGATTACGGCAAAATATGACGCATTTTGCGCGTCGCCCGCGCTGCTCTCGCCCATCTACGAGGCGATGGAGTACATCGGCGGCATGGCAGAGCCGAACACCACGGTTGGTATCTTGGTCAACAAAGGGGAAACATCGGATGCATACGAGCTGCAGGTGGATCGTTTTGGCCACTTCACGATGACGGACGTGCCGCTGATGATTGGCGGGGAACATTCCTTTGACATCGTCGTGACCGACATCGCCGGAAACCGGCAGTCCAGGCATTACGAGATCCCAGAGCCGGAAGACCCGTCCGAAGTGACAAGCACCGTGCACCCGCTCGGCAAAATCTTCTATTCTGCCGAGGCGGAGGACTCTGTGACTTATGCGGCGACACCTGTTTCGCTATCTGACTTTGGCGAAAAAGAGGACGCGATCACGCTTCCGCTTTTGATGGGCATGAGCTACGAGGTCGGCACGTTCACCGTGCAGAAAACGAAAAGTGGCGTTTCGGTTTCTTCGCAGCTGGAGCTGCCGGAGGACATTCTCGAGGAGGACTACCGCATAGAAAATGAAAAACTCTATGTGTATGATTCCACCCCGACTTTGGATGACCTGAAAAACAAGACTGGGAAAGCATACGCCTATGGCGAGGAAATCCCGCTGTCGGAGGATGGGACCATCTGGGTCGTGGACGAGAAGGACCTGACAATTTGGACGGAATACATTACGGAATTTGACGTGTTTGAATTCCTGGACAGCAAGGAACATGGCAAATGGTATGAGACATACCAGGAGCGCTAAAAAGAAAGTAAAAGCAATAGAATAGCAAGTCAAGTATTAGGAAAATCTTTGCCAGGAGGGTTGTTGCCATATGTTATGGAGCGTGATTTCAAGGGTAGATTTTTGGATTTATCTTGTGATGGCGGCAATCTTTCTGGCGGGGATTTTTCTGTGCGTTTTGCCAATCCAAAATGTGAAAAGGGCGCTTGCAAGCGCCCATAAAAATCTGGGAAAACGGAACGCGGATGGGAGTTACGTTTACGCGAAATCGGGATTTTTGAACAACCGGTACTTAAATGACAGCTGGGATCGGTTTCTCAGCAACTTGGAATTGACGAGAAAAAACAACGGGGTTTGCGAAGTATATGACTTCATCAACCCCTATGTGGCGATACATGAGCCGGGGCACTCCGCGTTTGGGGAGACGATCCCGGGCATCCTGACGACACTTGGCATCGTGGGGTCTTTTGTCGGCATTGTGACAGGGCTCTCCTCGCTGGACTTAAGCTCCACGGAAACCATGGGGCAATCCATCACCGTGCTGATCTCCGGCATGGGAACGGCATTTTATACCTCGATTGCGGGGGCTGTGCTGGCGTTGGTTTTCCAGCTGATCCGGCGCATCGCCATCAGCAGCGCGGAGCGCACGTTAAAGCAATTTGTCACGAGCTGCCAGACGCATATCATGGCAAGGCTCACGCCAGACGCCACGGTGATACAGGCCTTGCACGCCATTTTGGCGGAGCTGCGCGTGATGAATGACAGGCAAAGCCGCGGGCGGGAGTAGGGAGAGAGCCATGCCAAAAAGATACCATTCGTCCTATGAGGACAGGGAAAGTTTCAGCCCTTGGGAGAGTTATTCGGACCTGTACTGCGGCCTGCTTTTGGTCTTTGTTCTTTTGTTTTTCTTTATCTGTTACCAATATATCGACGCAAGGGAAAAGAACAACGCGCAGACGCTTGCCTTGCAGGAATCCATGAGAGAAGAGCAGACTTCGGTGCTCGCCCTTTACAAGGCGGAGCTGGAAAACCAGGAGGCTGTCTACCAGGAAAAATTGCAGGAAGTGGAGAGCCAAAGGACGGCGCTTGCCATCGTGCAGGCAGACCTGGAAAGCCGCACGGCCCTGCTGGAAGAGCAAGAGGGCGTGATTGGCGCCCAGGAGGAAAAGCTGTTGGAACAGGAAGCGCGCCTGGGAGGGCAGGAGGCGCAACTTGCCGAGCAGCAGGCATTGATTCAAAAACAAAGTGAGGACCTGGTGGCAAAACAGGCCGCCTTGGACAGCCAGGCCGCGCAGATCGAGCAAATCGTGGGCGTGCGCGGGCGCCTCATCCAGGAACTCAATGCGGAATTGGAAAAAAACGAGATTCAAGTCCAAGCGGACAAACAGACCGGGGCAATCATTTTTGAGAGTTCCATTTTGTTTGCGAAAGACAGCAATGTCCTAAGCGAGGACGGAAAAATCTTTTTTCAGAAGTTCATGCCGGTATACTTAGGCGTGATCTTCCAGGATAAATTTCGGGATTATATTGCGGAAATCATTGTGGAGGGACACACGGACAACAGTGGGTCCTATTTGCACAACTTGGAACTTTCGCAGCAGCGGGCGTTTAGCGTCACGCGCTATGTCATCGAGGACGGACCTTCCTTTCTCGGGGAGCGCATGACAGAGGAGTTCCGGTCGCACGTCACGGCCAATGGGTGCGCGGACAAAGACCCGATTTACAAAAAAGACGGGACAGTGCATCCCGAGAAATCGCGGCGCGTGGAAATCAAATTTCGCCTAAAAGACCAGGAAATGATACAGGAAATGGACGCGATCCTGAATCCGTAGGAAATAAAAATATAGAAAATAGGAACGAGGAAATCGTACAAAGAAAAGAGGATCGAGATGAAAAGAATGGGGGATGTGTGTATGAGAAAGAACCGTTGCGTGATGGGTATTTTGGCAGTGCTGTGCGGGTGGTTTCTTTTCCAGACGGTGGCATTTGCGGAAGTGGAGAAGCTGAGCATTAGCCAGATTTCCCAAGATGGAAATGTGGTCTGTTTGTATGTGAGTGCTTTGGACGGGGCGGGAAAGCCGACATCGGACGCCTTGGCGAAGGAGCAGTTTTCCGTCAATATCAACAAGGGGCAGGACATTCCCGTGCAGGACGCGGCGCTGTTCCAGTCCACGGGGCAGGGTGTTTCCTACATTTTTTGCATTGACATTTCGCGTTCCGTGACAGAGCAGGAGATGGCGGAAATCCGCGCCGCGATCACGGAGTTTGTCAATGGGATGTCCCAAAATGACTATGCGCGCATCATTACGATTGGCACGGAGATCAAGTCTGTCTGTGACTCTACGCAAAATCGCGACCAGCTTTTGGCCGCGGTCAATGAGGTCAAGAGCGAGGCAGATTACACCTATCTGTACAAGGGGCTTTCCTATGCGCTGGATGGGCAGCGCAAAAACATTGACACCATGCCCGAGCGGGCGGCGGTTATCCTGTTTACGGACGGCATGGACGACTCTGACGGCGCGTCGAGTGAGGAGCAGGTGCTCATCGATATCGCCGAGACGCGGATTCCCATTTATGTGGTTGGCGTGAAGGGGAAAGATGCCTCCGCAAACTTAAATTCCGTCGGGCAGATTGCGCGGCAGTCGGGCGGGGAAGTGCTTTCCTATGCGGATATGTCTGTGCAGGACGCCGTGCGGACGGTTGGCGAACGGATGCGCAACACGTATTGTCTGTACGTGCAGCCGGACATTTCCAACTTTGGAAAAAATGACCTTGTGTGGAATGCGACTTACCAGGCAGACGGATATAATGTGTCGAGTTTGAGTTATGTCTACTCCCTGAGCATGGACAACGTGGTTGTCCAGACCGAAGCCCCGCCGACGGAAGCCCCAACCGAGGCGCCGACAGAGGCACCGACGGAAGCGCCGCAAGAGGTGACGGAGGAAGTGACGGAAGCGCAGACAGAGCCAGAGAAAACTGGCTTTGCGAAAGTGGCACAAGTCTTGCGGGATAATTGGATTCTCGTTGCGGCGTCCGCGCTGATTTTGATCGCTGTCCTCATTTTGGTTGTCTATTTGATTTACAGAAAAAAGAAAAATTCGGGATTTGTGTTAGATGAAATTCGTGACACCGACACGCAGGGGAAATTTGAGCCGGGCACGATGGATGAACGAAATGGGTACATGAATGGCGGACAGGGGTCCATGGCCACAAAACCGCTTGTTTCCCCACAGGATGGAGAGACCTGGGATCCATACGGATCGAATGGGTTGAATGGATCGCATGGTGAGGAGACCATAGATGGCACCGTGATGCCCGACAACGAGGAAACGGTATTTGGCGTGGTCGATAACGGACTCCAGATTGCGTTTGAGATCACATTTGACGGCAAAACGCAGATGATCATGCGCAACATCCAGGATACGCTTGTCCTGGGACGCGGTCAGGAGTGTGATGTCGACGTTGTGCTCAATTCTATGAGAGAAGAGCGCAAGCAGACATCCAGAAGGCACGCGATCATCGTAAACCGCCCAGACGGGCTTTACGTGCAGGACAACTCCAGGAACAAAACGTACCTCAACGGATCGGAAGTAATGGGAGAAGAACGCCTGCGCGACGATGATGTGCTGCGGCTTGGAAAGGCAACGGTCAGGGTGCGCATCGTGGGACATGGGGATTTCCACGAAGAATATTCGTGATGCCGCAATCCGTGGGGCATCTTAAGACAAGGAGACACACATGGGAAAGGCAGTTGGGAAAATCTGTTTGGTTGCGGCATGTATGCTGTTGCTGTTTTCAAACGTCTGTCAGGCGCAAAGACAGGCGATCTTTACCGTCCAGGATGAAACGGCGAGTTTTCGCCTGACGGAGGAATTTGCGGTTGACGCGGAGGAATATCTGCTCGTCGTTTACGCGGGAGTAAAGGTGGGCGGATCGTGGTATTGGGTGTCCATCGATTCCGAAAAATACCAACCCAAGAAACTAAAAGCCACACTCATGGGAGACGAAGGCCACGATTTAGATGGGGTGCCGCTGGTGGAAAACTCGCTCGCACTCAGGTTATATGAAAAAAAGAATGGCATGTGGCAAGATGGCATCGGACTGTGCAAACCGACAGGACGCTTTGGTAAAGACAAAACAGAAACGATCGTTACGGTAGAAGGAACCACACAGCAAGAGACAGAAACCGCGCGCGACTCAGAAGAACGCACGCTGCAAGAGGCGGAAACCGCGCTGCAAGAGACGGAAGCGGACACGGACGAGACGACACAGGGAGGGGGCGCACCAGCCATCCCAAGTGAGGATGTCTATGTCATGGTGAATGATCAAAATGACGATCAGAATCATGAGATTTTGACATTGGCCCTTGCGGAAAAAATCGGCGATTTTGCGGTGGAAAAACCGCGCAAAGAGCGAACCGCAAAAGAATGGGAAGCCGCATTGCCAGAAGATGCGTCCATGTATCTTTTGCAAGCGTCAGAAGCGGAGTGGAAACTGGTAAAATACCCAGCCGACGCAGATGGCGAAACCGCGCCATTGGAAGAAAATGCGCCATTGGAAGAAAGTACTCCTGGAGAGGACTCCGGCACGATGAATGTCACAGGTCCTTTGGTGGGCATTCGCCCGGACGGAGAGGCGAGTCCGATGGACACGGACGCGCGTGAAAGGCAAAGCGAAACGGAAGAGCAAAGCGAAGAGCGTCCGACATCAGTGGGCGAAAATGCTTATCCTCAGTCGAACGGCCGCCCAGGCGAGGAGACAGAAGCGGAAAGCGAAACGGAAGCACAAAGCGAAGAGCGTCCGACATCAGTGGGCGCAAACAGCTATCCGCAGCCGAGCGTCCGCCCAGGCGAGGAGACAGAAGCGGAAAACGAAACGGAAGAACAAAGCGAAGAGCGTCCGACATCAGTGGGCGCAAACAGCCGTCCGCAGCCGAGCCCCCGCCCAGGCGAGGAGACAGAAGCGGAGAGCGAAACAGAAGCACAAAGCGCGCGCGCAACAGATGCAGCAGAAACGCAAAGCGAGCGCAATTTGTCAACCGAGAGCGAATGGGAAAGCGCATCGGTCGCACAGCATGAGAGTGATTTGACAGAGGAGTCTGACCTTACGGAAGCGCAAGAGCTGCAAAGCGAGCGCCTGCCCATGATTGAGGAGCAATCAGAATCAGACACAGAGCAGGAAGAGACAGAGAAGACTCCGGTTGGGAAGTATCTGTTTTTGATGCTAGGCATTGTTGTCCTGGCGGGAGTAATCGGTGTCCTGCTGTGGGATAAACGCAAGAACCGCAGCGGGAGCCAAAATCGGCAAAAGGAGCAAACGCCAGACAAGGGGGAAGCGCGTTCGCGGGCGATGGATGATGAGACCACGCTCAATCCGGAGAAAAGGCCCGAATTGGAAAAGACGATCGAACCCGCAGCAAAGACGAAGATCACCATTCACGCCGCAGTGGCCAATCACAAGGGGCGTGTGCGCGGGAACAATGAGGACAATTTCTGCCTCAATGGAACGATTTTGGAACTTGAAAAAATGGATCACGGCGCGGGGATTGTGCAAACCTTCCGGGATGCCTGCCAGATCTACGCTGTGTGTGACGGCATGGGCGGTGCTGACTGCGGCGAAGAGGCATCGCATCGGGCGGCCATGGAGCTGTCCAACATGAAAAAGAACCACGTTCCATTGCAAGATCCGCAGGAACTGACCGCAAGCCTGCGGGAGATCTCGGAACACATTTACGAGGACTCCGTGAAAAAGTCCAGGAAATCCGGCACTACGGTCGCCATGATGGTGGTCACGGGCAACCATGCCTTGGCCGCAAATGTGGGGGATAGCCGGACATACCGGATGAGAAAAGGAAAACTGACACAAGTTTCCAAAGACCATTCCAAAGTGCAGCGCATGATTGACATGGGGCTTCTGACACCGGAAAAGGCAAGGACAGACCCAGAACGCCATGTGATCACGCAATATCTCGGGATGCCGACGGACATCCCGGTAGCTCCCTATATCGTAAGGGACGTGGAGTTGCAAAAGGGCGATAGGTACCTGCTTTGCAGCGACGGTTTGACAGATATGGTGGACGACGATCAGATAGAGGCCATCCTAAGCGAACACAAGAAGCCACAGGCCGCCGCACAGGAATTGGTAAAAACCGCCTTGGCGAATGGCGGGCGCGACAATGTGACAGTGCTTGTTTTTTGTGTGTGACGCATCCAGAAAAGAACGAGTAAATGCAAAATGGTGATGGGCAAATGGCAGATAATACGATAAGAAAATACGAGCCTTTTTTTGGAAAATGGCGCATTGACGAAACGGTGGAACAGCCCATTGGTGCCGGATCTTTTGGGAAAGTATACAAAATCTATTGCGAGGACTCCCAGGGGAATCGCTTTGTGTCTGCATTGAAATATATTCCTGTGCCAAAGGATGAGTCTGCCTTGCAAAGGGCGTTCAATGAGCAGCCAAATGCGGAAGCCGTGCGCACCTTTTTCTGGAAACAGGTCAACCGCATCGAGGATGAGATTCAGATCCTGGACACATGCAGGGATCATGGCAACATTGTGCGCTATGAGGAACACATCATTGTGGAAAATCCAAATCCGAACCAGATCGGATGGGATATCCTCATACGTATGGAGCTGCTCGAGCCGCTGATCAAAAAGAAACAATTTGGCGGCACGCTCAACAGGCAATTTGATGCCATCAAAACGCAGTATGATGCAGTGAAGATGTGGCTAGACATCGCAAATGCGCTCATTTTTTGCGAAAAAAAGCGGATCATTCACAGGGATATCAAGATAGACAACATTTTGCGGTCCCAGAGCGGCGACTACAAATTGTCGGATTTTGGCGTTGCAAGGCAAGTCATGGACACAAATTTTGCGAGTACTTATGTCGGTACGATGCAATACATGTCCCCGGAGGTATACTTCCGCAAAAAGTATGACAAGCGCGCGGATTATTACTCGCTTGGCTGCGTGGTATATTATTTTCTGAACAAAAACGTTCACATTTTTTACCCGAAAAACCCGGATGCGAGCGATGCAGACGAAGCTTTTAACAAAAGGATGCGCGGGGATGCCATCCCGCCGATTCACGGCGTGTCCAAGGAGATTAACGAGGTCTTGCTAAAGTCCCTGGCATACGATCCGGAAAAGCGTTACAAAAACGCAAAGGACCTTTATCGCGCCGTCTTGCATATCTTAGAGACGCAAGGCGAATCGCTTCGCCAAAAATCCCTGATAGGGGAAATGCCAGGGCCGAGGCAGAATTCCGTAAGCGGACGATCTGCAAGCGGGCACTCGGTAAGCGGGCGATCTGTGAGCGGGCGTTCTATGAGCGGGCGTTCTATGAGCGCGCGCTCGGTAAGCTCTCGCTCTGCGAGCATGCGTCCGGACCCGACATTCCCAGGGGAATGGCCACAGCCCAAAAAGAAACGGCTCAATATCGCGGCTCCGGTTGCGGCAGCTGGCATCCTACTCGTGCTTGGCATCGGGGGAATCGTCTACGGCACGCAAATGAAAAATACGCAAAGGAGCTTGGTGGCCAATGCAGGTGGTGGGGATGGCGCTGCGGCACAGGTGCTTGCAGCTGTTGCGGAGACAGAGGCGCGCATCGAGAGCCAGACGGATGCCCCAACAGAGGCTCTGACAGAAGTGCAAACAGAAGTGCCGACAGAGGCACCAACAGAAGCCCTGACAGAAGCCCCGACAGAGGCACCAACGGAAGCCCCGACAGAGGCGCCAACAGAAGCCCCGACAGAGGTCGTAACGGAAGTTCAGACAGAAGCCCCGACAGAGGCACCAACGGAAGCCCCGACAGAAGCGCCAACGGAAGCCCCGACAGAAGCACCAACGGAAGCCCCGACAGAAGCGCCGACAGAGGCACCAACAGAAGCACCGACAGAGGTCGTAACGGAAGTTCAGACAGAAGCCCCGACAGAGGCACCAACGGAAGCGCCGACAGAGGCACCAACGGAAGCCCCGACAGAGCCACCGACGGAAGCGCCAACAGAGGCGCCAGTTCCGACTGCACGCGTGTTTGGTATGCTAGAACGCCCGCAGGATGGCGACAAACTGGAGGGAGAACTGCGCGTGAAAGGGTGGGTGCTCTTAAATGACACACTTTCCAACGCAGATATCCACATTGATTTCCTGCAAAGTGGACAACTTGTGTCTAGTTTCGTGCCAGAGAAGAAGGAACTGGGCGAAAAGACATTGAAAAAAAGGCAAAATAAGTATCAGGAACAGATCGCGGCCACGCAAGGGTACGAGATAAAGGGCAGCTATTCTCTAGAGGAGTTGCAGTCAGGCGCCTATGAGCTGCAGCTCGTTGCCGAGGATGCGCAAAGCGGGCTGTCGGAAGTCCTGCAGACCATGGAGGTTTCGGTCAGCGCCGAGGGGCGCGCAAACAACGATGAAATCATGGAAGCCCTGGGGCTTGCGGGAGAGGGAGCGGAGCTTGACACGCATTATCTCCTTAAGGACAAAGGGTTTGCGATCGGCCTGGACGTGGAAGACGATGCCGCAAGCATCAAGGCCAACGCGGGGCAGATCCTGCTGTCGGGTTGGATCAACGCGCAGGCTGGCACCAGCCTTGGCATGTTTGTGGACATAGACGGCGAAGTATATACGGCCGAGGATATCCGCGGACGCGGCGGGGAGCTTTTGGTCACCCGCGCGCCCAGAAACCTGGAGGACATGGAAAAAGAATGGATTGGATCCAGCGTCCTGGACATTGCGGAGGCGGGATATGTCGTGGAAATGAACCTGCCGTTTTTAGAGGCGGGCGAGCATACCCTCAAACTTACCATGAACGTGGGATTGCCGGAAAAAGAGCCTGAGCTGATCGATATGAAACCACTCACCCTAGAGGTCGATCCTTCCGTGAAAACGAAAGAAGATGCCGTCGAAAAGATTACGAAAAAATGGGAAAAAGACGTCCCGCAGACGGAAGAAGAGACAGAGTAAGGAAAGGAAACGGACATGGGTTTCGAAAACGCATATGAAAATACGGTTTCGCTGTGGGGCGACAAAGGCGGCGCAAGGGTCGCCCTGCGCAACATGCGAACCGGGGAAATTTTCAAATTCACCATCAACCAATCTTATATTGTTGGGAGAAATCGGGAATTGTGCGATTTGCAGATCACAAAGGATGACCACTATATTTCTGGAAAACACTTGCGTTTCCTCCGTGCGCAAGGTGCCATTTTTGTGGAGGACATGCAAAGCAAAAATGGCACATGGCTCAACAAAAAGCGGCTTTTGTCGAGGGCGCGGATACGTTCGGGCGACATCCTGCGCATGGGAAAATCTGATTTCGAAGTGCGCATGTAAAGAGAGAGGGTAGACTATGGAAGTTTTGTGGTCAAGGGGAGCCATTGCGGTTTACGAGCTGTTGGTGATTCTTGCGCTGTCGGTCGTCTTGTTCCTGCAGATCAAGCGCTCCAAAGACGCGCGGGAGCGCAGGAAAATCAGCACGCAGAAAAACCGCAATGTGCAGCTGGAGGAAATGCTAAAAAACCCGGAGATGCATGCCAATGCGGGACAAAAGCAAAATCCATACGAAGTCAAATATATGCAGGAGATGAATTTTGGCACAAATGCCATGCCGCGCTTTCAAGTGGAAATCGAAGTGCACACCGAGACGAGCGTGCAAAGGTATTTGCTCGACTTAGACCAGGAAGTGACGATCGGAAGCGACATGCAAAACGTGTTGCCCATCAATGAAAGACTTGCGGCAAGCCGAAGCTGCTCCATCTTTTTGAAAAATCAAATGGTGTATGCGAAAAACTTAAGCCCGTCCAACCCGATCTTCATCAGGCGGGGAAAGCAGACGCACCAACTCGAAAGAGAAAGCGTCAAATTGCAGAGCAAGGACATCATCAAAATCGGAAATACGGAACTGCACATTGCGATCTACGAAAACTGATCAGGAGAGGCACAGATGGGATTTGTATTATCGGTTTATTCAAGAGAGGCGTTCAAGGAATATGTGATGCCCGCCATCAACAACGCGGACTATGCCATCACGCTCAACAAGCATTTTTTCAATTTGAAAAATGAGATTTGCCTCGAATTTGAGGTGATCAACCAAGTCTGGAAAATCAAGACAGGAAAAACCTACCGTATCTACCGCAACCAGAGAGAATTGCGCGAAAAAACGGAACTTGACGCATCCCAGATTTTACAAATCTCCACGATCGGAAATAAGCAGCTCATCCTCATGGTGCGGATGAGTGACGAGGTATTTCATGCCTTCCAGAAATATGACATCCAGACCTTAAACCACATCACGATTGGCGAGGATGCGCAAAATCTGATTCGCTACAATTACCAGCGGCTCATCTCAAAAGAGCATGCGGTCATTCGGCGGCAGGGAAAAGACTGCGTCGTGATCTGCAAAGGCCAAAACGGCCTATATGTGAATGCAAAATTGGTCACGCAGACAGAGCCGCTGCGCTTTGGGGATTACATCAATATCTACAGCTTGCACATTGTTTACTTAGGGGACATTCTGGCCATCGACACGGGAAATGAAAATGTCTCCATCAACGAAAAACGCCTGGTTCCGATTGTGGGGGAAGTCGGCGCAGAGCCGCGTGCGCAGGCGGAGGATGCCGCGCTTTTGCCGACAAAAAAACTCTTTCACCGATCCCCGCGCATCATCGAAAAAATCGAGTCTGACCCGATAGAAATAGAAGAGCCGCCAAAGGGGATGAATTCTGAAAAAAAACCGCTGATCATGACGATCGGCCCGTCTTTTACCATGGCGATTCCCATGCTTTTGGGCGCGTTGCTGATGATGGCGTCCTCCCGCGCGTCGGGCGGCACCAACGGCCTATTTATGTATTCTGGCCTTTTGATGGCGCTGTCTTCCGCAGCCATCGGCGTCGCGTGGGCATTGGCAAATTTGCGCTACCAAAAAAAGACAGAGGCGGAAAATGAGACGCACCGCTATGAGGCCTATAGCAATTACCTGTTGAAGAAAACAGAGGAAATCAAAGAAAAATATGCGCACAACCAGGGCGCGCTCAACCGCATGTACCCGGACGCGCAGTCTTGCCTGTCATACGATGAGAAAAGCGCCATGCTGTGGAACCGCAATACGTCGCATGAGGACTTTTTGCGCTTTCGGCTGGGGCTGGGCGACATCGATTTTCAGGTGCCGATCGAAATCCCAAAAGAGCGTTTCCACTTAGACAGGGATGAGCTTGCGGAAAAGCCGGAGTTCATCGTCAACAATTACAAGACACTCACAAAAGTGCCGATCCTGCTGGACTTGATGGAACACCGGCTGGTCGGTGTCATCGGCGACGCGGAAAAGAAAAATGCCATTCAGGTCGCAAAGGTTTTGGCCGCGCAAATCGCCGCCTGCAACTGTTACACGGATGTCAAGCTGATCTTTGTTTATGACGAAAACAACTCCATGGACGCGGGGGAATGGGAGTTTGCGCGGTGGCTTCCGCATGTGTGGTCGGAGGACAAAAAGATTCGCTACATCGCGTCGAACCGCCTGGAATCCAGTGATGTGTTTTATGAGGTCGCAAAGGTGCTGCGCCAGAGGGCGGAGGACGCGCAGGCGAGCTCTGGCAGTGCGCAGACAGTTCCAAGGCCGTATTTTGTGATGTTCCTCTCAGACCCGACACTGATCGAAGAAGAGATGATCGCGAAATACGTCTTTGAGACGGGCGCAGACATTGGGCTTCGCACGGTGATGCTGTCCACGAGCGGGGATCTGTTGCCGAATGCCTGTGAGTACATCGTGGAATGTGACAATGCCTTCCAGGGGATGTACAATGTCTCCGCGCAAAAAGAGGACCGCGCGAAAGTCCTCTTTGACGCGGTTGACAGCGCAAAATTGGATCAGTTCAGCCGCAGGCTTTCCAACATCGAAGTGCAGGAGACCGAGACGGGCGGGGAAATTCCCAATGCGCTGACCTTTTTTGACATGCACGACATTTCCCATCCCGCGGACTTGCGCGCGGAGGAGCGTTGGCTGAAAAACCGCAACTACGACAATATCCGCGGCCTCATCGGGCAAAAGTCCGGGGGCGCGCCCTGTTACCTGGATGTCCACGAAAAATACCATGGGCCGCACGGCCTGGTCGCCGGCACCACAGGCTCGGGCAAGAGCGAAACCTTGCAGACCTATATGCTGTCGCTTGCGATCAACTATAGCCCGGACGACATCGGCTTTTTCATCATCGACTACAAGGGCGGCGGCATGGCCAACCTGTTTGACGGGCTTCCGCACATGATCGGGCAAATTTCCAACTTGTCCGGCAACCAGGTATTCCGCGCCATGGTGTCCATCAAGAGCGAAAACCGCAGGAGGCAGCGCATCTTTTCGGAGCATGGCGTCAACAACATCAACAATTATACGAAATTATACAAAAACAAGGAGGCATCGGAGCCGGTTCCGCATTTGTTCATCATCATTGACGAGTTTGCGGAGCTAAAAAGAGAAGAGCCAGACTTCATGAAGGAGCTGATCAGCGTCGCGCAGGTCGGGCGCAGCTTGGGCGTTCACTTGATTTTGGCCACGCAAAAACCGAGTGGCACGGTGGATGACAACATCTGGAGCAACTCAAAGTTTCGGCTTTGCCTGCGCGTCCAGGATCGCCAGGACAGCAACGATATGCTGCACAAGCCGGATGCGGCTTATATCACGCAGGCAGGTCGGTGCTATCTGCAGGTGGGCAATGACGAGGTATATGAGCTGTTCCAGTCGGGCTTTAGCGGCGCGCCCTATGACGAAGCCCTGGGCAGTGAAAAAGCGGTCATCGCCACGCTGCTGACGGCAAATGGAAAAACAGAGCAGACAGGGGGCCTTGCGCATTCCATCCGAAAAGAGAAAGCCTTGCTGCAGTGGGTGGAAAATCTGATGTTCTGCCTTGAAAATACAGCATTTCAGGACGTGGGATTTTTGGAAACGCTCGCGCAAAACGGCGAAATCACAGAAGATGCGGCAGAGGCTTTTTATGGCACCATTGCCTTTGCGGGACTGGATTACCAGAAGAGCAAATACAACCTGCTGCGCCTGGAGGACTTCATGCGGCTGTATGGCCAGGCACAAGGCCAGGGGGCGGAGCGCGCGGCAGAAATCGTGCGCCTTGCCGCAAGCCAAAATGTCAAATTGCCAGAGCTTCGGGAGCGCACGCAGCTAGATGCCATCAAGGATTATCTCCAAAAGACGGCGCAGGAAAATGGCTATCGGCACAACCACCAACTGTGGATGCCGGTGCTCTCGGACCACATTTATCTGCAGTCGTTTGCGGAATACCAGGATGCGGCGTTTGCGGATGGCGCATGGAAAACGCCTGCCGGCGCGTGGAGTCTGGAGATTCCGATTGGCATGGTGGACGACCCGCAAAATCAGGCGCAGCTCCCGCTGATGTTCAGCCTTTCCGAGGGCGGGCACCACGCGATCATCGGGTCTGTCGTGAGCGGCAAGAGCACGCTGATGCAGACGATGATCTATGGGCTTGTGACAAAATACGCACCGGAATACCTGAATGTGTATGCCTTGGATTTTAGCAGCAAGATGATGTCGGCGTTTCAGGGACTTCCGCATTTTGGCGGCATCATGTATGAGGGAGACGATGAGAAAATCGCCAAATTTTTCAACCTGATCGCGCGCATTTTGGATGAGCGCAAAGTCGCCTTCCGCGGGGGAAATTACAGCCAATATGTCAAGGTGCATGGCATGGAATATCCCGCAATCGTCATTGCGATAGACAACTTTTCCGCATTTAAGGAAAAGACGGCGGAAGCATATGTGGACCAGATCGTGCGGCTTTCCAAGGAAGGGGTCAACCACGGTATTTTCCTGCTTTTGTGCGCCGGCGGGTTTGGCATGAATGAGATACCGGGCAGAATCGGCGAAAATCTCAAGACGGTCCTGTGCCTGGAGCTGCCCGACAAGTTTGCATATGCGGACATGCTGCACACGAATCAGATCGAGGTTCTGCCAGAGACCGGCATCAAGGGGAGAGGTCTGGCGCTGTTTGGCTCCCGCGTGCTAGAGTACCAGGCCGCGCTTGCCCTGGAGGCAGAAGACGACTACCAGAGAATGGAGCGGATCGCGGCGATGTGCGCCCAGATGAAACAATCCTGGGATGGGAAGTGCGCAAGGCAGATTCCGGAAATCCCGGAAAAACCGATCTGGGATCTGTTTGTGCAAGAGGAGGGCGTAAAGAGCGCCGCCCAGATCGACCATATGCTGCCCGTCGGCTACAATATGGAAGACGCGGACATCTACAGCATCGACCTGTCTGACGTCTATTGTTACTTGATTGCCGGGCAGCAGCGGACGGGCCGAAAGAACTACCTAAGGGTCATGCTGGAGGCCGCCCTTTTGAAGCACGCGCACATTTGCCTGATCGACGGAACGCGGCAGATGCAGCAATTGGAAAACCAGGAGGGCATCACGTACCTTGCGGAAGAGG
Source organism: uncultured Marvinbryantia sp. (assembly GCA_964455335.1). Taxonomy (GTDB): domain Bacteria; phylum Bacillota; class Clostridia; order Lachnospirales; family Lachnospiraceae; genus Marvinbryantia. The sequence goes on from CAYVVW010000002.1 coordinate 27,575, forward strand.
AGGCACTCCTTGGGTATTTCAAGGAGACGCTGACACCGGAATTCCAGAAGCGCAACCAGATCAAGGCGCAGCTGTTGCAAGAGGGGTACGAGGAGGCGGAACTGTACGAATACACGCGCAAGGAGACACCGTATTTCCTCTTTATCAGCGATCTCTCCTGGTTTTTTGGCACGGTATACAGTGCCCAGAACAAGTCCAAGGGCATGCGCGGATTTATGGAAACCCTCATTGCAAAGGGACGCTACCACAACATTTATTTCGTGGGTGTTTTGGATCTGGCTGACAAAACTACGGTACGCGCCTACCATGCGTTCCAGGATTTTGTGGCGGATAAGGCGGGGATCCACTTTGGGGGGAATGTCACGCAAAATCCATTCCTAAACTTTGACTATTTATCCTTTAAGGAGCAGTCGGTCTCGGAAAAACCGGGCATCGGGCAGATTTCTGGCATGGGAGAGGCGATGGCGGCGCGCAAGATTGCGGTTCCATTGATTGGCAGGAGAAAGACACAGGCATGATATTCGGGTTGATGCTGCTCGCAAAAGAAGCGGAAGCAAAAAGATTTCAGCACATCCTCGGGAAGCTGACGGCCTACAACACGGAGGAAAAACTGGAGCTGCAGGTCTGCGCGAAAAGCCCAATGCTGGCACGGCAGCTGGAGCGGATGGACCTGTTGGATTTGGCGGTCATCGACGTGTCACTTCCAGGCGCGTTGGACGGCGCGCGGATGGTGCGAAAAAAATTCGGGAAGGTGGAAATCCTCGTCCTCGCGGACGTCACCATCTCGCCGATGGAGTACATGCGCCCTTCTATCCGCGCATCCTCCCTGCTTTTGCGCCCGCTTGAAAAGGGATGGGAAACGGTCGTAAAGGAATTTTACGGGCAGATGATCGCAAGGAACAAAAAAGAAGAGCAGGCAGAAGTTTTGTGGGTGGAAAACAGGGACGGCACCTTTCGCGTTCCCTATGACAGCATCTATTATGTGGAAGCGCGCGACAAGAAACTGTTTGTGCGCACGCAGTTTGCGGAATATGGCATCAGCGGGACCATCGAAAAAATCGCCGAGCAACTTCCGGCCAGCTTTGTGCGCTGCCACCGCAGTTATGTCGTGAACCGCGACCGCATCTCGCGCATCAAGCTGAGTGAACATACGCTGTATCTCGGCGAAAAACTGTTTGTCCCGGTGTCCAGGAGTTATCGGGGCGCGTTTAAGGAGCGGGCAAATGTGTGAAATGTTGTACAATGACCTCCTGTTTTCCAGCCAGGAGCTGATGGTGATGTTTGCCTTATCCGGCGTGGATCGCCTGCCGCTTCCCGTGGATGCGGCACCTGCCAATATGAGCGAGCGCGATGTGGAACTGCAGGTGTTTGGCATGTTTCAAAGAGGGCTGTTTTTCTGGGATGACGCAGGCGCGTGCAAGTGGCGGCCGGACGTGGGAAAGATGGTGCAGGACATCCGGTCTGCCAAGGAGCATTTGCGGATCGATGCCAAGGAAAACGCGGAGACACTGGTCTGCTTTTGCAGCGAAGAGGTCGCCATTTTGGAAAAAAGCGAAAATGACGCGGATGCGATACGCGTGCATACCACGCCGAGGAACTTTCTGATACAAGAACTGCGGGAGCGTGGGATTTTGCCAAAAAGGGAAGCGGAAACATTTGCCGCGGACGTGGATGCAGGGGATGCTGCCTTTCCAGGGGAACTTTTCGCATTGCTTGGCAGGATGGCAGGGGAATTGGGGGGCTTGCAAAGCCAGGGGGATCCCCTGGAGGAACTGATGCAGATGGACGCGGTGCAGACGGTGCTGCGCGTCACGGACGCAAAAACAGAAAAAGAGACGCGCGCGGCGGTCCTATTGCGCGGGGGGCTCTTTGACTACGCTGCATTTCTTACGGAAGCAAACGTGCGGATCGAACCGTACACAGAGGATGCGCTTTACACATTCCTGCGAGGGTAGGATGGCGGGGTGCCGAGAAAAAGAAAAGTGGAGGAACGGGGTGAGGGAATGATTTTGGTGGATATCTATCTGCCGGCTTTGGACAAGACGTATGATTTCCAGGTGGACGAGAAAGTGACCGTGGAGCATCTGATCCTGGAGATCGCGGACATGGTGGGCAATGAGACGAAATCAAAGGAACATCAAAACGCAGACCGGTTTTTGCTCTGCTCGATGGACCAGCGGACGATTTTTCGCAAGTCCGCCACCTTGCAGGCATATGGGATACGGAACGGATCCAGGCTAATGTTGGTGTAAAACCTGCCATTCATCCAGGAAAATGTGCAATTCATCCTTTTTTTTTACAGAAAAGCAAATTTTCCGCTAGAATGGGTTTCACAGGAAAGGAGAAATGCAAAATGCCAATGTTCAGTATCCGAACGAATGTAATCAAAAGACAGGCCAGGCAGCTGGAGCGAGATGCCCGGCGATACGAACCGCTGTTGCGGGAGTTGGACGCAGTCCTGGCATGGCTCAGGCACCAGGACTTCCAACAAAAGGACGAATTGTTCCACGTGCTTCGCATAGAGCAAAATCGGCTGGAAAGGCAAAAAGAGCAGATGAGGATGCTCGCCATGGCACTCTACCGCATTTGTGATTTCTACGAAGACACAGACGAAAGAATCGTATGGCTAGACGACAATCGGCGAAAACGGAATTTCCGCACACAGAACTGGGGATATCGAACGTTTTATGCTGTGACGGATGTGTTGGGTGCAGTCGGAGTGGGGCAGATACTACAGTAAGCACATGATGAAAGAGGAAGCGAAAATGGCAGAAGACAAAATAAAAATCAACACAGCCAGGTTGGACCAGACGAGGGGCGCGCTGGAAGAAAAGATAGCTCGCATAAAAAATGACATTGACAAGATTTCCGAGAGCATGGATGCACTCAATGCCATGTGGGAGGGGGAAGCGCACCAGGCATTCGCACAGAGTGTTGCGGAGGACTTGCGAGAACTGGATCTGATTTACGATGCAGTCCGAAACCTGGCAGAGTATGAAAGGGATGCATCGGTGGAATATAACAGGTGTGAGCAAAAAGTAGCGGATTTGATCGGGCAAATCAGAATCTAAAGAGGTGTGAGATGGGGATCAAACTAAGAGTGACACCAGATGTCCTTACAAGGGAAGCAGGGGACATCCAAAAACAGATAGACGATCTCAAGCGCCAATTTGACGGCATCGGAAATGAGGTCAGAAGAAGCCGGTCCTACTGGGAAGGGCAGGCAAGTGACATGCACAACAAACTGTACGAGATGGAAGAAGATGATATGGAACGCATCATAAAAAAGCTGAAAAACCATCCCGTGAACTTATTGAAAATGGCCGGGCTCTATAAAGAGACAGAGGCAGAATTGGTGGAAGAGACGCAGTTCCTTTCAGAGAATGTGATCGTATAGGGGAGGGAAACCAAATGCCGAAGAGCGCATCAGAAATCCGCATGGATTACAACAATGCAAACCGACAGGCGAATTCCTTGGATCAAATTGCGAGAGAACTCAAAAATATCGCGAACCGCAATATGCAAGATTGCATTTCCGACCTCTCGCACAATTGGACTGGGAGTAACGCCAATGCCTATACCGCAAAGTGCAGGCAATTGAAAGAAAATGTCAGGCGTTCCGCGGACAGGTTAGAATCGACAGCCGACACGATCCGCAGGATTGCGCAAAATACCTATCGGGCAGAAATGACAGCATTGGAGATCGCAAGATCCAGAGATTATTAGACGTATATAATGCCCCGGAAGAGGCAATTATATAGAGTACACATTACTAACCAACAAGGAGGAAAAAGGTTATGGCGAGTGAAATCCAGGTAACATCTGAACAGTTGAGGAGGAAAGCGGAAGAACTGAACGAGATGAACGAAAAGTTCCTAAGCGCAAGGAATGAGCTCATTGAGCAAGAGTCTGCGCTCCGCGGCGGGTTTGAGGGCGAAACCAGCGACGCGTTCCATACGGCATTTACGAGGGATGTCACGCAGATGCAGAATTTCTACAACGCAATCGTCGTCTACGTGCGCAACCTGCTGCAAATTGCGGCCAACTACGAGTCTGCGGAAAACGCGAACACGGCAACCGCCCGCGAGAGAAAGTACTAAGATCCAATCAGCAGGGACGGCGTTTTTGACACAGGAAACCTACATGCGCTTTTTGCATAGCGCGCAAAACGATATTAAGAAAGCGAGGAAAAGATTATGGCCACAGGCACATTGAGAGTCACACCGCAGCAACTGGAGAGGACAGCTTCAGGCTTTGAGTCAAAGGCAAGGGAAGTGCAAACGATTACGCAACAGATGACATCTACGGTAACAAGCCTTACCGGGCAGGTGTGGAGCGGAGAGGCCGCAACGGCCTACGTGACGAAGTTCAAGGGGCTTCAGGATGACATGGATCGCATCTACAAAATGATCCAGGAACATTCAGACGACCTGATCCAGATGGCACGCCAGTATTCGGATGTGGAGACGAAGAATGAGGATCTGGCGAACCAGTTGGCGTCGGACGTGATCGTGTAAAACCACAGTTGGCATACCGATGGATTGTCTGCTTTACTTTTCGGGAAATGCCGGTGCGTCGCATCGGCATTTCCCAAACAAGGTTTCGCGTGGAGAAATCAAGGCGAGGGTGGTTTGGTGAGACGAATATTTTGGAAACAAGGTATCTGTTCAGTTTTATTTGTGCTATTTCCCTTTTTGTGTTTTTACGCTGTGTGCGCACATGCACAGGCGGAAACACAGAAATCAGAAGAAGAAATTTTAAAAGAGATCAAAACGCATGGGAACAGTGTTGTACGGGTGGAGTCCGTATGCTGGGACGGCGATCAGACGATATATGGGAAAAAATCGTTTTCCGGATTTGTGGTTTCGGGGAGCGAATCCGAAATCTATGTTGCCACGGTTTATGAGCATATCGCATTTTTGGAAGAAGAGAAAGACGCCATTCGAAAAGAGCATGGGTTGGAGGAAAATGACAGAATCTCGGAGAAAGTAGAGGTCATTTTCCAAGGAGACTTAAGGGTTGGCGCAGAAATGGTGGGGGAGAGTGAGCAGAGAAACCTGACAATCTTTCAATTGGAACAAAAAATCAACATCGGAGAGCCGCTTGTGTTTTCGGAGTCGGACGTTTCCAAAGGGGAGGCTGTCTATTTGTTGAGCTTTCCGGGAACGGGCGCACAGGGGATTCAGATTTATAACATGGATAATGTGCAGACACAGCTGGGGATGGCGCAGAGCCTGTACCGCAAGGATGATGTGATATTTTTTCGCCACAACATCCAGGCGACCACGGAATCAGTCGGGGGATTGATCTTAGACGGAGAGGGCCAGGCCGTTGGGATGTTGCTTACTTCCAGTACGCAGGATAAGGCGGGAGCGGCACTTTCCGCGAGTGCGCTCAAATCATTTTTGGAGACACTGGGCATTGGCTTTTCGGAGCATGAGGAAACGGAAGCAGAAAAGAAGTTCCCCACACTCCAGGTGCTGCTCGGCGTGGTGATCCTCGTCTTGCTCTACTTTGTGGTACGCAATTACATCCAAGAGCGGAGCCAAAAGGAGAGTGGAACGGACGAACATCTGTCAGCCCCAAAGCGCAAGCGGGGAGAAGGAAAAGCGAAAAAGGCAGGCGGGGCAAGTGTAGAGTATCCATCGGAAAAACGAACCGCAAAAATTGAAAAACGAGTGTTTGTGATCGGCAGAAGCCAGGGCGCTGATTTTGTTTTGGAAAACAAAAGTGGCATCAGCCGCAGACATGCCTGCATTCGGACTGACGGGAAGCGGTTTTATCTGACCGATTTGCATTCTACCAACCACACATTTCTAAATGGAACACAAGTGTCCGCGGGAGAAAATCTGGTCTTGTCAGAAGGGGACACGATCCAAGTTGGGAGAGAAACACTCATTTTTCACGTGTTGAAGTAAGCACCGACAGGAAGGGATAAGGGAAGAGTATGAGAGTGACGATCTTACGCCATCTGATTTACGGAATCACCCTATGTGTCTTAGGGGCAATGCTTGACCACTTGCACAGGAAGGAAAACATTGCGCAAGATGCCAATGCGACGGAGTACATTGTCAAATTGCCATCTTTGTTGAGAAATGTGTACTTGACCATGTTTCTTTTCGGGATGTTTTTGTTTGCGTTTTTCCTTTTTTTGAAAGTGCGGGGCAACCCGACCGTGACAAATGGGCATCTATGGGTTGCCTTAGGTTTCGCTACCATAGGTGTGTTGGTCATGGTTTATTCCGTCAGGTGGAGGAT
>CAYVVW010000003.1:0-30517 GCA_964455335.1 uncultured Marvinbryantia sp.
TCGACAAAGTCTTTGACGAGCACACCAGCGATATGTTCTTTGCCGTGGACACGGAGTCCGTATTCCAAGGCAAGGTGGGGCTGTGGCAGGGCCGCCAGTCTACTGTCGGCGCATCGATTGATGCCGTGGACGGCATTATGGTCTATGGCGCGCGCCAGCCCATCAACGACATTTATGGCGGCGAGGAACAGCAGAACAAAGAGCCAAACATGATGTTCCAGTATACCAGATGGCAGGCTCCCGTCGTGCTTACGAAGAATCTCACAGAGGACGAAGTGATTGCGTTTTTGGAATTTGTAGACTTCCTTTACACAGACGAGGGCAAGATCATGTCGAACCTCGGCCTGACAGGGGAACAGAATGCCAAAGATCCCGCCGAACTCTATGACCGTCTCGGCATCGCAGACGGCTGCTTTACTACACGCGAAGAGAACGGCAAAACCATATACGTCCCCAAGGTCAGCACCGAAACTTACGACTGGAATTCCATCAGCCTGTGCCGCTTCTCCCTGCGCTGCTCCATCGAGGATCAGATCGACATGGGACGCGACAAGATTCTCCAAGAGGCCATCAGCAACTGGGACTACTACCTCAATACGGCCTCTCTGCCGGAGTCGGTCGTGGGCGCTGTCAGCATCGAGCAGAACCAGGAGATCACAAAGATCAACGCCTCCCTCAACAACTACCTTCAGCGGACAGTGCCCGCACTGATCAAAGGCGAGGGCTATGACATCTGGGACGATGCCGGCTGGGAGCAGTTTGTCAATTCTGTCCAGAAATACCGCAGCGAAGAGATCACCCAGATCTATCAAGACACCTACGATATGGTCAAGGGCGTGTAAGGTCATCCGAGCCTTGTACCCGGATCCGGTTCTTCCGGATCCGGGAAATCGGATCAACAGGAGGTCGCTTTATGGGCAATACTGTTAGGACAGCCCCGTCGCGGGCAAAAAAATCAAAACCCTCAGTCACTTGGGCGCAGGATTTCAAAAAGAACTGGGTGCTCTACCTGCTGTTCCTTCCCGTGCTGGTGTGGCTCATCTTGTTTCACTACGCCCCTATGCCGGGATTGTTCATGGCCTTTCAAGATTACAGCATCAAAAAAGGGCTTTTCGGGAGCAAATTCGTAGGGTTGCAGAATTTCATCGATCTGTTTACGGGAACCGGCTTCGGCCTTGCTTTTCGCAACACTGCCGCCATGGCGGTATTGAGCCTGACCTTGGGATTTTTCCCCACGATCCTCTTTGCCATCTGCCTCACCACTTTTCCCCACAGGAGGCTTCGGCGGTGCTTTCAGCTGGCAAGCTACCTTCCCAACTTTATTTCCGCCGTCATCATGTGTTCTCTGGCGGCTGAATTTCTCAACACGGACGGCGCCATCACCCGCGTGTTGTCCTTCTTTGGCGCCGAAGAGCAAAACTGGCTTGCGAACCCGAATATCCCTGTTTTCTGGATCATTTATACGCTCATTGGCGTCTGGCAGGGGATAGGCTGGGGCTCTATCATCTATGTATCGGCTATCAACAATGTGTCCGGAGAACTCCAAGAAGCAGCCGCCATCGATGGCGCGAACCGCTTCAAACGCATCCTTTATGTGATCCTGCCCGGCATACTGCCCATGATCATTATGCTCTGGACGTTGCAGATCGGCATGGTATTCAAGATGGTGGGCACAAATATACTCCTTCTTTATATGCCAAAAACCTATGATGTGGCGGACGTGCTGTCCACCTACACATACCGCATGGCCTTCGGAACGACTTCCAACTATGGCCTTTCGACAGCTTCCGGCCTTTTCCAGAGCATCCTTGGCACCATCCTCCTAGTGGTGTCCAATAAGCTCAGCCGCAGAGCCGCAGGCGCATCACTGTTTTAAGGAGGCAGCCGCATGAAAAAAGAAAAGATCCGCTCCGGCATGGTGGAATCCACCTCTTTCGCTTCGCATGTTGTCAACGTCCTGTTGGGGCTTTTCCTCGCATTCGTTGCCTTTTGCTCCGTGGTTCCCATGTGGCACGTGGTCATGGCCGCCTTCTCAGACGGCAAATCGCTTTTCGCCCATGAGGGAATCGCGTTTCTGCCCGTGGGCAAGGCCACGCTGGACGGTTTCAAGCTCGTTTTGAAAGACAGCGCCATCCTTCTCTCTTACGGGGTGACCATCTTGTATGTAGCGGCGACTGCCCTCGCAGGACTTGTACTCAATGTCTTGGGCGGATATGTGCTCAGTCAGCGCAGCAAACTCAGGGGCGTCCTCATCGCGCTTATGGTATTTTCCGTCATGTTCAGCGGCGGCCTGATACCCAGCTACATGGTAAACATGAAATTGGGGTTGGTGGGCAACCCCCTGGGCGTGATACTTCCGGCCTGCACCAATGCCATGTTTGTCATCATGATGATGAACGCTTTTCTCCAAGTGCCCGCCGCCACTGTGGAGGCGGCTCGGATCGACGGGGCCAGCCACCTGCAAGTCATGTTCTTGGTGATGCTTCCGCAAGCGCGCGGCATGGCCCTCGTGACAATGGTCAATACCGCCATCAGCGCCTGGAATGACTGGTTCTCCGCATCCATTTACCTTGCCCGCCAGCGCAGCCTCTGGCCGCTGCAGCTGGTAATCAAGGACCTGGTAGCCCGCAATCAGGATTTCCTGAATATGCCCAACCCCGACTATACCAGATACCTGATTCAGTATGTGGCAATCGTCATCGCGACCGTTCCCATATTCCTCCTGCTGCCGTTCTTCATCCGAAAATTGGAGAATAACATGGTTGCAGGCGCGGTAAAGGGCTAACCTGCAATGACAATTAGAAAAAAATGGAACTAAAAATGGAACTATGAAGAAAATCAAAATGGAGGTATGAAAATGAAACGTTTTTTGACGATCCTGCTTGCACTGACCACGGCTCTTGGCATCGCCGGATGCGGCAAAGATGAGGGCGGCGAGACCGCTGCGCTCACGGAAAGCGCATCTTCTGGCAGCCAGGAATCCGCCGCGCCCGAATCAGAAGAACAACCGAGCGAAGTGAAAATCACCGACGGCCGATTTTATCTGGACATCAATAACGGCATGGATTGCTACGTACACTTTTATGAGGACGGCACCTATTATGCCAAGTACTTTGACGGCAGCATGATGGAGGCTGGCACTTGGGAACTGGCAGACAAGGAATTGGACTATATGACACCCGGCCCCGATAATGACGTGACGCAGGAAGCAGACAACGGCACCGCCACTGCCAAGCAAGTCGTGATCTTCACGCCCTATACGACTGGCATCCCTGTGGAAGTGGCCTATGACGGGGATGCCCTCTGCGATATGTCTCTGGGCGGCATGGCCAACCACAGAACCCTCACCCACGAGCCGGACTATGCCTACAACCCCGATGTGGACGAAACCGCTATCCAGCTCTTCGTCTTTTATGCCAACAATGACATCGGTGCAAACATGATTCTCAACCACAACAAAACATTTGAGGATCTGACGGGAGATGCCTACAACGACGGCACTTGGGAGATGGCCGGGGCAGGCGTCTACGACATGACCTACTCCGATGGCTCTTCCGCCACCCTCACCGTAGCTGAAGATGGCAAGAGCGCGGTTCTAAAGAAAGACGGCAAGGAAACCGAACTGCGTGATGACTACCGCGAGCCGAGCGAGGAGCTTGCCCTGTTTATGAGCCTTCGCGCCGAAGATGTCAGCGTTCCCGAACTCCCCATGGGCGTCAATGTCCGCCTCGACGGTTACAGCGACGGCACATGCCAAGTCATCATTGAAGTCACCCAGATGAGCGCAGAACTTGTGGCAGACACCGGCACATACGAGGTGAGCGAGGCCGCCAAACCCACGTTCCATTTCGAGACCCTAGGCGACATAGAGGGCACTCCCGACTACGCCGCTGCCGGAGAGGACGGCTTGCCTTTCACCGTGCATCTGGCCGGAACCACAAATCCTGAGTTCAATGGCGACGTGTCTCCTATGACTTTGGATACCGATGTTACCGGTATCTATAACCCCAGCGTCACCGAATGATCCCGCGCCACGCAAAAGGCAGGGGCGCCGCCCACGGCGGTGCCCCTCTTTTTTTCTCTCTTTGACGTAAACGACAAAAATATTTGCCGTTTACGATAGCCCTTCCGAGGAATGCGCGTCAAAAAACCCGCTCCTGCGCCCAAAAAACCCTGTTGCGGCCGTAAATGCGCGCACGCTTCGTAATCGTCAAGCTGTCGGCAAGGCGCACATCCTCGGAAGACGCGGCAATTTGAAGGGTGATTGCGCCTTTTTCCACAAGCCAATCGTTTCCAAAAAGGAACGCGCTCTGAGATGCGTGGAACGTAAAGGAAACGGTCCGGCTCTCTCCCGGCTCCAAATCCACGCGGGCAAAACCGGCAAGTTCTTTTACCGGCCTTATGCGGCTGGCGTGTTCATCTCGGATATAGAGCTGAACCACTTCTGTTCCAAAAACCTCTCCGACATTTTTAATATCCGCAAAAATCTCAACACTCCCGTCAGGCGCAATCTCTTTGGCGCTGAGACGAAGGCCGGAATACGCAAATGTGGTATAACTCATCCCAAAACCGAAGGGATAGCGCGGCGTATGGGGCATGTCCACATAATCTGAAAAACCGATGCTTGGCCCTTGGTGCCATTCCGAGCCGTTGACATGATGATACCATACCGGCAGCTGTCCCGCTCCACGAGCCACAGACACGGGAAGCTTCCCCGAAGGGTTTACCTTTCCGGCCAACACATCCACGATAGCCTGCGCGCCGCACTCGGCGGGGCTCCAACATTCCAAAATGGCATCGAGATCCCTGTCCGCAATATCACTGGAAATGGGCCTCCCGTCTAAGTGTATCCCTACCATAGGCTTGCCAAGCTTCTTTGCCGCCTCAAGGAACGCCTCCTGCGCGGCGGGAAGGCCAATGTCCGTGGCATCCACTCCCTCGCCCATGGTGGCAATAGATCCGGTGCCGTTCTTTCCGCCTAACGTCAGGATCACAAGATCCGATTCCGCAGCGATTTTCAGGGCATCCTCAAAGCGGCTCTCATCCGCGCCAAAAACATAGTATCCGGATGCCCAAGAAACCTCCGTATCCGGCAGGCGCGCCCTCAATTCTTCCAGAAGATTGCGGCAGTACGGCTTAAGTCTTTTTAAAATGCCGTCAAACACTTCCGTTTCATCAAGCTGGACGCCCGTTCCGGGGACGCGGAGCATCTGAATCTCCCTTGTCGAACCGCCGCCGCCCGTCCCTGCCATGGAATCTTTGGCTGCATGAACCGCCTCCACCATGCTCATTTGGGTATATCCGCCGAAAAAAGATCTGGCGTTGTTCGCGTGAGGGCCGATCAGCGCTATCTTTTTGACATTGCCGAACAGAGGCAGGACGCCGTTGTTTTTTAAGAGGACAATGGACTCCCGCGCCGAGCGCAGCGTGACATCCCGATCCGCCTCCTGACAATACTGCGCTTCCAACTCCTCCCCCTCTAATGCAAAGGGATGCTCAAAAAGGCCCATGCGGAATTTTGCCTCCAACACGCGAAGGCAGGCTTTATCCAAAACCGCCATGTCCGCCTCTCCCAAGGAAAACTTTTCCGCAAGATCCCCCGCATATGCCGAGGGCAGCGGCAATTCTACGTCGGTTCCGGCCTCCATGCACAGATATCCCGCATCGGCCAGCGTCTCGCCGACCATCTGGACTTTGTACGTATTTTCAACGCCGCTGTAATCGGAAATGACAACGCCATCAAAGCCCATCTCGTTGCGCAGCACGTCCGTGAGGTAGTATTTCGACGCATGGATGGGCAGTCCGTTGACGGAACAGTAGCAAGGCATCACGCCCCGAAGGCCGGCTTCTCTGATCGCCGCTTCAAAAGGCTTGGCGAAAATTTCCCGCATCGTAGGCTCGCCGGCCTCCACATTCGCCCCATGAATGCCGCCTTGGGAATCGTGAAATCCCATATAGTGCTTTGCCGCAGACTCCGCACGCCGGCCAGAGACCGCATGCTTCTGGATTCCCCTCGCGTAAGCCACGCCCATTCTGGCGCAGAGCGTGGGATCCTCGCCGTAAGGCTCACTGTACCGTCCCATGCGGGGATCGCGGGCAACATCCAGCACCGGGGCGAGTATCTGGGTAATTCCGCAGGAGAGTTCCTGACGGCTGACGATTTTTCCAATCTCCTCTTCCGTCTCTGGATGAAAAGACGCGCCGCGGCCTATGCCGGCGGGAAAGGAGATGCCGCCTTCCATCAGCGCCCCGCACAGCCCTTCCATGTGGAATACGGCGGGGATGTGGAAGCGGCTCGCGCCCATCACGATCTCCTGAAGTTTTCTCTGCCATGCGGCTGCCTCGGCGTGATTGTCTCGGTTGCGAAAATCCAGGGTGCTCACCTGCCCGATCCCGTTTTTAAAGAAAGGCCCCATGCGCGGCTCCATGCCTTTTATCGCTATGACGCCGGTACACTGGGCGAGTTTCTCCTCCACAGTCAGTTTTGCCATCAGATCCTCTGCGCGTTCTCTGGGGTTTCGCGCCGCATCTAAATATTTTTCCCTCATGCGTTTTCCTCCAAGCAGAATACATCGCCTTGCGTAATGCCGTTTTCATTGAAGGCATCCACGCGGACATAATACCGCTGCCCCTTGATAAGCGTCGACAGCTTCGCCTCGTTCGCGCTGTACACAAGCATGCTTAGGTAAAGTTTGTCGGGCGCAATGCCATAACGCACACAGCACCCTTGGGCACGCTCCATGGCCTCCCAGCTTACCAGGCCGTCCATAGGCCCAATGCGCCGTGCCTTCGCCCTGGCCTGTTGGGGAGGCTCCCCGCCTCCTACGCCAAAGACGCGGAGTCCCGCGACGCGAAGCGGCTGACCGTAGGGAAGCGCGCCACCTGTAAGGCGCACAAATCTGGCCTGCACGCCCTCGCGGTATTCGTAATACCCATTCACGCACTCCCTGGAGACCTGCTCTATCGTCGTCCACGTCTCCCCGTCGAGACTGACATCAAGCTTGTAGCTGGAAATCTGCGGCCGCGTTTCGATGTGCCTTGTATGTCGGGCATCGCCGAACGACTCGAACGGGAAATCCACATCGATTCCCTCGTCCGCCAGATTGACTTGAATCGCCCGTATGTCGGAGACTTTCTCCAAGTCTACCGCCAGCCACTCTCCCGGATTTGGGCTTCCGGCACTCCACCAGTCGCGGATATTTTCGTTGACAGCGCTCTGCGGATCGTCGCCGGAAGAGGACGTGACAGGCTTGCGGTAAGATAAGAGCATCCACACAGGCCCTATGCTCCAAGGATCCAAACGCCCTTCCGGCACATGCATCGGGTAATCGGCGAAAGCCTGATTGCAAAACAGCATGCCGTCTTTGTCAAACCCCGCCGGAAAAAGTCCCACCCTGCGCTCAAAGTCGTGATTGACGCTGATGCGCATCGTGGAAGCGTGCCACCAGTTGCCATGCCGATCTTCCATGGTGCTCCCATGCCCCGCTCCGGTGATAAACCCTCCGGGAACGGAGGAAAAGGGGTTGCTCGCCTGAAGGGCAAACGGCCCTAAGGGCGCGTCGCCCACATAGACCGCGTCGCAATACGTGTTGTATTGCGTTCCCGGCGTGGCATATTGGAGATAATAACGCCCGCCATGCTTTGTCATAAATGCCCCCTCGATGTAAGGCTTTCCGATGGCGTGGAACATCTTTTCCAGATCGGCAAGGCCAAAGCCGGCCATGCGTTCCGCCATCTGCGGCGGGATCTTAAGATGCCCGCTTGACGCATCGTAAAAAGATGCCAGATGCTTGTAGACAGCGCTTGTCTCTTTCGTTTCCGCGACGCCGTTTTCCCCACACCGCTCATAGCCCAGCGCAGAATCATGCTCGAAAATGACGGGCATTCTCTCGCCCAAGGGCGTCATGGTATCCGGATCCAACTCCACTGCCCAGATGGGATCAGAATTGGTACAGCCCCAGTAGAAATAGATTCTGCCGTCATCATCGCAAAAAATATTCGGATCCCAGAAGTCAAAGGCGCAGCTGACTTCTTCAAACGGCTCATTTAAGGGATCTCTCGTGCGCAGTATGGGGCAATTCCTCCCCTTGCGGCTGGCGCAAAAATAAAGCCATTCCCCGATCTGCCGCGCATCCGGCGCATAGTCGTAAATGAGCAGTTCCGTGTCGGAATGAAACTGCCAGTTTACCATGTCCTGAGACCACCAGAAACCCGCAGACATGGAGGCAAACAGGTAATATTTCCCCTTGAAAGCCACAATCGTGGGATCGGCTCCCTCCCGGTGGGCGGATGGGGCGCGCTCGCGCATGTGCTGGTAGCGGTATTCCAGATCCAAGGGATTGCAGAATGTCATTTTTTTCACCGCATTTGTTCCTCCGATTTTTATTTCTTTACCTTCTGCAATGCGTCATTCAGCTGTTTTGCCGCCTCGGGCGAAACGGCATCCCCGGCTTTTTTCAGAAGGATCTCGAGGCTCATTTTTGCCATCATTTTCTGAAGATTTGCGTTTTCGCTGGCCGCCTCTGCCACATCGCCCCGGGTGGCTCTCGCTTTTGCCATCACCCGCTCTACGATCTGAGCCGTCTCGGCATTTGCCATAAGCGCCCCTAAGCTGTCGCGTATGGAGTAACAGGCGGAATCGAAATCATCCTCATCAAACCAGTTGGTCACGCTCCTTGTCGAACCCAGAGCATACGCCGGGTTTGGCTCTTCTGCTTTTCGGACGGTGATCGCGTCGCGGCATGCGCCGGAACAGGCCTCAATTTTGTGTTCCCCCGTAATCGGAACCGAAAATGTGAATATCCGCTCCCCAGTCTTTGTTTCAAATTCCAGATCATCAACCATAAGGGTCACGGAAGATTGATTGGAGTAGACCTTCACCTCAGCCACGTCCTTTGGGCGATCAAGATACCGTCTCCCGCACAGGTGCACGAAAGGCTCGTTCTTGTTCCACGCGGCTTTGTAGAGATAGAAGGCATCCTTTTTTAGTTTGCGGTCAAACGTCACAAGTCCCTTCTGGTTGATTCCATGCCTGCCGCCCTCATCCCGCCCGTCAGCGGCGAAATCAAAGAGGTTCCAGACGTGCGTGGCCCAAAGATACGGGCGGGCCTCTATGCACTGTAAGAGGTGCTCGTGATAGACGCACTGGTATGTCTCAGAGTAATCTCCCTGTTCGGGATGGCTTGTCTGGAATTGGGGATTGGCATCCGCGCCGTATTCGGAAAAACCGATAACCCGATCGGGAAATCTGCGGCGGTATTCATCAAAAAATTCATCGTTTTGTGAAAGTTCCCCTAAATACCAGCCAAAGTAGAGGTTGTAGCTATTGATATCGGGAATTTCCAAAAGGGGGCTATCCTGCTCCAGCATAAAGGCATGCGCCATAACCGTCTTTCGCGTAGGATCCAAACGGTGGCAAACTTCATTGAGGAGCCGATGGTTTTCCATGAGATCTTCGCTCATGCCGCTGACAGTGATCTCATTGCTCAGTCCCCACACGGCAATAGAGGGGTGGTTGTAACACTGGACAATCAGCTCTTTCATCTGCGAGAAGGTATTCTCCCGCCCATGTTCCATGTGCTGGGTAATGTAGGGAATCTCTGCCCAGACCACAATGCCCGCCTCATCGCACAGGTCATAGAATTCCTGGGCGTGCTGGTAGTGGGCAAGGCGCAGCGTATTTGCTCCAAGCTCCCGAACGATCTCCATATCCGCCTTGTGATCCGCAAGGCTCAGCGCATTCCCCTTGCCAAAAATATCCTGGTGGCGGCTGACGCCGCGCAGGGGATACGCCCGCCCATTTAGAAGAAAGCCGCGCTGGGCATCCATTGCAAAGACGCGGCACCCAAAACGCGCGTGAACCTCGTCCCCGCTGGAAAGCCGCGCCGAAGCGATGTAGAGGTGCGGATCCGCAAGCCCGTCCCAGAGGCGGGGATTTTCTATCGTGAATACCGCCTCCTTTTCGACGCGCTTCGTCTCGCCGTTCACAGTGATTTCAACGCTTTTGGCATTGTGCCACGTCTCAACGGTGACAAGCGCAATGTTCTGATCTAGGTCGACCACGGGCGTGACCTTGATACCTGGCGTGCCGCAAAACCCGAGTGCAAAATGCTCTGCGGGAACGCGGATCAGTTTCACATCCCTGTAAATGCCGCCGTAGAAGGTGAAATCGGCTTTCTGCGGGTACACTCTGTCGTTTTCCGAATTGTCTACCGTGACAAAGAGGGTGTTCTCCGTTCCAAGCGCGTCGGTAATATCGGCGCGAAAAGCGCTATACCCGCCCTCGTGGCGCACAAGCTTTGTGCCGTTTAGCGTGACCTCCGCCGTCATGGCAACACCGGCGAACTCGATCCACACACGCTCGCCGCACTCATATTCAGGCCTCGGAAAGGATTTTACGTAAGTCGCCGTACCGCGCCAGTAATCGTTGCCGCCGTCCTGTCCGTCTTGCGCGTTCCATGTGTGGGGCAGCGTCACGGGGATCGGATCCTCTCCAGCTTTTGAAAAAAGCCATCCGCCGTTGAAATTGATCACTCTTCTCATTGATAATCCTCCAATCTCCATTTGTCCTTCCACGCTATTTTGGGTCTCCCATCCTCGAAAACGATGGGCAAAACAACGTAGTCGGCACGCGAAGTATTCGCGCTTGAAAGCATGGGCGATGCGGCCAGAAGCGCCATGTCAGCCTTGCTTGGCTGATAATGCTCAGGATCATAGCGGGAAGCCGTGGCGCGCCTGAGCGCCATGGCGCGTTCGCGA
Source organism: uncultured Marvinbryantia sp. (assembly GCA_964455335.1). Classification (GTDB taxonomy): domain Bacteria; phylum Bacillota; class Clostridia; order Lachnospirales; family Lachnospiraceae; genus Marvinbryantia. The sequence continues at coordinate 10,759 of CAYVVW010000003.1, forward strand.
TCAAGCAGAAAGCCGGGAACCCATCGATCGGCGACCGCGATCCAGAGATTCTGTTTCCCCGGAACCCGAAAGCACTGGCTGATCTGGCTATTGAACGAAGAAAGCGTCTCATCCCCCACATGCGGATCGCCCACAGCCACAAAGGGCAGTTCATACCCCTCGGATACGGCGCTGTCACTTTGATTCGGCACGTAGCCGGTCATCCCGCTGGTGAGCATCCATAGCTTGCCCCCATGCCGAAAGACAGTCACGCCCTCTCTGGTAAAGGGCGGATCCAGGTTCTCGTACTGGGTTGACACGAGCGCCTCAACGCCAGTGTACGCGCGATTTAAGCGCAGCCCCACCACTTTTTTGTGATCGGCTTCACAGTAAATGTATCCCGTGCCGGTATCTTCGTCAATCACGAGATCAAAATCGCCGACTCTCATGCCGAAGGGATTCAGGTGTTCCGCCTCCATCTCCCAGGAACCGAGAAGCGTATCCGCCGTCAACACATTAAAGCAGGCATCCGCCCCGGAATTTTTATACCAGCAAACATATCTGCCCGTATTTGGATTTTTCACGATATGAGGCCTGTCCACCCGTTTTTCGGGGAAAAGCTCGGAGTTTGGATCCTCAAGCACCGGCGGAATGATCAGCCCCCGATCTTCCCAGTTGTAAAAATCCGTGGAGGAATAAAGCCGGATCCCCCATGTCCAGATCTCACTTACCCCGTCGGTATGTTCTTTGTTTTCTCCATACCAGTAATACACGCCGTCCTCATAGAGAAAGCCGCCCGCGTGAGCCTGTATCCGCGCTCCAGACACGTCCAGCCATGGTTCTCCGGGATAAATGGCATCCTGATGGCGGGAGGCAGGTTTTTTCTCTCTCGCCTCGTCTTTTGCGCGGATGGAAAGGTAAGTTTCCACCCGCGCCCGCTCCGCAGGGGAAATCCCGCCATTTTTCCTGCCGATTTCCTTAAGGGCCTCGTCCAGTTCCTCGCGTTTCTCCCGGGGAATGCTGCCGTCCATAAAAGACGCCAGCATCTTTACCGACAGGCCCATGATCTCCGGGCGGTTTTCGAGCGCGGCTCGTATGCCCGGCAACACCCTATCAAACGCCTCGGCGCACTCTTTGTCTTCAAAAATACCGCGAAGCGGCATATTTTCTCCATACTCCATGATCCTTCTCCTCTTATCACGATGATGTTACGGTAAAAAGATGCCTACCTGGCATCATCTATATTTGATCGCCGCTTGATTCCGTTGGAGCCGAAACGCCGCTTTCCATCACCAGGCGCAGTATCCGGCAGGCGCACCGCCGCACGGTTCTTGCATCCAGGCGCCCATCATCGATGGCGGAGCGTATCCGCTCCCTGTCCCACCCGCTGCCGGGCATCACAAGATCGTTGCCTGCAGGGGCACATTCCTCACTCTTGCCGGAGCGCTCGGTACAGCTGTTCCAGTCTGTCATGACCACGCCCTGAAATCCCCACTCGCAGCGCAGGATGTCCGTGACCAGATCGTGCCTGTTGGCCGTGTAGGCGTGATTGAGCATATTGTAGCTTGTCATGACAGTGCCGGGATCGCTTTCGCGCACGGCGATTTCAAAGCCGCGCAGGTAAATTTCCCGCAACGCCCTCTCCGAGACGTTGGCACTTATGCCGTTCCGGTTGTTTTCCGTGTTGTTGCAGCAAAAATGTTTCAGGCAGGCCTTCGCTTCCGGCGTCTCACGGACACCGTTTACTAAGGCCGCCGCCATGCGCCCTGTCAGAACCGGATCTTCGGAATAGTATTCAAAGGTTCTTCCTCCCAGGGGATTGCGGTGTATGTTCATCCCCGGCGATAGCCAGACGCTGATGCCAAAGGCTTTCATTTCCTCGCCTACGGCTCGCCCGACTTCACGCAAAAGCGCGGCATCCCAGCTCTGTGCAAGCAGCAGTTCCACCGGCCACGCGGTGGCGTACCGGCATACGACCGGACCAGAGAAAGACGCAAGCTTTTCTTTCATGCTCCTGCCCAAAGCGCCCCAGTTGTATCGCTCCGGAATGTCCGTCGGCACGAAAGTTCCGTCAGGCATGAGGAATACCCGATTTACGATATTGATTCCCGCGGGGCCGTCGGAGAACACAATGTTGTTGATCCCGTGCCCGTAAAGCCCCGTAGCGGTTTTTCCGGAAGCGCCGTGTATCTCCCGCGTCCCTGATGGAGCGCTTTGCAGGTCTCCTCCCCACAACAGTTCTGCCTGTTCTTGAACCGTCAGCTTATCGAGGATCGCCCGCTCCCGCGGCGTCTCGACGACTTCCGGCTCGGCGTAGTCCACCGTCTCGGTTCTGACTGCCTCGGGATCGACAGGAATCAAAGGCACGCCCAAATAATCCCTCGCCGGTGGGTCTGCCTTCAATTCACGAAGGTCATCCACAGGAGCGCAGCAGGTTCTGCATCGGCGGACAATCGCCTCTTGCCCAAGCTTAAGCACAGCGACGGGATGGGTATCGCGGCTATGTCGGCCAAGGAATAGGCCATAGTCTCCCGCATTCAGCACCCACGACGCGCGATCCTCGCGGTAGACCGACAGCGCCTCCAACGGGAAGCGAAGCGTAAGATCGCCGCACGCGCCGGGAGATAGTTCCCGCGTCTTTGCAAACGCGACCAGTCTTTGATATTCCCCGCTTTCCGGCACCGAAGCATACAGCTGCACCACTTCCCTGCCAGATACGCGGCCCGTATTGTGAACCCGAACCGCAACCAGCACCTCTTCACCCGCTAAGGAAACGCTTCCCTTGGAAAAATCAAATTCTGTGTAAGACAGCCCAAAACCGAAAGGAAAGCGCACAGGCCTGTCAAAGGCGTCATAATACCGATAGCCCACATAGATCCCTTCGCGGTAATATTCGTTTTCGAGATCCCCATTGAGATCGCTAAACGCATTTCCGAAAGGGATGTCCTCATAGCGCATAGGCACGGTGTCCGTGAGCCTTCCGGAGAAATTCTGCCTGCCCGACAGCACGTCCGCCAGGGCATTCCCCCCTTCCTCGCCGCCTTGGACAAAGAAAACCACTGCACCGATTCCCTCTATTTCATCGAGAAAGCCAAGATCCATCAACCCGCCCACGTTGATGACAAGGATCAATTTTTTGTAGGAGCGGGCAAGGAACGCAAGGTTCGACTTCTCCTCGTCGGTTATGTAATAATCACCTTTTTCCAGCTTGCGGTCGTTCCCCTCCCCCGCCTGACGGGTGAGGACAAAAACGGCGGTGTCCGTGCCGCTTTCCTCCACATCAGACGCGGTAATGAGCCGCCCGCTAGGATAGCGGTAGACAAAGCTGTGCGCCACAGGAATGATTTGCATAGGATCTGTAAGGCCCGCTACCTTTTCTTCCACCATCTGGTGATATTCCGCATAGGTAACGCGGTACGCTTCGTCATAATCGTCCAGCCAGCGCGAAGTGCTTACCTCAAAGCCCGCGTTTTTTAGCCCTTCTTCGATGGTGACGCTGTATCTCTCCTCCACGCTGCCGCTCCCAAGGCCGCCCTTAACTGTTTTTCGCGCGCCGATGCCATAGAGCGCCAGCTTCCCCGGCTTTATGGGCAGAATGCCATCATTTTTTAAAAGCACAAAGCTCTCGGCGGCAGCCCTGCGGGCAAGCGCGCGGTTTTTCAGTTCCAGATCGGAGGGATCCAGAGAAAGGGAACCATATATTGCACATTTTTCAGCCATAAAAGAACCTCCTTAGACCAAAGTTTGCCATACCGCCACCATCTTACACCCTTTCACTTTCCGTGTATATTGACAGATTGGTGCTTCCGTATAAAAAATCGTTCATTTCAAAACCGGATTCTTTCACCAAAATTTATCCGATTTCGCTAAATCGTAGCTTGTTGGAACTGTCTCAGGATTGTATCATAGACTGTACGTTGCACAAATTTGCTGCGGAATTATGCTGCTTGCGCAGCGCAAATTCAGCGCAGCGAACGACGATCCGAACATCGTTTTGTCGTCCGCCATATTTTGAAAGGAGCATGCCAAAATGCCGTTTCCAAAAGAATTTTTGATTGGTGCCGCCACAGCCGCCCACCAAGTGGAGGGGAATAATGTCAACTCCGACTTCTGGGCGCAGGAGCAAATGAAGCATTCCAGCTTTGCCGAGCCGAGTTTGGACGCATGTGACCACTATCATCGCTATGAGGAAGATATCAAGCTTATGGCCGATGCCGGCCTGAACGCCTACCGCTTCTCCATCGAGTGGGCCCGCATCGAGCCTGAGGATGGAACGTTCGACGACTCCGAAGCGGAGCATTACCGCAAGGTCATTGCCTGCTGCAAAGACAACGGGATCGCGCCCATCGCAACGCTGCACCATTTTTCATCCCCCGCGTGGCTCATCCGCAAGGGCGGCTGGGAAGCAAGCACAATCCCCTCGGACTTCGCCCGTTACGCTTCCTATGTCATCGGCAAGCTTGGCAGTGAACTCAACTACCTATGCACCATCAACGAGGCCAACATGGGCCTTCAAGTGGCGTCGATCGCAAAGCGTTATATGCAGCAGATGATGTCCGCTTCCAAATCCGGCGCTCTTGGCGAAAGCCAAGTCCAGATGGGTCTGAATTTAAAAAAAATGATGGAAAACCGGGAACAGCTCACCCAAGAGAACATCGCCGTTTTCGGAACAGCGACGCCCCAAGTCTTCACAAGCAGCCGCACTTTGGATGGGGACATTCTCATTATGCATGCCCATCAGGCGGCGAAACGCGCCATCAAAGAACGTTTCCCCAACATAAAAGTCGGCCTTACTTTGTCGCTTCACGATATGCAGCCTCTCTCTGGCGGAGAAGAAGCTGCCGCAAGGGAATGGCAAGAGGAGCTTTTGCGCTATCTTCCGTACATCCAAGCGGACGATTTCCTAGGCGTCCAAAGCTACACCAGAACCCGCTTTGACAAAAATGGCTCCCTCTCCGCCCCGGATGGGGCAGAAGTGACACAGATGGGATATGAATTCTATCCGGAGGCCATCGGAAACGTTGTCAGAAAAGTCCGTGAAGTTTTCAAAGGAGACATCCTTGTCACGGAAAACGGCGTAGCCACCGCCGATGACGCCCGACGCGTGGAGTATCTTCGCCGCGCCCTTGCGGGAGTCGAGAACTGCATAGCAGACGGCATCCCCGTCAAAGGGTATCTGTATTGGAGCTTGCTTGACAATTTTGAGTGGCAGAAAGGCTTCGCCATGCAATTCGGCCTTGTGGCCGTAGACAGGAAAAACGGGCAGATTCGCACTCCCAAGCCTAGTCTCGCCTATCTGGGAAACTTTGCGAGGAGACTGTAAAGATGAAAATAACAGACATAAGCTTAAACTGGACGCTGCAAGCCGGAGAGCCTTCCCACATTCCCGGAATGCCTGCGGATACCAAGACGGTAGATCTGCCCCATGACTTTATGATCGGCTCAGACGTAGCGGAAAATGCCAAAAACGGCGGGGGCGGCGGGTTTTATCCCGGAGCTTTGATGTCCTACACCAAAAAGCTGGACATCCCAGAGAAACTGCGCGGGCAGCGGGTGCTGGCCCGGTTCGACGGGTGCGCCGGGCTTGCGAAAATCATTGTCAACGGACATGTGGCGGGCCGCCATCACTACGGATATACGCCTTTCACCGTAGACCTATCGCCGTATCTTTATTATGGCGCCAAGAACCGATTGACGGCGGTCTGCGGCACGGACGCAGAGCCGAACGCACGTTGGTACGCCGGTGGAGGGCTGTACCGGCATGTAACGCTTCTGACTGCACCCACCGTCCATTTATCGCCCGATCCAATATTTGCCCGTCTCAGCCACATGGTCGGTGGCGATGCTTTTGTGACGGTGGAAGTGTCGGCAGAGAACCACACCGGAGCGGATGCCATGCGCTGGGCTGAACTGAGCCTCATTCCGGAAAACGATGCGCAAGCGGGCGTCTCGGGGCGCATATGCATCTTCATGCCAGCGGGGGAGCGCGCATCGGCGCGGACGACCGTCTGTGTGGAAAACGCGCGGATCTGGGATGTCGATCATCCGGCGCTCTATCGTGTCTGCGTGAATCTTTCGGATGGACAATCCACTACCGACACGGCGGAGACGATTTTCGGCATCCGCCAAATCACAGTTGACGCCAAATACGGCCTGCGGTTAAACGGCAAAACCATCCATCTCCGGGGCGGCTGCATCCACGCGGACAACGGCATTTTAGGCGCAGCGTCCTTCTATGACAGCGAGTACAGAAAGGTGAAGCTGCACAAAGACAACGGATTCAACGCCCTGCGCCTTGCGCACAACCCCGCCTCCCCGGAACTTATGGAGGCTTGCGACCGTCTGGGAATGCTTGTCATTGACGAGGCTTTCGATGTGTGGACGATGCCGAAAAGATATTATGATTTTAGCCAGTTTTTTGAGCGCGAGTGGGAAGTGGAATTGGATGCATTTATAAAGCGGGATCGCAATCACCCGTGTGTCCTGGCATGGTCCGTTGGCAACGAACTTCCCGAGCAGGGCGGCTTGTCCGATGGATATAAATGGAGCGCCAGATTAGCCTGCCGCGTCCGCGAGCTGGATCCTACCCGACCCGTCGCGGGGGCGCTCTGTTCTTTCTTTCACAGCCTTGACGATGCCGACAGCGCGGAATACTGGCGCTCTATCCGCGAATCCGCGGTGCAACCCGACGGGTTTTTGAACAACCTGGACGGCAGATTTGGACGGGAGATCTGGAATCCCCGAACGGAAGCATTCTGCGCCCCTTGGGACATTGTGGGGTACAATTACATGAACTATCATTATGACGAAGCCGCCCGCCTGTTCCCGAACCGCGTCATCTGCGCAACGGAGTCTAAGCCTAGAGAGTTTGAGGAATATTGGAAAGACGTGGAAAAGCGCCCCTATCTGATCGGAGATTTTGCGTGGACAAGCCATGACTACATTGGCGAGGCCGGCATCGGCAGAACGCTGTATGCAGAGCCAAAGGAAGCCCAAAGCGCGGCGAGGAAGTGGAACTTCTCCTCAACGGAACAAGCTTAGGACGAACGGCAGTGGCGCATTTTAAAGCGGAGTTTGATGTCTCTTGGCATCCCGGCACGCTAGAAGCGGTGAGTTATGCCGCCGATAAAAGATTAAGCAGTGACAAGCTTGTCAGCGGCGGCGCGGCATCCAAACTCATTCTAACAGCGGAAAAGCCGGGCTTAACCGCCAACGGAGACAGCTTGTGCTTTGTGAGGATCGATGCCACAGACGCAAACGGAGTGCCCGCTCCTTTTACGGAAGAAAAAATAAGCGCCGCCGTTTCGGGCGCGGCGAGGCTCGTGGCGTTCGGTACGGGACGCCCTTGTACGGAGGAAAATTATCAGAGTGGCGAAATCACGCTCTACCGTGGCTCAGCCTTAGCGATCCTGCGCGCAAAAATAACGCCGGGAACTGCAACACTGAAAATATCTTCTGAAAATCTAGGAGACGCGCAAATCGAACTGCCTGTAAAATGACGTATGGCGCTGCTTGATGCCGGGTAAGACAATTCGGATCAAAGTGTCAAAAGCAAAGGGACTTGGCGAAAATTTTTCAAAAAACGATTGTCAATGTTTCGGTAACCGTTTCAGTATCCCCGAACCGCCATCACGGCTCGGGGATAACTCGCATATCATGATGTTGCGGTAAAAAGATGCCCCAACCGTTCCGTTTCAAAACCTACTCTGCCGTTTCTGGCAATTTCACCGTGTGCATCAACTCGTAGCCCTCCATCAATTCCGGATGGATGATGGCCACCATGTCCGCAAATTTTTCATCCATTGCCGCGCTGTTGATGTAATAATCTTTCCCATAGACGTAGACGCGGTCATTTTGGAATGCGGCAAATTCCGCAAAGAGCGGCTCTTCTGCCAAAAGAGCCTCCTTGTCCTGCATGTATGTGACCACGCTGGAGTAAATGAGGACATCCGCCTCTTTTGCCTTGTCCAAAAATTCCTCCATGTTGATCTGCATGCTGCCTTCCCCCTCGAGGTCTTTTAGGGCATAAATGCCGCCCGCCTCCTCAACAGTTTTTGCCGCAGACGATTCGCCGCCGTGGGTATAGACCACGCCATCATAGACCATGCCAATGGCGACAACCGGACGTTCTTCTTCTGTCACTTGCGCCGCCATTTCCTTCAATTCGTCCCTGCGCGCGATTTTTTCGTCAAAACGCTCGCCCGCCTGCTGCTCCTGATTGTACAACGCGCCAAACAGCTTCATCCACTCCAGCTGCCCCTCGCCGGTTGGCTCCATCCATTCCGTGACGGAAATATAGGGAATCTGCACCTCATCGAGCTGCGCCGCAAACTGGACGGACGTCTCCTCCCCGCCATTGATCAGCACCACGTCCGGGCTTGCCTCCACCACCTGCTCGATGTCGCCCGTGGCGTACTGATCCCACGCAAGGTAGGCCGTCTTTCCGCTCTCCACGTTGTCCACGATTTCCGGAATCGTCCATTCCTCCGCCGGGGTCGTCACGACCGCCAGGGAATCAAACAAGGCGGGGTCGCCCAGCTGCCCGATGAGGCCCGCCTGGGTGGTAGAGCAAATCATCGCGCGCTCCACCGGCGTGCGGATCACCATGGTATCCGCATATCCTTCCGGCACATCCGCCTCCCTTGGCACCAGCAGCCGCTCATTCCCATCGCCGTCCGTGACCAGCTTCACGCCATCATCCAAAAGCGTGATCGAAAAATTTTGCGCAAAGCGCAATTCCATTGCCTCTCCCGCAGAAACCGCGCCTTCTTCGGCAGATGCCACATCCCCATCAGTAGGCGCCGCGCTCTCCGAGGCCCCAACTTCCGTTTGCGTTCCTTCCGTCTCTGCCCCCACTCCCGCACCGGGAAATGCCAACAGGGCACCCGCCATCGCGACCGCAAACAGGCGTTTTTTCCATTCCATTTGATTCCTCATTGTTGTTTCTCCTCCTTTTACAACGTGATTTTCTTTTACAACGTGATTGCCTTTTACAATGTGATTTCCTTTTACAACACGCTTCCCTTTTACAACATGATTTCCTTTTCTAATGATGTTACGGCCAAAAGATGCCTTGCGGATTGTTTCATGCTTCGCTGTCTCCGCTTCGCTCCGGTCGGTGCGAAACGCGTGCCAACTCCCCGGACAGCTCGGCTATCGTTGCAATGCGGCGGACATGACTCGCGCCGCCATAGATTGCGTCCAGCTCCTCCCGCGCGCGCAAGGCGAACACTTCCTTCCCCTCCCTTGCGGCCTTTGCCAGGATGCGGACGTTGTTTTCATTTTCCTTGCCGATGGGAAATCCCGCGTCGACCAGCGCGCCGCACGTTTGCACCCAGCGGTTTGCCTCCCGCACGGACTCTTCCGTGACCGGCGTGAACGCGGGGGTTTCCACGACCGTCAGCCCCATGTCGCGCGCCACCACGCAATCCACGTCCTGCGCCTGCAAAATTCCGGTGGCGACCCCCATGCCAAGCCGCGCGGCCATGCGGTAAATGGGAATGCCGCAACCCGCCCCCGCCACGACAAATAGCTCCGGCGCCGCCTTGTTGCACAGCTCCACGCTGCCGAGCAAGGCATCATAATGCGCCCCCTCAATGTCATACAGCGCGCTCAGGGTCTCGCGCCGCACGATGTCCTCCGGCCTCCCCTGCGCCACAATGTGCCCGCCCTTTACCATCAGCACCACCTGGCAAAACTTCACGGCAAGGTCAATATCGTGCAGGGCAAGGATCACCGTAAGCCCCGTCGTCCGCGCAAGGCCATTCAAAATGCGGATCACCTCGATCTTGTGCTTGATATCCAAGTGGCTCGTTGGCTCGTCCAGCACAATCAACTCCGGTGTCTGGGCAAGGGCGCGGGCAATCAGCACTTTTTGCTTTTCGCCGTCACTCAAACTCATAAAATCCCGCTCGCGCAGCTCCCACGCGCCCACCTTTTTCAGACAATTATCCACAATCTCTCCATCCTCCGGGGATAATTTTCCGAAAAACCCCGTGTATGGCGCGCGCCCCATCGCCACAATCTCCCGCGCGCAGGTCAGGCTCAGCTGTAGCTTTTCCGTCAGGACCACCGCCATTTTTTTCGCCTTGTCCGCCTGGCGCATCCGCTCCAGAGGCTCATCCCCGATATAGACGCATCCCCCAACGGGTGCCAGCATGCCCGCCAGCGTGCGCAGCACAGTCGATTTCCCCGCGCCATTTGGCCCAATCAGGCAAAGCGTCTGCCCCTTGCACGCCTGGATGTCCACATCCTGAACCACCGTTTTCTTTTCATAACCCACATCCAGCCCTTCGGTGCGCAAAATGGGTTTCAAAGCCATCCCCCCTAGTCCCGCAGCAACAGCCACACCACAATCGGCGCCCCGATGACCGCCGTCACCGCGCCGAGCGGCAATTCCACGGGGGAGAGCAGGTTGCGCGCCACAAAATCGCACAGCCCGGCCATCACGCCCCCGCCAAGGGCAGCCGCCGGGATCAGCGCGCGGCCGTCTGACGTGTGAAACAAAATGCGGCAAATGTGCGGCACAGCCAGTCCGATGAAGGAAATCGGGCCGGCAAACGCAGTGACCGCCGCCGTCAAAATGCTAGAGAGGACAATCAGGGCGTAGCGCGTGCGCTTCACGTGAATGCCCATGCTGGCCGCATAACGGTCCCCCATGCCCAGCACGTTCAAAGGCTTTGCCAGACAAAATGAGAGGGCAATCACCGGCACAACGATGGCATACAGCGCTCCGACCTGTGCCCAGGTAAACCCGGCGAAACTCCCCATGCTCCACATGGTAAACGTCTTTAAGTTTTCCTTTTCCGCAAAGGCCGTCAAAAGGCTCGTCGCCGCGCTGCACACATAACCCGCCATCATGCCAATGACCAGCAACGTGACGATGCTGCGCGCCTTTCTGGCAGCAGCCACCACGATTGCCATCACCAGCATGGCGCCCACAAACGCGCCAAATACCAGAAACATCGGCGTCACGCGCGACACGCCGAAAGTAAAGCCGCCCATAAGCACGAGGCCCACAAACAGAGACGCGCCCGAGGACACCCCAAGGACATACGGCTCTACGATCGGATTCGCAAAAAATGTCTGCAGCAAATAGCCGGAAACCGCCAGCGCAGCCCCGCCCGCTACCGATGCCAGCGCACGCGGCAGGCGAATTTTCCTTATGATGAGATACTTACTGTCTGAGGCATCCACTTTTCCCAAGAGGACGCGCACAATATCCCCCACGGAAATATCCGCAGACCCAACGCCCACATTCAGCAAAAAAAGCAGTGCCAACGCGCCCGCAAGAAGCAAAAAGCATACTCCCCACGCGACCCGCCGGCCGGTTCCCCTTTGATTTTCCACCAAATCCACCCTTCCGAAATGCGCGTTCCTTTTTCAGCCCAATCCCCTTTTTCCACATACCTGCAACGGATCTCCGTGCTATCGCAAACGACAAAAGTATTTGCCGTTTACGATAGCCCCTCCGATCTGTCCGATCCAAAAAAACCGCCTCCAGATGAGGCGGGTATCCCACACGTCGCGCATGCATAAGCGCAACCATTATCCCGTCATGCCTCGTGACCGGCGATAATCCGTCGTAAGCAGGCTTCCTGGCTCACAGATCCACACCCCTCGCCCCCTTCCCAGTTTCCCAGTGGGGCCATCTTGCGAGAGATTCCCTGTTTACAGTTGCGGGACAGCACAGGCCTTGCACCTGTTTTCCTTTTCACCCATTGCGGGCACTTACAACTATGACCTATATATAACCTGTATAAACCTAATATACCGATGCCAGGGTAGAAAGCCCTTTCCCACGATGGCACGATGCCCCATCGTGCCAAATGCCCGATATGAGGAAAAAGCGGAGATTTGGCACACGTTCAGCCCCGACCATCGTAAGCGATCCCATGTGAAAAGTCAACCCTTTCTATTGCTTTAGCGTGGGATTTTTCAACTGCCAGCGTCAAATCAACCTGAATGTGTTCGCCTTCTTTTGCCTCCAACAAATGTAAAAGACGTTTTCGATACAAAGTTCCATGGCGAAAAACACACTTGTTTTGGGGATTGACGGCATTCCGCTTTCATTGTACAATGAAATCTACCTTAACGGCGCCAAGCGTTCTCCACGCCCGCGCCGCCAGACCGACCAGACGCAACCATGCGAACGAGAAAGGAGCATCGCCATGACATTGGAGGAAATGAAAGCCGAGGACATCAAGAATGCCGCGAAAACCTATGCCCGCCGGCTTTTGCGTTCCGGAAAAATCCAGGTAAACGAACTGACCGACTACTTCCCGAACCTCACCGACAGGGATGTGCTAGACCTCGAGTCCGAAATGCGGCGCACCACGACTTGATTTCCAAAACCCCGCGAGACACTATGGGACACCGCAACCGCGCCGCTGAAACGTGGCCGCAAAAACCGCAACGAATTTTTCAGGCAATGCCGGTCACGGGCGCGGGCAAGACACCGTTTCCGATCCATGCCCGAAATCGGGGATGTTGCGCGAAATCACGCCCGAGATTATCTCCACGTGACCACGCCATTCTCTGCGGTCATCACACAGCGTTTTGCCACTTTGAGCACGCGCGGGTAGTTCGCCTGCGTCCTGCAATAAAAATTCTCCCCAGGATTGCCCTGCTGCATACTGGCATCGCAAATATACCAAGTATTCCCAGAGCGCACTTCCGCCCAGGAATGTGGGGAATCATAGACCCCGACCGTGCCGATGCCGACCCGCGCATCATACCCCAGCGCCCGCGCAATATAGGCAAAACTGGTGGCATAACGGTAGCAATTCCCTCGTTGGTTCGTCAGCATCTCCCTGGCATATTCCGGCATTTTTTCCGGACTGGTGTCATTTTGGTAAATGCGCTGGTATTTGTAATGCCTCCACAGGTAATCAAAACATGCCTTCAGCTTTTCCCCTCGCGACCAGCTCGATTTTGTGTGTTCCTGGACAAAGCGCACCGCCAGTTCCATCTCCTTGGCCGTCACACGCACACCGGTGGGATCGACATAACCCATCTCATTTGGATTCGTTCCCACAATGGCATTTGCCACCATTTTCCCATTCTTGTAAAAATGGCTCTTCCCGTTTTTTCTGGCCCACCCCGTATAAACTTTTCCGTTTTTGGCATATCGGGATATGCTTTTGTTTTTGTAGGAAATCAGAATGGTTCGCGCCCCCGTAAATGTTCGGACAACGCCTTTTTTCCCCAATCGGCGCACCAACGCCCCTTTCGTCTTTGGCGGTACAACCTGGTAAGTGCCGCCCTTTTTCAGCAGGCAAATATAACGATTTCCCAAAACTTTTCCATTGTAGTAACAGACCAAGCTGCCATTTTTGCGAATGAGGGAATACCCCTTTTTGGCGGGCTGCTCCACAGTTGCTTTTATGCCAGCGACGGCTTTTGTCGAAGCCGCCCATGCGGGCATGGGCGATACCCACATCGCAGTTGCCACAAAAAGAACAGCCAGAAGCAGCCAGACCGCAGCGCGCGGGTTTTTCCACCATTTCGTCACCATATTCCCTCCGCATAACATACTTTCATCACAATTTCCCATATTTCCCCAACGCACGGCGAAACAATTCATAATTATCCGAGAGCCGGTTTACCGTGACCAACTTTTTCCCATTTTGGTATAGTGTCAGATCTTCCTGCTTTCCGACCCGCACTTCCCCCAATTCCGCAAACGAGGCCGTGACGGTTTTTCTCATCAATCGATGAATGGACAACACATTCCCGGAAACATCGATCCTCCACCTGACAGCATAAACCATGACCAGCACGCCTATGGTGGCGAAGCCCAGGGAAAACCAAAGGTGCCCATCTGTCACGGTCGGGTTGCCTTTCGCTTTCAAAAGCAGAAAAAACACAAACAAAAACATCCCGAAAAGAAACATGGTCAAGTACACATTTCTCAGCAAAGATGGCAATTTGACGATATACTCCGTCGCATTGGCATCTTTTGCAACATTTTCCTTCCTATGCAAGTGGTCAAGTATGGACCCCAGGACACACAATGTGATGCCATAAATGAGATAGCGCAGGATCGTCACTTCCATGTTCTTCCCCTCTTATGTTGTTTCTCATGGATGATTGTTGTTTCTCATGGATGATTATTGCTTATCATGCCGGACGCGCATACCCTCATCGCACCCAGCCAAGCCACACCGCCAAAACCACTCCGCCCGCGATCAGCATCGTCACGCCAATGGCGGCAAAAATGCCCTGCAGCTTTGACACTTTTTCTTCCGCAACATAGTACACATCAGGATCTGCCGGATCGTAATACACCGTCACTTTTTGCCCGACAGAAAAACGACCTTTATGGTCGCCATAGGCGCTTCGTTTCGTGAACGTGTGCCCATTTGCCTCATAAGTAAATTCCGGAACCCACGCATACATTGACGGCTGCCCCACGGAAGCCCTGATCGCGGTTTCCCTCACATCGGAGACCCTGCCCGTTGTCCGCCTGGTGCAGACCCTCTTTTTCCGGTTAGCGGACATGCCCAGCACAATCGCCATCACACCAAATGTAACGCCCAAAAGAAACAACACGATTCCGACAAAATGAACAATCGTCTGCGCAGCAAACATAACGCACCTCGTTTTCCGGACAGCCTGATTCTCCCCAACTCACGCAACCCATTTCTGGACAACCTGGTCCGCGCCAACTCTTGCAACCAGTCTACCACAGGTTTCCCAACATTTCCACAACATTTTTCGCCGAAAGAAAATCCCTAGATGAGCTTTGGCAACAGAGCATCAGGCATATTGGCCCCCAGTCACCTGCGATTCACGTTACTCTATTTGACCAGCGCATACTGCACTGTCGTATCTATCCGCTGATGCCCAAGCATCCACTGTAGCTGTTCGATAGGCATTCCTGTCGATGCCAACACATTTTGACGGCGTAAATCATGCATTTTGAGATGCATCAGCAGACACTTAGTAATGCCGTCATCAAGGCATAAAAAAACCTCCTGCGTGGCCAGGAGATTTTTTTAAATCTTTTGGTAAAATCAGCGGTCGCTTATTTCACCTGGATGACGATCGTCTTCGTTGCCTTGTGGAAGTTCACAGTGCCGTCGAAAATAACACTGATCTTATACTTGCCCTTCGGCGTGCCTTTCTTGACAGTCACTTTACCAGCCTTGGAGACGGTGATGTATTTTTTGCCATTCAGCACCCTATACTTCACCTTGCTCTTGATTTCATTGTCCTTATCTTTCGAGTTAACGGTCAATTTAATCTTCGCTGTCTTCTTCGCTTTCTTCAGTGCTTTCGCCTTGAAAACGGCCTTGGTAGAGCCATTGATCGTCGGCTGCAACTTCGGTGCCTTCACCTGCGCAAACTTCTTACCATCTGCGCCTGGGGTAACCCAGACTGTGGTCTGGATGGTTCCGGAATATGCGCCCTTGCCTTGAATGGTAAAGGTGTATGTGCCAGCAGCATAGAGCCTTCTGTCATCTGTGACTGTATAGTCCTGGTCTTTTACCAACTCCTTGCCATTAACGAAGACTTTGAACTCTGCGCTGTGTCCATCTGCAGAAACTTCGAAGTTCTTCCCGAACACATCGGCATCTTTCAGGTCGTGAACGGTGGTGGAAGGTTTCCCAGCCTCTGAGGCATTTACGCCAAAGGCCATCACACCGATCATCGCAGCGACGCTAATCGCAGACACAAGAAACTTTTTGAATTTCATCTCAAACTCCTCCTTTCCCGGGAAATAGAATGAATCTATGATAGATGGGGCGAGCCACGTTTGCCCCATATATCCGTTTTTATGCTTTTATCGCAAACGAGAAACCTGCCACATATGGCACTTCACACATGGCGCTTGTCCGAGGTCAGTCCTTGCCATCCCCATCGTCCTCCTCGTTCTCGGACTTGCCATAATACCCGCCATATCCGCCGTAGTAGCCTTTGTAGTACCTGCCATAACGGCCGTAATACTTGTAGTAGGCACGGCTGGCCACCTCTGTCTTGTTGAGCACCATGCCGAGCAGGCGGCAGTTGGAGCGCTCCAGCTGGTTGAGCGCCTGCTTGATGAGGTTGCGCGAGGTCACCCCGCTGTTGACCACCAGGATGGCGCCATCGCAAAGGGAAGCCACCAGGGCACCATCCGCCACGTCGATGAGCGGCGCGGAGTCCACAATCACATAGCGGTACTCATTTGCAAGCCTGGCAAAAAGCTCGCGGAAACGGGAATCCTCAAACAGGGAGGACGGATTTTCCAAAAGGTTTGTGCAGGGAACCATATCCCCATTCACAATATTTGTCTGGTAAACGACATCCTCATACTCGGCCTGACCGGACACGTAATAGTCCAGCCCGCGGATTTCCTCGTCACTTGTAAAACTGTGCCTTTTTTTCAAAACGGACTTGCGCAAGTCGGTGTCCACCAGGACGGTGCGAAAGCCCGCCTCCGCCAACATGCGCCACAGCTGCACGCTCACAAAGCTCTTTCCCTCATTCGGCGTGCTGCTGTCCACCAGGATAATCCTCGTATTTTTTCCGCAAAACTTGATGTTGATGCGCAAACGGTTCAGCGCCTCTTCCACCGCGTAGGGAAGCTCTGGCAGCTGCAATTCCAGTTTATTCATTTTCCTTCTCCTTTCGGGCCTGTCTCCTCCGCATCTTTTCCCTCTTTTTCTTCCTCCTCTCATGGCTCTCGTTGACCATGTCGATGTCCGGAATCGAAGTCAGAGGCACAATCCCGAAATATTTCTCGATGTCTTCCGTCGTGTGCACGGTGTCATCCAGCATGTAGCGCACGACCACAAACGCACAGTACAGAAGCGCGCCAAGCACCGCGCCGACCAGGGTATACGTAAACAGGCTCGGGGCCGACTTGCGCAACGGCACGCGCGCCTCCTGGGCGATGTTCGGCTCGTCCGTTCCCATGGTCTTTGGCAGGTAGTCGATGGCCACCGCCACCACGGTATTGGCAATGTCGCGCGAGAGTTCCGGCGAGTCGCTCGTCACGGTGACGTTCAAAATGCGCGTGTCCGAAGGGTTCGCGATGGCAATCATTTCGGCTAGCCCTTCGTAGTCGATGTCCTCCAAGCCCATCTTTTCGATGACCTCGTCGAGCACCGGGTAACTCAAAATCAATTCCTCATAATCAGCCGTCAGAGACGTACCGATGTTCAGGTCCGTCAAGTCAACGACGGAATCGTCCGACGCGGAAACGATGTACATCCTGGCCGTGGACTCATACGTCGGTGTGATGAAAAAATACGCAAACGCATTGAGCAGCACCGCCCCAAGCAAAAGAAACAGGACAATGTAATGCACCCTGTCGAGCAGCATCAAACCCAAATCCACCAGGTCGATTTCCATCTCGTCAGAGTTATCCTGGCGGACAAACGCGTCGCTTGTCACGACTTTGACCTCCGCCGGCTCATTCTCCAGTCTCTTTTCCGCAACATTACTCATAGGTTCTTCTCCGTTCCTAAGTTGGATTTATACTTCTTCGTAAAACAGCTCCCTCACGGCATCTCCCACGCTGACCGGGTCTGTGTAGAACTCATTTGCGCCAAACTCGTCCTCGCCGAATGTCCCGGTGATCTCCGGCGGCTCGACATAGTCGTTGGAGCGCAGGGCTTTCCCGATCTTGCTCATGTCTTTTCCCGTGAGATCTGTCACCATATAGTCTTCCAAAGCCCCGAAAAATTCCTGGATGAATTTTTCATCGGCATAGAGCTTGTCCATAAAGACGGATTGCGCATTTGCCAGATACTGGTCCTGACGCGCCATGCGCCGCTCGTTGCTGCCATCGCCCACGTATCTGCGGTAGCGCACAAAGTAAGCGGCCTGCTGGTCGGTCAGCTTGATGGTCTCCCCGATCCGCATGGTCGGGTCAAAATTGGAAAAGTCGTCCTCGATGGTGACGGTCACGCCGCCGAGCTGGTGGTTGACTGTCTCGATGCCATCCATGTGCAAAGCCAGATATCCATCGATGGGCTGCCCATAAAGGTACTGGGAAATGGCATGAACCACATTTTCGCAACTGACCTCCCTGCCATCGCCGCTCGAATGCGCATACGATACCTGCAAATATGTCTCACCGAGATCACTCCCGTCCGTGCCAAGGGAACGCACCTGCATCATCGTGTCACGGCTAATGGGAAACATGGTGTAGGTGTCCGCATTTTGGTCAACAATGAGCAAGTGTAAAAAATCGCATTGCCCCTTTCCCGGGTCGCGCGTGTTTTCCTCGCCCACCTTCCCGCTGGCATCCACGCCCACAAACAGGTATGTCTTGATGCGCGTCCTGCGCCTGCACGCCACACCGTTGATTTCCACCGTGTTGTACAGCTTCGGGTTGAGGAACTCTTCGAGGCGCAAGGTGTCGCGGTGATCGACCCACACATATACGAACGCGGCCAGCGCACCCATCAGCACCATGACCACTGGCAAAACCAGCGCTTTTCTTTTGAGCCTCTTTTTCTCCTCGGGCGTGCGGGCCACCCTTTTGCGGCGCGCCGCCTGATGACTTTTGCGGTATCGTGCCATGCCCTGTCACCCGTCAGTTTCCGAATAATTTGTGAAAGATGCCGGATACAAGCGCAACCCCGCCCTCCGGGTTTTGCGACTCTATATACACCAGCGCGAGCAATACGACAAACAGCACCACGCACGCGGCGATCACAATCGTTTCTTTCTTCAAAGTTCTCTCTCCCTTATCTTTCGGTCAGATGCCTAGCAACTTGCCCCCATAGGCGTCCATCTGCGCTAAAAACGCCTCTCCGAGCCTTTTGGCCAAGACCGCCCTGCCATCTCCCAGGTTTGGCGGCCTGCGGTGGATGCCATGTGTGTCGCTCCCCAGTACATGCGCCCGCCCATTGCGGAACATCTTGACCAACCGCCCGCGCCCGCGCCACACGGTCAGGCTCTGCGCGTTGATCTGCACAGAGAGCGGAAGGGAAAGCAACTCCTCCACAAGCGTCTTGTTGCCCGGCAGGTCCAGATAGCGCTCCATATGTGCCAGCAGGATGCCATATCCCCGCTTGTCGATGAGATCCTCCACCTCATCCACATCGGATGGCTCCCACGGCTCGAACGGCATCTCCAAAAGCAGCACGCGCGTGCCCTCGATCGTCAGCTCATCCAGCCGCTCCGCGCGGCTGATCCCGCGAAAAAAGGCGACTTCTGCACCCTTTCGTATCTGAATGGGGTATTTCTCCCGCAGATCCCGTATGCACTCCCACGCGCGCTCGCGTTTTTCCAAGAAATGGTCCATACGGTCACGGGAAGCATAAAAATGTGGCGTAGCGAGCATCAGCCCCACGCCTTGGCTAGCCGATGCCTCTAGCATTTGCTCTGTGATGTCCCGATTGCGGCTGCCATCGTCAATCCCCGGCAGTATGTGTGAATGAAAATCGATGATCATCCCTGTGCAAACCTCTCATCTCACCCTCACGACGCAACCGTACAACAGAAAAGCTCCGCCCCCCCCCACCGATTTTGGACACTTACAGATATTGGGAAGTTCCCGAGCCTCTAAAACCATTTTTGTGGGACAGCGGCATAAGACTGCCTCGGGTAACTTTTAACTTCAAACAACGTCAATTCTACCCAACTTTTCTCATATTGTCAACCCAAAAATTTCACGAAAACCCAAAAGCGCCCCCGACTCTTTTTGGGCAAAAGTGTTCGGGGGCGCGGCTTTTTCTCTTAGATGCCCATCTGTTTTGCCACTTCCGCGGCAAAATCTTCTTGTTTCTTTTCGATGCCCTCGCCCGTCTCGTAGCGCACGAACCCTTTGATGGAAACCTTT
>CAYVVW010000003.1:30582-32300 GCA_964455335.1 uncultured Marvinbryantia sp.
GCACAGTCTGCTTGCCGTCCTCCGCCTTGACGTACACCTGGTCGAGCAGGCAGATTTCCTTCAGCTCCTTGTTGACACGCCCGGCAATCATGCCCTCGATGACTTTCTCCGGCTTTTGCGACTCTTTCGGGTCGTTTTTGATCTGCGCCAGGAGAATCTCTTTTTCATGGGCAATGTACTCGGGGCTGACCTCGTCCCTGCTCGTGTAGAGCGGGCGCAAGGCCGCCACTTGCATGGCCACATTTTTCGCCATCTCTTTCAGCTCGTCGCTGACCACGTCGGACGCCACGTCCACCAGCACGCCGATCTTGCCGCCCATGTGGGTGTAGGCCGCGATGAAGCCCGCGTCCTCCGCCACTTTCTGGTATCTGCGGATGTTCATGTTCTCGCCGATGACCGCAATCTTGCCGGCCAGTGCCTCCGCCACGGTCTTTGTCCCATCCGGCAGCCATTTTTCCGCCAGGAATGCCTCCACGTCGGATGCCTCGGTGGCCATCGCCTGGGCGGCGACTTCGCCGACAAACTCCTGGAACACCTCGTTCTTTGCCACAAAGTCGGTCTCCGCGTTGACTTCCACGACAACCGCGCGCTTGCAGTCGTCGGACACCAGCACCTTGCAAAGCCCCTCCGCCGCAATGCGGCCCGCCTTTTTCTGTGCGGTGGCAAGTCCTTTTTCCCGCAAAAACTCTACTGCCTTATCCATGTCGCCGTCCGTGGCCGTCAGGGCCTTTTTGCAGTCCATCATGCCGGCGCCGGTCATTTCCCTAAGTTCTTTTACCATTCCCGCTGTGATTGCCATATGCCTTACTCCTCCGTCTGTGCCGCGGCGTCCTGCGCATATGCCGCGTCGTCATAGATCGCATCCTGCTCCGCTCCCTGGTTTGCCTCGATGACGGCGTCCGCCATCTTAGAGACAATCAGCCGTACCGCGCGGATGGCGTCGTCGTTGCCCGGAATCACATAATCCAACTCTTCCGGATCGCAGTTGGTGTCGCAGATGCCGATCAGCGGAATACCGAGCGTGTGTGCCTCCTGCACGCAGATCCGCTCTTTTTTCGGGTCTACCACAAAGATGGCGTCCGGAATGCGCCGCATTTCCTTGATGCCGCCCAGGCTCTTGTTGAGCTTTTGCATCTCTTTGCGCAATGCCGTGACTTCTTTTTTCGGGAGCACGTCAAACGTGCCGTCCGTCTCCATCGCCTCGATCTGCTTTAAGCGGCCGATGCGGCTGCGGATGGTCTTAAAGTTGGTCAGCATGCCGCCCAGCCAGCGCTCGTTGACATAAAACATGCCGCAGCGCTCCGCCTCGGACTTGATGGCGTCCTGCGCCTGCTTCTTCGTGCCGACAAACAGGATGCTCCCGCCGTTTGCCACGATGTCGCCCACTGCGTTGTACGCGTCGTCCACCATGCCGACGGATTTTTGCAAGTCGATGATGTAGATTCCATTTCTCTCCGTGTAGATGTACGGGGCCATCTTCGGGTTCCATCTCCTGGTCTGGTGGCCGAAATGGACGCCTGCCTCTAGCAGTTGCTTCATTGAAATAACGCTCATGTCTTTTCTCCTTTTTGGGTTGTGCTTCCGCATCCTTTTGCTTCTCGGAAACCGAACCGGCACCCTCCTCGAAATCAAGATGCGTGATTGATAAACCAACTCATTCTATCACATGCCGATGGGGATTGCAAGCAAAAATCCACATTTTTCTATTCGTGGCGGAT
>CAYVVW010000004.1:0-30921 GCA_964455335.1 uncultured Marvinbryantia sp.
ATCCTCGGCGTAGAGGCAGAACACCAGCCGGACGCAGAGAATATTGAGGCTCCGGGGCGTTCCATATCATAGACGTAGAATTCAGCAAAATTACAGGTCACCACCCAACGGGGATGCTGGGACAGCGGCAGTTCCGTGATGTAGCGTTTCGCCTGTTGAAAGGGTGTGAGCAATGTGCCGTCCGACTGCTTGATCGGCTTGTTCAGATCTTTTCCCAAGCCTTTCTGCTCAATCAGAACTTTTGTCGCCGGTATTCCTCTTTCCCCCAGTCACACACCTCATTTAAGATCGAATTCAGCGTCTTAAAGGTGATGCTGCCAATATATTTTTGCATCTCGTTGAAGCGGACGACCCGAAATTCCATCAGCCGAATTAGCCGCTTTTCCATCATTGTAAAAAATGCCGCAGAGCAAGGATCGCAGCAACGCCGAAAGGAAGGCCGCAACCCCTCCTCACACCGTCTGCGGAAACATGTCTGCCGCAACCGGCGTGTAAAACATGCGGACCACTTCATCCGCATCCTTTGTCTGCGCCAAAATCCACATCAATTTTGCCAAAACCGCTTCCGTCGTCATATCATACGCTTCCAAAACGCGCAAGTGGTTTTTCAAGCGATGCCCTTCCTGATACACGCCCAGATCGCTTCCCTCATTCTCCACTTGCGTCGTGAGAACCGCGATTTTTCCCCGCTCTTTCCACTTCTTAATGCAATCGTAAAATCCCCCTGCATTCGGGATGCCGCCCACGCCAAAACTCTCAATCACCACCGCGTCATTGCGCCCAAACAGAAAATCGAGGATGTCGCACCCCATTCCCGGCACGAGCTTTACCAAGGACACGCGCGTGTCCAATTCCTCGTAAAATGTCGGCGCAAGCGCGCACTCCTGGCGAATAAACCGTATCAGCATCCCATCCTGGATCACGCCCAATTCCGGATAATTGATGCTGGAAAATGCGCGAAAACTTTTGGAGCGCGTCTTTTTTGCGCGCGTGCCCAAAATGATTTTGTGGTCAAATACAATCGACACGCCCGGAAGGTCGGACACCGCGCAGCAAAACGCGTCCCGCAGATTCCCCTTTGAATCCGTCGTGTCAAATCCGATCGGCTTTTGCGCGCCGGTGCATAGGATCGGCTTCGGGCTGCCCTGAATCATGTAACTCAACGCCGCGGCCGTGTACGCCAGCGTGTCCGTGCCATGCGTGATGACAAACCCGTCATAATCGTCATAATTCTTGCGAATACAGCGCACAATCGCCTGCCAGTGCTCCGGCCCGATGTCGCTGCTGTCGAGCGCGAGAAGCTGGATGCAGTCCACGTCGCAGATCTGCCTGATGTCGGGAATATAGCCGAGCAGCTGCTCCGTCCGCAAGCCCGGGGCCAGTCCGCAATCCGTCTGTTCCGAGGCAATCGTGCCTCCCGTTCCAATCAAAAGTATCCGTGCTGTGTTTGTATTCATGGCAAATGCGTCCATCCATGTCACTTTCTATTTTTTGCGCCCCAGGTTCGCGCATCCCCCGGCAACTTCGGGATCGCCCCTTGACGGCCACCCCTATCCTACCACAGTTCCAAATCGCAAACAAGATTTTTGTGCGCGCTTTCCAACATCCCCTGCAAACGGTATGAAATTTTTGACGAACGGCATTGCTAGAATCGCCATCTGATGATAGCATGGAAAAAAATGGGAGCCATGGCCATGATCAACCTAAAAAACATTCACATTGCATTTGACAGAGAAATCATCTCCGATGGGGAGATGCAGATTCCAGACGAATCTATTACGGCCATTACAGGTGAAAGTGGAAGCGGCAAAACGTCACTTTTATACATGGTTGGTCTGCTGTCCTCTAACAAAGATTATTCTTATGAAATGGATGGCAGCCATATCGATTTTTCAGACAAAGAGCACATCAATCAGATACGGCGCAGCCAAATTGGCATTTTATTTCAAGACGGCTCTCTCATCGAAAGTTTGCGCGTGGGGGAGAACATCAAATGGAGTGCGCAGTTGGCCGGCCTGCCCATCGATGATGAGGGAGTTTCCGAACTATTAAGCGAAGTGGAACTGCCAAAAGAACTCCACGCACTGTACCCCGCACAATTATCCGGCGGGGAGAGGCAAAGGGCATCCCTTGCGATGGTGATGGCAAAACAGACAAAATACATTTTGGCAGATGAGCCGACTGCGGCACTGGATCAGGAAAACACAAACAACATCAAGCGTATTTTGCAAAAATTTGTTTCAAATGGCAGGACGGTCGTGATCGCGACGCACAACTCAGACCTTTGCGAGATGGCGGACAGGATCTATCACATTGAAAACCATAAAATTACCTTAATAAAGGATAACCCCAGAATTGCCATTTCCCATGCACCTGAAACAGCTGGAGAAATAGAACAGGCGAGAAAAATCAAGTGGTCTGATTTGTTTTATTACGCAACGCAACGAAAAAGAAAAGGCAAAATTCTTCGATTGTTGTTAGTCGTTTTTTGCTCTATCGCTATCAGTGGAATGATTTTAACAAGCAGTGTTTTGCGATACATGAATGAAACGCAAAAAGACTTGTTGAACCAGCTTTCAGACAGGGAAATATTTGTTGTAAACCAGATGACATCGACAGATGGGGATGTCAAGGACAAAGATGGAAATCCCGTGATCGCTCCATCAGATCTTTCTAGAATCAGAAACATCGATGGTGTAGATACCGTGTATCCATTGGTTGAACTGAGGAGCTTCTCCATCAACGGAGATCCGATTGTGACAGACGCGGTTATTTCCGTCCAGACAGACGAAACAACATATCCCATTCGCTTTTCTCTAAATGACAGAAATATGCCGAGCTACTTTGTAGTATTGCCGTATTTCCCAGAACAAAAGTACGAGAAGCAATTGGGCAAAACATTTGAAAGCAACGATGGCGTATATCTATCGTATGACCTAGCAAACGAATTGGGATTGACGGATAGTTCTCCCAACTCCGTAAATCTCGATTTCCAAATTGGGATTCCAGTAAAAAAATACAAAGATGCGGTCACAGAAAACGACGAAACAGTTCCAGCTGATATAGACATCGTAAGGTTTGTTCCCATGCGTGTGGATGTATCTGGCATATTAAGCCGAAATGTGACAAACCGTTATACAATCAACGGAAATCGAGTAATCTATATTCCATATGAGAAATTGAACGATTTTCTTTCCGCAAACTTTGAAACGAATGATTTTGACTTTTCCACATACGCCGATTACGATCTGTTGGATTGGGGACCAAGTGCCTGTGTGGTATACACAAACTCTTACAGAAACATCGAGGTTGTAAAGGGAAAGATCGAAAATATCAATACAAACCTTACGACAAGGTACGACTATCAAGATGCGGATTCAATGGACCAGATTACGCAAACTATTTCAGGAATTACAGATGTAGCACTTACAATCGTCATGCTTATTGTATTTGCACTAATGACAGCACTTTTCGTCCATTCAACCGTATCAAGAAAGCGGGAATATGCCATCTTAAAAGGAAACGGCATGACAGGGGGAGAATTGCAAAAACTCACAGTACTCGAGTCGACCCTCAGCAGTTTGAAAATCCTATTACTTTCATCGCTTCTTTCCGTTTTTGCTTCGTTCATCCTCGGGAAAAGCGTGTTCCATGAAGTAATATTTTTTTCACCTGATGCATATTTTTCCATACTTCCATTTGTCATCCTTTTCGTAATGCTGCCGTCCATCGGAAGTGTGATGTATGTAAATCAAATACAAGTGGATAAAATCATAAGGGGATAAATAGCGTTGGTTGACTTGAAAGGAGAGTTATGTTAAAAAGTTCTTTAGGAAAATCCGTTTTATGCTTTATCATGGCATTTTTCTTGGTATGGGGAAGTTTTATATCTCCTGATGCAGCTACGAAATCAAATACTCATTATTGGACATGCAGAAAACACAGCAAGAATTCATCGGATATGTACATCACACTAACTGCAAAATTCTCGTCAAAAAAATGCACGGATGTGTACTTTAGCCGTTCTTATGCACATTGGCCAAACGCTTTTAAAGAGGGGTCAACTGCTAAGTATACCACATCGGCGAGAGGCAGCTATACTGCATATAGCAGTTTGATTACCCAGTGGGCATCACTTGCTTTTGCATCGTACACAGACACAATCTACATTTATAAATGATTCCAATTTGGTAAACTACACAAAATAGCAGATAAGTCAACCAATACTATTCAAAGGTTCGTCTTTTATAGCGACGAACCTTTCCTTTTTACTCGTTTTTTATGATTCATCTCTTGACAAATAAAAAAAAAGAGTTATAATAAACTTATGGTTGGGTTGGATACATCAAAATCATACATTGATTGAGGTTGCCATTGTGAAGCTGCATGTTGCGATCTGTGAAGATGAACCTATTTTTTGCGAGGAACTGAAGGCAAAAATTTTAGAATTACGCCCCGAATGTGTTGTTTCGACATATTACAGGGGAGATTCCCTCTTACATACAAAGAATCCCTTTGAGGTTGTCTTTATGGATATTGCGATGCCTGGAAAGGACGGGATGTGCACCGCAAGGGAATTGCGGGAAAGGAATTACACGGGTAATATCGTTTTCCTTTCCTGTCATACGGATTTTATGCCAGATGCCTTTAAGGTAAACGCATTTCGGTTTTTGGAAAAGCCCATTCAAACAAAGGTGCTTGCCGAAGTGATGAGAGACTTGGAGTCTGAAGCTCTCAAAAAAAGGCATATCATACTGAAAGACTATGGTTCTAGCATCTTAATTGGATTGTCAGATATTTGTTATATAGAATCTCAAAAAAATAAGACAATCGTGCATACAACCCAAGAGAATATAGAGACAACGCACACGCTGCGGTATTGGGTAAGCAAATTAGAAAATCAGGGATTTCTGCAAGTTCACAAATCGTATATTGTTTCTTTAGAACGTATACAAAAAATTGATGATGAGTACATTCACTTGCGAGGATTTAAAGCGAAGATTCCGATATCCAGAAGAAATCTCTGTCAAGTAAAAAAAGCTTTCTTCAAATATGTTGATTTTAATTCCAGATATATGTAAGTGCATACATATAATGTCGCGGTAAAAAGATGCCCTACGGATTGTTCCGTGCTTCGCACTCCCACAATCCTACCCTGGCACCATGTAATATAAGCAAAAAAGTGCCTGACAGAGAATTACGCAACTCGCTTTGGTCGGCATGAATCGCGTGCCCCTGACACGCAATGCAGGCTTTCCGCCTGACATCCCATGAAAACGAAAACAATGAACGTGAAGACAATAAAAAGGGAGATAAACACATGCTTCTGAGCATTTCAAGTACCATGCGGTATTTGCTTGAATTTACAAAGGTGTTTTTGGTGGTTCGGTATCTTTTAGATATAAGCCCTAGAAAAAACCTCACATGGCTTGTCGCGCTTTCTTCTCTTTTTGTAACATTTTTCCCGAGATTAGTGGATTCATCTGCACACGGCATCCTATATGCGGTGCTCATTTTTGTTTTGTTCGGGTTTTCCCTAGACAAAAAAACAAACATTTTTTCGGTCATTCTTTCCTATATTTCCCTATCGATTTTGGACATGATTTTCAGTATATTGTGTATTCACTTTTGTAAAATAACCATGGAACAGATTCTAGAAGATTCCATACTCGTGCTCTCCATAAATTCTATTTCCCTTGTTTTGATCTTGCTATGTTTATTTGTGAAAAAATCTCTACATTGGAAAATCGAGAATCTAGGATCGAATGTCTTTTTCCTGATAGCTATTCTCGGAGGTCTGCCCATTTCTGTTTTTCTCACTTATATACAACTGGTTGAATTAGAATATCATTTTGACTTCCAGAACGGAATCATCACCGTTTCTTTTTTCCTGACAATTTTCTATTTCATCACACTTGCATTGCTGGTGGGCATGGAATCAAAAAACAAGTGCCTAACACGAGAAACTGCTTTTCGTTCAAAACTGCTCCATACACAAGGCCGCTACTACTCTAGCCTTTTGAAAAAAGAAGAAGAAACAAAACTCTTCCGTCATGACATTCGCTCACATCTATTGTGCGCAAATGACTTGTGCAGTCAAAAGAAATATGAAGAATTAAGCGCCTACTTAGCGCAATTAGGTGCAAATTCCAGGCAATTATCACCAGAGATGGTCACTGGAAACACCTATACTGACTTTGTTCTTTTGGATATGAAAGAACGCTTTCCAGATGTGTGCATAGAGTGGCTCGGAAAAGTTCCAGTGTTGCAAATACCTCCAATGGACATTTGCACGCTTTTTTATAATTTGCTAGAAAACGCTTTTGAAGCCGCTTCGCATCTTTCAGAAAAAATTGTGAAAGTTTCTGTGAAAGTTCATGAAACAAATTTACTCATAAAAGTTTCAAATGGCTATCAGGAACTCTCCATTGGCGAAAATACGACATACAAGACGACAAAAAAAGAAAGGGGGCATGGTTATGGGATAAAAAATATTAAAAACTGTGTAATAAAACACAATGGAATGTATCGTGTAGACATAAGCATCAATCAGTTTCGTACTGTAATTATGCTGCCAGATGCTGTAGTACTGGACGATTTTTGATGAACGGTTTGATTTTTTCTTCAAGCGGTACTGCCAGGAGACCTATGTCGTTGTTCAGAGTCAAAAAACAAAAGCATCGTCTGTACTATGGTGTAGAATATTGAGAAAGGAGGGAGAGCACATGATGTACATTGATTTTACATGGTTGTTATGGTTTTTTTTGAAAAAATCTTAGTCTAGTAAACCTGAACCATTCACTGTTACCCAGTGAAACCTGTGAAAAGACGGCAGGTATTTCACACGCGGGACACAATGGAGTTTCAACTTCCTGCACGCAAAGCAGGGACAGAATATTTTGTTTGCAGTTTACCAGATTATCGCCACCTAGGAAGTCGCAGTTGCGGGCTTGTCATTGTCATGGAGAAATCGCACAAGTTCCGCATCCGTGCATTTGACAATATGTGTGCCCGAAACCAGGTGGTCTGTTCCCTTGGCGTAGTCGATCCCCAGCGCGTCAGGATCATACGCCTGCGGCGCGCGTTTTTTTGCCCGCAGCGGGTCGGGCAGGGGGATGGCGGAAAGCAGGCTCTTCGTGTAAGGGTGGATCGGGTTTTCAAAAATCTCCGCGACCGTTCCGGTCTCCAAAAGATGCCCACGGTGCATCACCCCGACGCGGTCGGAAATGTATTGCACCATGGAAAGGTCGTGGGTGATAAACAAATACGCGGTCCCCATTTCCCGCTGGATGTCCTTCATCAGGCTGATCACCTGCGCCTGTATGGAAACATCCAGCGAGGACACGCACTCATCCGCAACAACGAGCTTCGGGCGCAAAATCAATGCCCGCGCAATGCCAATGCGCTGGCGCTGCCCTCCGGAAAATTGGTGCGGATAACGCGACGCATATGCGGGGGAAAGCCCCACTTTGGCAAGCATCGCGCCAACCTTTTGCCTGCGTTCCGCGCGGTTTGCGTACAAATGGTGGATGTCCAGCCCCTCCGCGACGATGTCCTCCACCTTCATCCGCGGGTTTAAAGACGCCAGCGGGTCTTGGAAAATCATCTGCATTTCCTGGCACAAAGATTTCTGTTCGGATTTGGGCAACTTCCCGCTGATGTCTTTCCCGCAAAAAACAATCCTCCCACCGGTCGGCGCAAGGATGCGCATGACACTGCGCGCGACGGTCGATTTCCCCGAACCCGACTCGCCCACAAGCCCATACGTCTCCCCGGGGTATATCTGAAAAGAAACATCCTCCACAGCCCGCACCGTGTGATGTTTCCCTACATAGAAATGCCTGGAAAGCCCTTCGACTTCCAAAAGCGGCGCGCGCGACTCACGATCTCCCATGATCCCCATTAAAGTTTTCTCCCTCATCAATTTCCTTCAGCCGAATTAACCACCTCAAGATACTTCCTTTCCTGTTGACTCGTCCACAAAAAAAGGGTCATCAAAAGGAGGATTTTTCTGGAAAATAGGTCTTGAAATTCTTGTTGGCGTGTGGTAGAGTAGACCACGAAAGAGGTGCCACCAATAAACGGCTGGCCTCAGGTTAGAGCAAAAATAGTCGCTTTCCCTTTTGGCTTGGGGCGGCTATTTTTGCGTCTTGCTGCTATCGTTGTGCCCAATGGCATATCCAAGGCTAAAGCAACCAACACAAAGGCTGATTACTGCTATAAGACTTTCCATCGTTAGCATAAGCATCCCCTCCTTTCTCGGACTCCCTTTCGGGCTTCCGCATAATCGGAGGGTCGCATACCCTCCGAAGAGGGCCAGCCGTCCACCATCTTGGTGACACCCGCAGCCATTCTAACACAGCATTTGCCGAGTTGCAAGAGACAAAATCCACATCAATTTTTCCAAAACCGCTTCCCTCATCCTCCACTTGCGTCTTGAGAACCGCTAACAAGATTTTTGTGCACACTTTCCAGTGAATATCGCCTGACAATGCTTTTGGAAATTTGGGAAATCGTTACGAAAAACCCTTGACATTCCGCACATCTTGCGTGTAAGGTAAGCATAAGGGGCAACACATGAAACTTGTTTATCCGAAAAGGTGATTACCAAAAGTAAAACGCATAGAGCATAGAAAGGAGGTCAACGGCATGGGAAGAGAAGCCGAACGTCAGGATACCCGAAAAGCCATGGCATACGATCTCAAGAAAATCATAGACCGACAGCCATCCAAGGAAACTTACACGCCTGAGGAGATCAAAATACTGATTGATGTCTACATCGAAACTGCCGATCAAAAGTGATTCCCAAACGCCAGCCATTGTTGCTGGCGTTTTTCATTTTTTATCGTTTTTTATCGTCTATCCCAATTTTCCTAGCTTTCATCCCCAAGGTGTGTTACAATGAAATCTCACCAAAACAATCTTAAAAGAATCGGGGTGTCAGCCAATGCAAAACTACTATGATATCCTAGGCGTAAGCCGCAATGCGACGGCGGAGGAGATTCGGGCCGCCTACCGCAAGCTGGCCAAGAAATACCATCCGGATTCGTCCGGCAGCCACGAGGACAAGGAACGTTTCCAAAGGATACAAGAGGCCTACATGGTGCTCTCCGACGATGGGAAACGGCAAACGTATGATTACTATGGGCACGACGCTTACCGCAGCAGCTACTTTGCCCAGCACTCCCGCAATGCGCGCCCCCATTCGCACAAACACGCGCACAAAGGCCGTGGGGGAGGCCAAGCCGATGGCCACTGTGAAAACTGCGGGCACTCCCACACGGACAGCTCATGCGAAAACTGCGGGCACTCCCGTGCGGACGGCTCATGCGAAAGTTGCGGGCATTCCCCTGCGGACGGTCACTGCGAAAACTGCGGGCATTCCCATACAAACAGCCAGGACGAATGGGAGGACTACAAACATGTCGTCCGGGTCGCCGTGTGGCTGGAAATCGAGGAGACATTCCAGGATGTCGTGAAAAACGCATTCCTGTCCGAGCAGCCAAATGACGGTTGCTCCCCCGAAAAAAGGTGGTCTTTTCGCGTCAAAATTCCCGCGAAATCTTACGAAAAACAGACGTTTCCACTCGAGGACGTCATCTTGGAAAATGCGGAACTTTTACAGCACTTATCCGATTCCTATCCCGGAAACCGCTATGTTGTCGTGGTTCTTTTGCGGGAAAAACCCGGATATACGCGCCAGGCCTACCACCTGTATTTTGATTACCCCATCGATTTCCACACCTTGGTGTTGGGTGGCCCTATCCAAATTTCCTGCGTCACGGGGGATTTCACTTTCCAAGTTCCCCCCGGCACTTCGCTGGAGCGCAAATTGCGCATCCCAAACATGGGTCTCAATTACCCGCCGGAAATCGGAAACCGCGGAGACTTATACCTCAATCTTCGCCTAAAAATTCCCAAGAATCTGACGGACGCGCAAAAAACGATCCTAGAGGCATTGCGCGACGCCATGTGAGCATTCACCAAGAGGGCATTCCCAATGCCCGCGCCCCGCGCAACCACAAAGAGAACTTTCCAGATGCCCGCGCCCCGCGCAATCGCGGAAAAGACAAAAGACGCCAGTCACCCATACCGGGGCTGGCGTTTTTCCAAACAAAAAAGATCTGTTTTTAACATACGCGCCATTTCAAAAAACAAATTTTTTCAACATGCACGTAACCAAGGCGAAAAAAATACGACTGATAGATGCGGGAGGTGATCCGTGTGCAAAACGAAGCGGGAAATGTGCAAGACGAAGCCATCATCGATCTGTTTTGGAAGCGCAGCGAAAAAGCCGTAACCATGGCGAGCGAGAAATACCACGGTTTTTGTTTCTCGATTGCGTGGAATATCCTCTTTAATCGAGAGGACTGTGAGGAATGTGTCAACGACACCTGGTTCGCCGCCTGGAAATATATCCCGCCGCAGCGGCCGAGCCGCCTATCCCTGTTTCTCGGAAAAATCACGCGGGGATTTGCCATCGATATGCTGCGAAAAAAGACTGCCGCAAAGCGGATAGACACGCACATGGCGCAGATCGTTTCCGAAACGGAACTGTTCCATGCCGCGCTCGCGCACAGCCTGGACGCGCAGATTGCGGCAAAGGATCTTGTCATTGCAATCAATTGTTTTTTGGAAAAATGCAAAAGCAGGGAACGGGATATTTTTGTCCAGCGATATTGGGCAATGGAACCCTTAAGTGCGATTGCAAAAAGGCACCAAATGTCAGAGGGCGCGGTCAAGCAAAGCCTGTGGCGCACCAGAAGAAAATTGCAAAAAACATTGGAAAAGGAGGGCTATCTATGAAGCACGACGCATTCTTATTTCTCGAAATTTTTGGGAACATCGATGAAAAATATATCGAAGCGGCACTTCAGCCTTTTCCGAAAAACACCCAAAAAGATCGGCTGCGCCGCATTGGAAAATGGGCTGCCTGCCTCGTCCTTGCTGCCGGGCTTTTGCTATTTGCCGCACACCGCGACCAGGTATCTGCTGCCATGCGCAAATTCACCGCAAAAATTGCGGAAATTCTGCAATTCTCAAATGACATCCATCCCTACACAGACCCAATCGGGCAATCGCACCAAAAAGACGGCATCACGATATTTCTGGAGGAGGTCTTGGTGTCTGAAAATCAACTGTACGCCTCCATCCATCTGGAACATCTGGATGGCTCTGCCGCATCGGATTTTCTGGGTGTCAGCGCCTCTGACTCCGTTTGCGTCAACGGCCAGACATACCCATGCCTCTCTTCCGGCGCATACCGAAAAACCGATTTGGACGCGCCTTGGAACGCCTTTGTTTTGAAATGGACCGTCGGCGAGGATGTTCCCTTGCAGCCGGGCGCATCCATCGACCTGGGAGTCCAATGTTACAGCGATGGCGGCGACACCGACGGAACAACATTTCCCTTTTCCTTTACCGTCACGCAGACAGATTTGCAAAAAACCGCGCGGCACATCAACCTCAACCAACAGGTGAAAATCGGCGCGCACAATGCAGCCCTTCGCGCCTTTAACCAAACCGTACTTTCCAGCAGCATCACCTTGGAATGTGAAAATCTTTGCGCAGGAGCAGACGTGCCTTTTTTGGAATTGACAGACGCAAACGGAAAGACGTACCGCTATTTTTTAGAAAAAAGGGATGGCAATCTGTTCACATTTCAAACCGATGTGGAAGTTCCTTCCTTTGATTGCACATGGTTAGATGCCCGGTGCTACATCCTTCCATTTGGCATAGAGCAATCCGCGCCCGCCTCAGACAGCGTGGACGCGCCTGAGCTTGTGACAAACCCTGACATATCCGCGCTTGTCACAAGCACTGTCGCACCCACATCTGTCACAAGCCCCGATGCATCCGCATCTGTCACAAGCCTCGATGCACCCGCTCCTGGCACAAGCCCCGATGCACCTGAGCTTGTCACAAGCCCTGTGGCGAATCTCGAAAAAAATGAGGCGACACCGATTGGAGAAACATTCCGCATAAATTTTCTAGAAAAGCCGTAACCACACACCTTCTTTTCCGACTAAAAGGAGTGAAGCCCAACACCTCACAATTCCAGCTTTTTGGCATGGCAACGAACAAAAGAGGGGAGGAAACGGCAACATTTGACATTTGGGCTGCCATGCGCAAAAACAAGCTGCAAAACAAAAGAAAGGATCAAAAAAATGAAAAACTCCAAAAAAAGATGGGTATTTCTGGCCGCATTTTTCATTCTCCTTGCGATTGCAATACCAGCACATGCCATGGAAAACTACGAAGATGAGGACTGCGAAATCATTGAAATCGATGGATACGAGGAGATCGTAGATGTTCTCGATGAGGAGTCCGATTGCCTATTTTCTTGCGAAGAAGATACCGATTGCGACACATCGGATGCGGATGCCCTCTATCCGTTTCCTTACGAAGATGGCATCTGCGGCTCCTTTGACATTGATTTTCTCACACCGTTTTCTTGCGTAGATGACTTCTATTGCGATTCCTCTGACGCAGATTTTCTCGCCCCTTTTTCCTACGAAGATGGGATGCAGCCTATGTCTGTCCACACCGTCCATCTTGACGCGGAATCATACCTTACAATCAAGGACTACGAAAAGCCGATTCAGACCATTGCCGCCGGCGTGAGCCGCAAGGAACTGTGGCGTTCCTGCAGCATTCGACGCGCATCCGACGGGGCAACCCTGGTGCAATGGGTACTCAATGGAATATTTGCCTACAACGGAAAGTCCAGTGCATGCATCGGTGCTCAGGTACGGTATTACAACAATGCCCCTTCGCAGTATTCCGTGACGGCCTCTTCCGCCAGGACTTCCGGAAAATACGCCATCGGAAATTGCAAGGCCATCAAAAAATCAAATGGGAAGGTGTTCTCTAATTTGTTAAAAATCGGTATCTCCCCAAGTGGAACCACGCTCTATTAAGATACCCGGGGCAAAAAGTCATGCGCTCCACGCTTGCATGGAAAAGCCTGATTTTTTTGCCCCCAAGAAAATGTCTCAAGTAAATGTGAACCAGTCAAATGTTGCCGTTCCTTCCCCGC
Source organism: uncultured Marvinbryantia sp. (assembly GCA_964455335.1). Classification (GTDB taxonomy): domain Bacteria; phylum Bacillota; class Clostridia; order Lachnospirales; family Lachnospiraceae; genus Marvinbryantia. The sequence continues at coordinate 13,040 of CAYVVW010000004.1, forward strand.
AAAAAGTGAAATACACAGCCCTTTTCCCGATGATGCCCGTCGTCAATGGCGCGGTGTATTCTGTTTGTTCGGGCGTGAGGCGCATCTGCGAAATAACCCTTCCGCGCCAATTGTCCACGCGCACCTGCAGGGTCATTTCTTTCGCGACGCACGCGGCTACCGTGATACTTTTTGGGGAAATTACGCCAAATTGCAGATAGCGAAAACCGACGCTTGTTCCATCCGCGATGTTGACAATCGGGGAGGAGATCCCCTCTATTTTCTCATAAACCGGCTGGATGTAAGCCTGTCCCAACGGGCGGGTGTGGCAGGCATATCCCGCACTGATGAGAAGCCTGGCATCCATGCCATTTACCAGCACCCCAGAGGATGTCATTTCCACAGGCGACTGGCCAACCGGCTCCCCATCGACATAGGTGATGTCTCCGATATAGATTTTCCCATCTTTTGAGACTGCGATGTCGACCGGCTCTATCATGCCCTGCCTGGAAAATTCATCCGTTCCCGTATGCCTGTGGTAAAAAATATACCATTTCCCCTGAATTTCCACAAGGCCGCCGTGGTTATTTCCCCATCGGAACGTCTGCTCGCCCGTGCCATCAGGATGTTTTAGGATTTCCCCGCCATTAAAGCTGATATCCCCGCCCTCGCGGTATCCCTCCAAGGGGTGATCCGACCACTTATACGACAAAAATCCGTTGCAGGGTTCATAAACGCCCAGCTGCGGAACGGGCGTGGTATATCGCTTGGAATAGACATAGACATACTTTCCCTGGATTTTTCTCGGGCTGGATGCCTCAAAAAACGCGTCCCGCGCGTCTATGCCCGACGCATTATTTTTCTCATTCCACGGATCGGGCGTGTGCCCCATCGGGTGCACGCGCAGCGTTCCCTCCTTGATGGTCGCCATGTCGTCCTCCAGTTCCGCGCAGTATGCCGTGCAAAATCCCCAAAATGCGTAAACGCGCCCATCGTCGTCCACCAAAATCCCAGGGTCAAACCCGAGCTTCGTCTCCTTTGGGTTCTCAAACGGCCCGGCCGGATTTTTTGACGAAGCCACCACAATCCTGCCACCCTGATCCTCGGCCGCATAGAGATAAAACGTGTCTCCCTTTTGGACAACATCCGGGGCATACAAAATCGACCCATTCGTCGCGGTATAGCAAACGCCGTGGCAGGTCCAATTCGTCAAATCCTCCACGGGCGCGCTCCAAACCACCTGGTCCCGCCCGCAATAAGCCGTGCGCTCCGTGTCGTGCGACCCATAGACATACACGCGCGTTTCCCCCTGGTACGTAAAAACCCGCGGCTCCCCATCCGGAACATGCTCCCACAACGGCAGATAGGGATTTGCGGACAACAGCCTCTGTTTTTGCTCCATAAAAACCTCCTTTGAAAAACTTGCGCAGCGTCAACTCGCGCAACCATCATAGCACACCGCGCCCGCGCCCGCAATCCCAAAAGCAGACGAGAAACGCGTTTGAAGATGCTTGAAGTTTCATTGAAGTCGGATTGAAGTTATCTTGAAGTTCCATTGAAATCAGATTGAAGTTATCTTGAAATTTTTATTGAAATTCATTTGAACTTGACTTTGAAGTGTTCTTGAAGTATCATGGAAGGACATCGAAGTCCCGTAGCCCCGAAGGAATCTTCCAGGAGGAACGAGAATGTATTTAGAAGAATTAACCAATTGCGAAAGTCTGGAGAATCGCACGCTGGAGTGCAAGAGCCGGCTCAACCGCGATGATGTGGTTGGTTGGCTAAAAACCATTGCGGGTTTTGCCAATGCCAATGGCGGGGATTTTTTTATCGGAGTGGAGGATAAGACACACCGGCTGATTGGGTTTGATCGGGCAGACGCGGATCGGGAGCGCAACTATTTCAACAATCAGGCAAACGAACATTTGACGCCGCGCCCCCAAATGGAAATTTCATTTCTTCCCTATGAGATACGCGACGCAAAACGTTACCTGATTCGCATTCATGTGCCGGAATCCTCTATTGCAATTCGTTCCGGCGGAAAATGGAACTGCGTATGATGCGAAAGTCTTATCTTTTTGTTATTACCAGGCACACAACGTCGCAGAGATTGCCAAACATTTGGGGATCAGCAACTCCACTTACCTACGCACAAAAATTTTGGCAAATTTAGAGGGGCAGGGGTATCTGGAAAAAGACACGGTAAACCGGGCAGCCTACTACAAGACGGTGTGGGATATGGTCGAAATCGTGTGAAGATAGGATGGAGATCACGGTCATGAGCGCAACGGCCAAAAAGATATCCACGGATTGACAGGTGGCTCACGTCTGTCCGGACAAGTGGCTCACGCCACACCGGACAGACGGCTCCACCGCATCGGAATATTCGCCCTATATCGCCAAACCTGCTCGTTTCACCGGACGGTCACCTTGCATTTCACTTGTTTTCCCCCACTTTTGATGAGGACCGTGGTGGTCCCTTTTTTCTTTGCCTTGATTTTCCCTTTCGATGTGACGGTAGCCACGTTCTTGTTCTGGCTGCGATACGTCACTTTCTGCTGGCTGGTGATCGGTGTCACTTGCGGCTTTAGCGTATAAGTTTGTCCTTTTTTTATGGAAATCCCGCGCGCAACACCCTTGATTCCGGTGGTTTTTACTGTTTTCGCCTGTACTTTCACTTTGACGGAGACTTTTTTGCCCTTTGCCGTCGTGACAGTAATGTGCGTGGATCCGGTTTTTAACGCCTTCAATTTGATGGCACCGTTCGCCTTCGCAGAAACCACTTTCACAATTTTTTTGTTCTTCGGTATTACGGATGCCACATGGTCTCCCGCGGGCATTTTCGTAACTTTTAGCGCGGACGTAACCTGCCCTTTTTTCAGCACGATGCTACTAGACGACATGCGAAGTTTGCCCGTTGTCGTCGGTTTTGTGGTTGGTTTGGCCGCCTGATTGTTCTCCCCTGTATTCGGTTGCGGAGACGGTGTCGGTGTGGGTGTGGGAGTCGGGCTTGGCGCAACAGGCCTGCTGATTTTAAACTCGTACTTCCCAGTGGACTTATCATACGTTCCATTGCGATATCCATTGACTTGCAAGGCATACGTTCCGGCGCTCAAGGTCAACTCATGCGTATCCTTTCGGTATCCCACATTGCTATTCCACTCGTTGTAATCTGTATACCAGACTTCCTTCCCATCTCGGTCAAATATCTTTACGCAATAATACTGCATATAAGAAACGACATCGATCAAAAATGTCTCCGATCCCACCGTAAATTGGTACGTGTCGAAATTATCCGCAATCGATATTTGCCCAACATAAGTTTGGTCGAAGGCAATCGGATGCGCGGCGGCAATAGAATTGTCATCCCCCTGGAAACTGCTGCCAGTGGATAAAAACCCTGTCTTTATGACATACTTCCCAGTTGATTTGTTATACTGTCCATATCGATACCCATTGATTTGCATAAAATAAGCGCCGGGTTCCAAATAGAGGTTGTACACATCGTTGCGGTATCCAACCGTCGCCGTCCACTCATTATAATCCGTATACCAGATCTGTTTTCCGTCCTGGTCAAACAAAATAATGACATAATACCTCATGTAAGATGTCATGTCCAATGTCAATTTTCCATCGCTCGGCACATGGAACTTATAATAGTCCAAATTGTCATTGATGGAGATTTGTCCGGACGCGGATCCACCCAAGACGAGCTCATTCGCACTTGCCGTGGTGTTGTCACTTTCCTGGTTCGTTGTTGCAGAAGATACAAATCCCGTTTCCAGCGTATAAGTGCCTGTGGTCTTCGGGGAGCCGTTCCGTCCATCCCCATCCACCTCAAAATAATACTTCCCCGCTTCCAGGTAGATGTTGTACACATCCGTGCGAAAACCCACAGACTCTACCCATGAATTGTCCCGCGTATACCAGATTTCCACGCCGCTGGCATCCAATAGCCCGATGTCATAATACCGCATGTAGGATGTCATTTTGAAGGAAACGCATCCCTGCGCGCCGAGCTCAAACTGAAAATAATCGATGTCGTCTGTTTCTGTAATGCTCCCATTTATGACATCGCCCAATACAATCGCAACCGCATTTTCCGGCGAATTATCATCTGTCAAAGAATCGGATACGTTTGCAGCCGATACTGCCATGGACAGCCGTATGCTAAGCCAGACGACCATGCCAAAAATAAGATACCACTGTAGGCTTTTTCCAATGTTTCTTTTCATGTCGTATGCTCACTCCTTTTTCCTTGTTTCATTTCGTTATTTTCAGCCCCAAAAGAGATGCTACCCTCTCTCACTCCCCTTCTTTCTCGAAATGTTGGTAATCGATGGGATCTGACCAGTTTCCACCCCAGGAAAATCCATATTTTTCAAAAATGGAATAACAGGCATCCCCATATACGATGACGTGCGGGTCGCCACTTGCGCGGTCAATGTAGGGCGATGCATTGTCGTGTACCCACCGCAGCTGCCCTCCTTCGTGCCAGACGTAGGGATTTTGCTGTGGATTGATGTCAATTGCCCTCCCAAATGCATGGTTAGACAGGCTGCTTCCACCCGTCACCGTCCGATAGCAAAATGCAGAGGTATTGTTTGCATCAATGGATGCCGTGTCCGACGCATTCCCATCCCCCACCCAGTAATCGTCGATCAAACGCATCGATGCAATCTCATACTCGATGTCAAACAATTCCCGAAAAATCTGGAGTACATCCTCGCTGATTTCCCGATTGACGATCAGTTCCCCCTCCTGCACCTCATGGGCAAAATTGTAATGAAGTACGGTGAGATATTGCAAATCACTGAGAGAAATATCGTCGTTTTCCACATACGACTTTCCAAAGATTCTTTGGTAAACCGCGTCCCCAACCACGATGTCTCTCCTGGAAAAATACTGCCAAACGTCCGCTGTCCCATCAGGCAGTTCTTCCGATATCCCCTCTGCTACCACCATCTCTTCCGCCTCCGTCTGTGTGGTTTCTCCCAGATGCCCTGGCTCTTCCTGGCGTCTGGCAAGTTCGACTTGCAATGCGCTCAACTCGTCTTGCAATGCGCCCAACGTGTCTTGCAAATCCGCCGCCTGTTTTTTTAATGTGGCATTTTCGCTTTCTATGTCACCTTTCTCTTTTGCCAATCTCTCATATTCCCGATAAATGCGAAAGGTCAGGGTTCCTTCGATGGCGCACGCCAAACAGATCACGATCAGCAAGATGGCCGAGATCGCACGCCACGTCCGCTTCTTTTTTTCTCCCATTTTGCTCACCTGCCATAGACCGTCACTTCGGAAATACAGGTGTCCTCCCATTTTGTTCCAGGGTAGATATCGTCTATCTGCAGCCGCATGCTATCCCCAGAAACATCCTGGCTAAAGGCGACCCACTGTACTGTTTTCTCCTCGGAGAACTCGACTTGACCCGCAAAGTCTCCGATGTAAACGGTCAGTTTCTTTGGCTTCGCATTTCCCGCGAAATACTCCTCGCTTTTCCAGTTTCCCAACTGAAAACTCATATATTTCACCGCATATGCGCGGTCAAAGCGAAAGCTCACGGTTTCTCCAATCCCAAACCCATCCTGGATGCCTTCTTGCCAGCTGGTATCTCCCCTTCCATCGAATAAAAGGGTGGCGTCGTTTGAGATGCCTTCCTGGGAAATCGTGGACGATGCATTAGCGGCAGATACCGGCAAGATCGCATAATCGAAAAAATCTGTCCCCGGTCCTTCTACACGCGCCACCTGCAAGGGTATTTCCGTCTCGCCCTCTTCTACCTCGGTTCCAGACTGCTGCGCATCGGTCGCGCCTACCCCTGCTGCCTCTTGGCCTGCACCATCCTCGGCCGCTCCCGCACCTGCTTCTGCCTGTGTTCCAGCCTGACCCACGCGCGCCAGCGAAAGACCTTCATTTCCAGTTCCTGCATTGTCTTCCCTGTCGAGGATGACGACCGCAGGCTGTGTCTGCTCCTGTTCGGATGGCGTATTTTGCGCTTCGTTTTTGGGCCGGTCTCCGCCGATATCCAAGTACGCATAGGCGACAAAGATCAGTGCCGCAAAAACCCCCGCGAGGGAAACCCCAACCGTGCCTTTCCACAAAATATCGAGGAAGCTCGGCCGCGCGCGCTTTGCGTAAAGGCCGTCATACAGTTGCCGCATGTCCCGCAGCCGATCCTCCGGGCGGAGCGCAAGCCCCTTTAGCAAGATTTTTTCCACATGTTTGGAGATTTTTGCGCCCATGGCGGACGGCGGCCGCAACTCCTTGGATATCCGGTCGTCGGCCTTTGGTATGCGCGTCCCGGTGATGCAAAAATACATCGTTGCGCAAAGCGCGTAAACATCCGTCCATGGGCCAACATTTCCGCTTGCGGTAAATTGCTCGATCGGGGAATATCCCTCTTTCACAAAACTCACACTCGTTTTCGTGTGGGAATACACGTCTTTTACCGCGCCAAAATCCAACAATTTCACGCCGCTCCTTTTGAGCACCATCAAATTGTCCGGACTGATGTCGCGGTGAATGATCTTCTGTTCATGTAGTTGCTCCAGGGAAAGGACGACCGGCTTCATCATTTCCAGCATTTGCGCCGTGGAAATTTTCTCGTTTTTGTTCACATACTCTTTTAAGTTGATCCCGTCCAGGTATTCCATGACCATGTAGGCCGTGCCAAATTGCTCGAAAAATCCGTACACCTGGACGATGCCTCTTTCCAGGACCGCGCGCATTTGCGCAAGGGTGCGCGCCTCCTGGATAAATTTGCTCCGCGAGGCATGCAATATTTGCGCGGAGTCACTCCCGCCCACCGGATGAAGATATCCATTTGCGTCCCGCGCAACATATCCCGACGGAAACAATTCCTTGATCGCGACTACAATCTGCAAAGCCCTGTCTATCGCAATATAGAGGATCCCAAATCCGCCGTGCCCGATACACCTGCCCAGATAATATTGGCCATTGAGCAATGTCCCCGGCGGCAGGTGTTCCATCCTGGGCCGATAAGTTTCATTGCGCTGTCCGCACCTGGGGCACACCTCATATGGGCTATGCTTTTCGTACATGCAATAAATACATAGATTTTCTACGCGCATGCGTTTCCCCTCGGTTCCGTCATCTGGCATCATTTCGTATGGTGGTAAGCGCCGCCGTAGACAGCGCCAAAAACAGCGTGGTCATGCCGACCAAAACCAGCCAGTTCCCCACCAGGTTTGCGCCCGTATGTTCGTAAATTTCCTCAAACTCATGCGTCAAATAGGGAACTTCGCTTTGCATCCGCAGTTCCAGATTGTTCAAATCCACAATGCTGCCAAGCGCCGCCACAGACCATTTGCTGATGGTGGCATAGGAAACCGTTTTCCCGATCCCTTCCAATTTGAACAAAATACCGGAAAACAACAGCTGGATAATGAGCACAAAAGGCGCAAGCGTCATCGCTTTGTCTCCACTCTTTACCAAGGCAGAGATCAAAAGCCCGATCGACATCGACGCCAAAATCGTCAAAAGCACCGTGACATACATCTCAAAAAAGAAATTGCCAAACCAGATGCCCTCTGGAAACTCTCCCACCAAAAGCGCAAAAACACCCATCAACAGGGCTGCCTGCACGGCGGCCAGCGCATACTGAACCAAATACTTAGACAGAATGTAAATGGGCAGCTTCAGCGATGCCATATATTCCCGTTTTACAATGACACGCTCTTTACAAATTTCCTGTATCGAATTAAACAGCCCGATCCAGATGGCGGAACAGCTCAAGGAAAACATCATCGACTGCGTCGGCTCATAAATATGGTAGATCTTGTCATCCGCAACCACATTCAAAAGCAGCGCGATAATCACGGGCTGCGCCAGCAGGATCAGCAGGCGGATGCGGTCATTCCAGATCAGTTCCGCATAGCGCATGGTGAGCACCTCACATTGCCTCGCCGCGGACACGCCGTGCTGCTTGATGGATTCTTCCGCTTTCTTTTCAAATCCCGCCCCCACTGGTTTTTCGCAGCAATTTTGAAATTGTTCCGCCCACATCGCGGGATTTTGCGCAATGATGTTGTAAATGTTCACCAGGTCATCTGTCTGGAAAAACATTTTTGCCTGCTCGACCGTCCCATAAAAGCAGAGGTACCCGCCCGGCCCCATAAAAATGACTTTGTCACACAAGTGCAAATTTTGCGTCGTATGCGTCACCAGGATGGTCGTTTTGTCCCTCGTCTTAGAAAGACGGTTCAGCATCATCATCAGGTTCTTTTCTGTGCCCGGATCTAGACCGGATGTCGGCTCATCTAAAAAGAACAGTTTCGGGTCCGCCAACAGCTCGACCGCAATACTCGCGCGCTTTTTTTGCCCGCCCGACAATTTTCGGATATAGGTATTGGCATGCTGCGTCAATTCCACCATTTCCAGGACTTCCGCAATCCGGTTTTCCACTTCGGCATTGTCCGTGTCGTTCGACATTTTCATTTTTGCGGTATAGCGGAGCATGTTGTGCAGCGTCAGATTTTCATAAATGATTTCCTGCTGCGGCACATATCCGATCAAATCCTTCAGCTGGCCAAACTCTTTTCGCAGCTCATGCCCGTTAAAGTAGACCGTGCCGGAACACTTCTGGTCAAACCCGCTGATCGCATTCATCAATGTCGTCTTTCCCGCTCCGGATCCGCCGATAATGGCGACAAAGTCATTGCTCTTGATCTCCAGATTGACATGGTTGAGCAAGACTTTCTTCCGGTTGACCACCTTGTAAATGTCCTCCGCGACCAGATGCACGCCTTGCACTTTTGCGCAGTAATAGAGAATGCCCCTGATGAAAATCATCTGCACGTCCAGGATCTGAATGATGTCAAAATCCTTTAGGCGAACTTTCCCATTCACCAGGCATCCATTCACATAAGAGCCATTGCGGCTTCTACGGTCTGTCAGGAAAAATCCCCCATTTTCCTGCTCCACGAAGGCGTGGTTCTTGGAAACCGTCGGATAACTGAGGATAATGTCATTTGACGGGTTCCTGCCGATGGTCAGGCGCTTGTGGCCCACGGCGATTTTTTTCCACCCGTTTCCCGCATCCACGCGCCGCACAAAAAACAGTACCGACTCCCCCTGGTTCTGGACGCGCAAAAAGCAGCTTTCCGACAATGCAATGCGCTGCGTTGTCTGAAAAAGCTTGCCTTTTCTTACACCCTCCTCATAGACCGTGCCATTCGTGCTATGTGCGTCCTCGTATGTCACGCCCGTCTCATCCAGATAAAAATACCCCTGCAAGCGGGACACCACCAGCTTCGGCGAGATGACGACATCCACCTGATCCCAATTTCGGCCAACCGCGATGCGACGCTTGCCAAAAGCACTCAAATCGACTGTATGCAGTTCCCCAGAATCCTCAAAATAAACCAATTCATACCGATCTGACATCCCTACCTACCCCCTGGGTTTCCCAATGCATTCACGCTAGCCGAAAACGGCTCGTGCGGTCACACAAGACGACTTCCGTGCCGGCCTCCACCGTCACGCACTCATTTTCCAAAAGCGGCCGCGTGATGCCACGAAAACGAAAGCCGTCCGCGACATATGTCTGCAATTCATATTGCACATGAGTGTTTCCCGTCCTGTCTGTTTGCAAAACACAAGTAATGGAGCAGTGCATCGGCGCCAGCTTGTTTCCGGAAAAAACGAGCTGGCAGGCATGTGGGTTTGTTCCCATCGTCACTTTTTCGCCCTCTTTGAGCGCAATTTCACACCCCTGGTATTCCCCCGAGAGGACCACGACCTTGCCCGCGGCGAACTGTGGAATCGTCGCATTTGGATCGCGCATGCCATCCCCTTGGCCTCGCGTGTTGTCAAAATAGGGCCTGCTTAAAACACGCTCGGAAGCAGATGCGTCCGGCAATAACAGACCGATCAGCACATGGCTTACGGACACAAAAAAAGGCAGGTACAGCCCAGGTCCCACGACCTTGCAGACAAAAGACAGCGCATTTCCAAGGGTAATTTTTTGATTTCCAAAGAACGTCTCCCATCCCATTTCCCCAAAAAGGCCCAAGGCTCCCGCCGTATTTAGGACATCATACAAAATCTTTGCCACAAAGGCGATCAGGAGGGCGCCTGCGAGCAAATATGTCATGCCCCCTACGAAAATCCCCCTTGGGGAACCCCATTTCCTTCGGACCGCAAAGAGATTCGTCGCGCCAAAAAACGCAGCCACGGCAAGCCCCAGCACAGAAACGATCATGTAGCAGGAAAATAAAAATGGCAGCTTGGAAATCGTCCAGAGCAAATCGGCATACACATGGTAAGAATCCTCCATCTCATCCGGAAAAAGCTCCACGAGTTCTTCCAGCTCTTTCATCTGTTCCTCGACATCCTCATCGAGCGTTTTCTGTGCCTTGGCAGATTCTTTCCAAAGATCCAGCGTTGACCCACTCGACTCTTTTTCAAAATAATCCTCTACCCCAAAGGACTCTGGCCGAAAGACAAACATCGGCAAAAGTAAGAATGCAAAAATCGAAAAAATGCCAAGTGCCAGGGAAATCCCGCCAAAGATTCGCCGAAACGTTTCTTTTTTCATAAAAGTCCCCAACTCTTCCTCTGCGTGCTAATTTCCATCCTGCTGCCTCGTGCCGTTCTCATCTTTTTCCCATCTATAGGTTTCATCGCAAAATTGGACAAAGACAAGTTTTGACTCCCCAACCTGAATCACGTCCCGATCCGATAGGGTTTCCTCCGACAAAATCAGTTTGTCGTTCAAATAGCACAATTCATGCGATTCCCCCGACTGTAAATAAAAGGTCTTGCCCTTCGGGTCATAGACCACAATGGCATGCTTCGACCGCGACACATGGCTGTCGCCCTCCAGGCAAATATCCATGTCCGGCATGCGGCCGATAAAGTTTTTCCCGCTGTGCAAGTCATAGCTCTTGCCATAGCAACTTCCCTCCACGCACACGACCCAGCCCACAACCGGACGCACCCTGTCCTCGGGCGCGAAATTCCGATTTGCCGATGGATTTCCCTGATTTGGATGTGTCGCAAAAGCCTGGCCGGGTGCCGCGTGCCCTTGCCCTCCCGGGGCAGGCTGTGCGCCATTTGGCGCCTGCCGTCCCTGATCCAGGTATCCGATGGTGCGCTCTTGCACGGCCTGCTGCGCGCCATCCCCCCTGCCATAGGCAGCATTGCGATCCGCGCCCCCATAATTTGCACCGCCATCGTTCGCATGGAGGCCATTCCCCGAACTGCGTTTTTTCGCATTTGGACGCTCGTCCAATAAAAATTGCGCGCCTCTCTCGAGGACACGGCCCGCGCTGCGCAAGGCCGCCTGCCCCAATCCGATTTCTGCGGCGGGCGCCTGCTGCGCCTGCGCCGGGCGAATGTCCGCAACCGTTCTTTCCATCTGCGGCGTCTGCTGCCTCTGCGGGTTCTGCGGCGCCTGTTGCCTCTGCAGGTTCTGCGGTGCCTGCTGCCTCTGCAAGTTCTGCGGCACCTGCTGCATCTGCGGGCTTTGCGGCACCTCATACCCCGGGATCCCGCCTTGGGTCATTTCCATGTCTGTGTTGGCGCGGATGTGCGGTTCCGACCGTCTGCTCGCATGCTGGCCCATCTGCCCATTTGGTACGCCATTGCCATTGTATCCCATGTTCCCATTTGGACCCATATTTCCATTTTGCCCCATCCCCATGTTGGCATTCGATCCCATGTTTCCGCCTGGGCTTGCGGCATCCCCCATGCAATAGGGGCATTCCCCATACTTATCCGCATCATAAAAGTGTCCTTGCAGGCATTTTGTCAACTTCATCGCTCACCCTCCCTGGTTGATTTCTACTCCAAAACAAATGCGTTCGTGCCATCGCTTAGGGCGACCCTTGCGCCCTTTTCACATCGTGTTTTCATCCCATTTTGCAAGCGCAGGCTTCCATTTACCACCGTTCCGGACGTGGAAAAATCTGTGATGTCATATCCTGCGCCTGCCACATAGGTAACTGTGCAATGCTTTCTGCTGATGTTGAGATTTTGAAATACCAACTGGCAAAGCGCGGGATTGCGCCCCATGGTGATCGACTCCCCATCCGCGATCGGGATCCGCTCGCCATGGTATTCCCCTGAGACAAAGTGCAGGCTCCCGCTCCTTTTTTCTGAGTTTGAAGCATACGCGCCGGGGCCCGGCTGCGCGATCGTCTCGGAATATCTGTCCGACATATCCACACTTCCACCATAATATTCCTCGTATGGTTCCTGCGCATATTGCAGCCTGCTCACCTCTGTGTTGTAGGCCTCGCAGACGAGGTTGGCATTGTGAATCAGAAAATACAAGGCGACCACGGGACCCACCCCAAACAGAAGCAGGCCAAATATCATCCACATCAGATAGACGGCTCCCGACTCCTCGATGCGGATTCCATAGCGCTCTCCCGCGCTTTTCAGCCGATTGCCCTGTTGGTAATACCAAATAAAACTGTAGATCCCAAGCGTCACGATACTCAGCAATACCACGACAAGATAGTGTGGGGATTTTCGCCCAGGTTCCTTGTACTCACACGCGATATTGATATCATTGACCAGCGTCCACATAAAGTAGATTTGGTAGATCCCAAACGTAATCAACCCATATACCAAAAACTTCCACAAACGTCTTTGCGCATTGACCCTTGGCCGCATTTTTCACACTGCCTCCCCTATGTTCCAGTCAAAAGTTCCATCCCTGCATGTCTTAAAACAACGCCATCAGTCCCTCTGCAGTTGACAAAATGTCCTGCAAATACAAACCATCCCAGAGTTCGTATCGTATCGGGTCTATGCCGCGGCCGGGCAAGCTGCGCCAGAGTCCCCAATTCCGAGCCACTTTTTCAATGTCTCCGGCATCCAACCAGTCAAAACATCCCACAAGCTTTCTCCTAATCCTTCCAGTACGGCGAACAACGCTGCCTCCCAGAGACGTATTGGAATTCCATCTTTTAATACAGCCACTCCTCCATTCGCCCCGTGCCTGCTGGACGAGTGGGACATCACTTGATCCCACAGTGTACTTGGCTTCCCATGCGCTTTCCCGGTCAGCCAATCTGCCATCCACTGCTTGACTTTTCCGCCTTTCTCCAGTTTTGAGATAAAGCCCTTCATCGCTTTGCTATTGACAAATTTGCCGAACGCCTTTGACCCCCATTCTGTAGCCCAGCTAAATAGTGCGCCAGAGGCCGCTTCGGATGCCACGTCAAAAACCACCTCGCCTGCGGATTTTTGATAGCCATCCGGATCGGTTGCCCAATCAAGTCCTTCTTCCACGAGTTTGGTAACAGCTCCCCCTACCGCTCCCCCGACGACCGGAGTACCATAGAGCGATGCCACCCCACCCGCGGCTCCCCCAATACCGGCAGCCAGATAAGTTTTCCAACTCGATAGCTCAAAATCCCCATTGCAAGCACTCGTAATGAGATCTCCCACAAACGTCGATGCCATGCTTCCAATTGCTCCAACACCGGCCGCAATCACGTCATCTATTAAGCACCAGTATCCTGACTTATCTGTATGGTTCAACGGATCTTGGATACAATATGCGTAAGGGTTCATGGTGTCTGGCCAGGTAATGTCCCCCGCAATGCGGTCCATCGCGTCAAACATGCCCGCGTCGCTGCGGTACTGCCTGGCTTGCGCGTAGTAGGTTCCGGCGATCGGGTCAAACTGATATCCTGTGTACCCAAATGTTTCCCACTGATCCATTCCGCCAGACGGGATGCCAAATTCATCGTAATGCTCGGCAAACAGTGTCTGAGACGCTGTTACTTTTCTCAACACGCTCCCCTGCGCGTCTGTCAAGTACCACCCACTGGCAGCTCCCGTCGCAAACCCCTCTAGCCGATCGCCCCACAGGTAGGATTCCGTCTGTCCATTTTCCTGTTTTTCCAAAAGATTGTCATAGATCTTGCTGTAGTCCAGGACATAGCGCACCGCAGTCTCCTTGCCCTGTTGCGCTGTTGTCATGCCAATCCGATAACCCAAGCCGTTGTACTGATAAACCGCGTTCCCATTGTCCGCAGACTGCGTCTGGGCAAGTCGGTTCATGGCATTATACCGGTACTGACGGTAGCTGGACCCATTTCTGATTTGCTCCGTCAAATTCCCCCGCCGGTCATACTTATACTCTTCCTGCACGTCCCCTCTCATCATGCGGATCAGTCCGCCTCGCAGATCATGCTCGTAAGAGATTTCCTGTCTATGGGAATCTTGCGCATCCGCATAGACCAAGCTTTTTCGGTTGCCGAAAGCATCATACGTATAGGAGCGAATCGCGCATCCGTCCTTACACACCTGAGCCAAGCGTCCCACTGGATCGTAGGAATACGTGTATGCGCCATTTTCAGCGGAGAGGTCACGGCGATAGGCCACATACCGATTTCTTCTGCCAAGCGCGTCATATCCAAACGAAAAATCGTCCGCCGTTCCTTGACCATCCGTGTGCAATACTCTGGAAAGTTTGCCTTGGTCGTCATATTCATAGTAGACTTGCGATCCATCCGACGTACTTCGCAAGGCAAGCCTTCCCTGTGCCTGATATGCACAGTGTATCGTCAGTTCGCCCTGTTCTAGCCGAACCATTTGCCCAAGGTCGTTATAGGCATAGGAAACCTCTTTCCCATCGGGGTAACATACTTTCGTCCGATTTCCCTGTCCATCGTAAGAGATATCCAAACTCCTCTGATCGGGATAGAGAATCTGCGTGAGATATCCTTTTTTGTCGTAAGAAATATACGTTTCTCCCGTCCAGTCCTCTATTTTGCACAACCTGCGCGGCAGGTTATACTGATATGCCGTTTCCTTTCCATCCGCCCATTGGATGCCTGACAGCAGCCCCAGGCAATTATACGCATATTTTGTAAGCAGCCCCTCCCGATCCGTTTTCTCCGTAATGCGCCCGATGCCATTGTACCGATAGGTTTCTGTCTCACCGAGGGCATCCACCAGTTTTGTGATGCGCCCCATGCGATCCCGCTCATATTGCATTTGGAAAGTGTTTCCGCTACTCGGATCTTCCCGCAATACAGCGGCCAATTCTCCCATTGCGTCATAGGTGTAGCTTGTCCGGTTACCCAGGGCATCCACGACCGCCAAAAGCTGCCCCGTCGGGGAATATTCGTACTTTGTCACGTTCCCAAGCAGGTCTTTTTCCGAGAGGAGCCTCCCAAGTAAATCATACACATACTCAGCGCTATGCCCATCTTGGGTAGTGATCTTCGCCAAACGATCCAACAGGTCATACGCATAGTGCTGAAGAACCCCATCGCGGTCCGTATGTGTCAAGACATTTCCATTTTGGTCGTAAGTAAAATGTTCCCGCGTTCCATCTGGATAGAGAACCTCCTCTATCTCATGCAATCCCTTTGCGTACCGGTAGGAAGTCCTTCTCCCCAGTTCATCCAAGACAGACAGCAAATCCCCGCTCTCACTGTAGGAGTAAATCCGCTCCGATCCAAGCGAATCTTTTTCTGAAACGAGCTGCCCCGCGGCGTCAAAGGTGCGGTAACGCACAACCCCCTCCGCATCTTTCACAAAGATGACATGGTCTTCTTCGTCATAACCCAGCTGCGTGACTGCTCCATCAGCGGTTGTGACTTGTGTGCAACGTCCGTTCGTATCCCATACATAGTGCGTGGTCGCCCCTTCCGCATCCGTCTTTGACAAAACATTCCCCATCGGGTCATAGGCATACGTCGTTTCGTTCCCTTCCGCGTCACAAACCGTGGTGAGGCGATTATTTTCATCGTAACAATACTGGAACACCCCGCCGTTTGGCAAAATCACTTTTGCGAGGTTCCACATGGAATCATACGCAAACTGGATTTCCCTTCCGGCTGCGTCTATCACGCGTGTCGGTTTATTGTTTTCGTTGTAAACGGTCGTTTTCACGCCCCCGTCATAATCGGTTTCCGATACGAGATTGCCCCACGCATCATATTGGTATTGTTTTGTCTGGCCGTCCGCCCTTGTCTCCGAAACAACGCGCCCCATCATGTCATAGGCATAAGCGTGTGTCCTTCCAAGCGGATCCGTCCGCTGTATGACCTGGTTTTGGGCATCGTATGCAAAGTGAGTCTTCCCTCCGTTCGCATCGATGCATTCCGTCAAATTCCCGCGTTCATCATACGATGCAAAGACAGATTCCCCACTCGGATAATGCACTGCTGTAACCCGCCCAAAGGTGTCGTAGGAAAACTCGGTCTTTCTCCCGAGTCCATCCTCTGTGCTGACCCTGTCCCCAAGGGAATTATACTGGTTCCGCACCTTGCGAATACCATTGATGGAAACTGTGAGCAGTTTGTTTTGCTGATTGTAAGTAGCTGCCACCTTTGTGTGATCCGGAAGCAAAATTTCCGTCACGTTCCCTTTGTTGTCATACTGAAAATGGGTCGTGTTCCCGCGTTTGTCAACCACGGAAGTCTTAAGGCCCAGTTCGTTATAAGTAAACCGCTCTTCCCCATCTGGGAACACATTGCGCACGTTTTGGTATTTCTCGTCGTGGTAATGAATGCTCTCGCTTCCATTTCTTTCGGTCATCGTGACGGAACGTTCCATGTCGTTGTACGCAAAACGATTGGTCGTCCCATCCGCAAACCGTTGGTAAGTGACACGAAACTTGTCATCGTATTCCGTCTCGACCGCGTCCACTTTTCTCGGATTCAGCACGCGGCAGATTTTTCCGGAAGGATGATAGAAGTATTCATATGCGTTTCCGTCTGGCAAAACAACTTTGGACAGATGTCCCCCGCTGTATTGGTATTGGCATGTCCTGCCCTCGGGATCCTCCACCTGGGATAACAGTCCATCCTCGCCATACGAAAACGCGAAATATTCGCCCGTGTCTTTTTCTACCCGCGCAAGCAACCCGTCTTTGTAGATTAGGTCAAAGCCCAGGTGATGCGTATTTTCAAAACGCACATACTTTCCCGCTTTGTCAAACAGATAGCGGTTTCCCTCCAACGTCTGGTATGCATACCCATCTTCTGTGCGCCTCAGTTCAGACGTGTTCCCTGAGGATACATACACACCCCCATCCGCGGTCCAAAACGACTCCTCACGCCCATCTTCCCTGATCACGACGGATTCGTTCGGGTGTAGGGGATCTTTTTGCGGGAAAAACCGCACTTCAAAACTTGTGGTCCAATTATCGCCAAGCATCCCGGTGGACGCATCCATGGAATTATAAAATCGCCCAAGCACAAACGGCTGAAATCCCGGAATTTCTATGTCGTGGTTGTCCAAAATAAAGTTTCCGGTATTCAAGTTCACCGGATCTGCGCTGTACTCAGAAGAAGATCTGTCAAAGCCTTTCCGTGACCCGCCTGTGTGGCCACCACCGCCACCACCGCCGCTGTTGCCGCCACCGCTTCCGGCCGGTTGCATAAGAAGGATCTGCTTCTCCGCCTCGCGGTACTTTTCCGCGATTTGGCGAAGTGCTCTTCCCATGTTGGACGCGGAAACAGCTTCTCTGTGAATGTCCCCACTTGTGGCCCGCATCGCAGACATGACACTTCCCTTTGCCGTACCTTGGATGGACAGCCTCGTGCGAATCGTATCCACCTGTTCGGATGCCCGCTCCAGCTCATCTGCCTGTTTCTCCAAGATGTCCGCCATGCGTTTGATTTGATTGGTTTTTACTGTAAAATCACTCATCACGCTTCCCCCAAATCCTAAGTTATTTTAACCTGCCGCGAAACAGCGGTTATAATTTCCCATACTTCTCCAGTGCACGGTAAAACAACTCATAATTGTCCGAAAGCCGGTTTACCGTGACCAACTTTTTCCCATTTTTTTGGTATAGTATCAGATCCTCTTGCTTTCCGACTCGCACTTCCCCCAACTCCGCAAAGGAAACCGTGACTGTCCCTCTCATCAATCGGTGAATCGTCAACTCGTTCCCAAAAACATCTATC
>CAYVVW010000005.1:0-30330 GCA_964455335.1 uncultured Marvinbryantia sp.
AGCAGCGCAAACAGAAATTCTCCACCAGGGAATACAACCGCTGCAGGATCTGCGGCCGCCCGCATGCCTATTTGAGAAAGTATGGCGTATGCAGGATCTGCTTCCGCGAGCTGGCATACAAAGGACAAATACCCGGCGTCAAAAAAGCGAGTTGGTAAAAAGGCCGGCGCACGGCGATTTTCATACATGGCGCCGCAGCGTGCGCGGCGCGTGAGAGTTTATAAAGGAGGACAATCAGATGACAATGAGCGATCCGATTGCAGATATGCTGACAAGGATTCGTAACGCGAATACCGCGAAGCATGATACCGTAGACGTACCGTCCTCAAAGATGAAGCTCGCGATCGCGGGCATCCTCTTGGACGAGGGGTATATCCGGAAATACGACGTGGTGGAGGAAGGCGGTTTCCCCGTGATCCGCATCAGCTTGAAATATGGCGTGGACAAAAACGAGAAGATCCTCACCGGCCTGAAGCGCATCTCAAAGCCGGGATTGCGCGTTTACGCGGGCAAAGATGAGGTTCCCAGGGTGCTCGGCGGCCTCGGCGTGGCGATCCTCTCCACAAACAAGGGCGTGATCACGGACAGGCAGGCGCGCAAGGAGCAAGTCGGCGGCGAAGTGCTGGCATTTGTCTGGTAAGGCGGCAGACTCACTGAAAACGAAGCGAAAAAATTCGCTTTGAGAATCTAAGTAAGGAGGACATAGGATATGTCACGAATCGGAAGAATGCCGGTGGCGATCCCGGCCGGCGTGACGGTTACGATCGGCGAGGGCAACCACATCACGGTAAAAGGCAGCAAGGGAACTTTGGAGAGAACGCTCCCGCAGGAGATGCAAATCGAGGTGGAGGGCGCCCAGGTGAAGGTTTCCCGGCCAAACGACTTAAAGAAAATGAAATCCCTGCACGGCCTTACACGCACGTTGATTTACAACATGGTCGTGGGCGTGAGCGAGGGTTACCAAAAAGTGCTCGAGGTCAACGGTGTCGGCTACCGCGCGGCAAAGCAGGGCAAAAAGCTGACCCTCTCTTTGGGGTACTCCCACCCCGTGGAGATGGAGGATCCCGAGGGGATCGAGACGACTGTGGAGGGCAACAAGATCACCGTAAAGGGCATCGACAAGGAGAAAGTCGGGCAGTTTGCGGCCAATATCCGCGAGAAGAGGCCACCGGAGCCATACAAGGGCAAGGGCATCAAGTATGACACCGAAGTGATCCGGCGCAAAGTCGGCAAGACCGGCAAGAAATAAATAAGGAGAGTGCGAAAATGATTAGAAAACCATCGAGAACCAAAATTCGCGAAAAAAAGCATAAGAGGATTCGCAATCGTTTTGCAGGCACTGCCCAGAGGCCGCGTCTCGCCGTTTTCCGGAGCAACAACCATATGTATGCGCAGGTCATTGACGACTCCGTTGGCAACACCCTCGTGTCCGCTTCCACCTTGCAAAAAGAGGTAAAGCAGGAACTGGAAAAGACCAACAACGTGGAGGCCGCGGCGTACTTAGGCAAAGTCATTGCCCAAAGGGCGCTGGACAAAGGCATCAAGACGGTTGTCTTTGACAGGGGCGGGTTCCTCTATCACGGCAAGGTTCAGGCGTTGGCAGAGGCGGCAAGAGAAGCCGGCCTGGAATTTTAGGAGGTGGCACATGAGACGTGATATTATCGATGCAAGCCAGTTGGAGCTGAATGAGAAAGTGGTGGCGATCAAGCGCGTCACCAAGGTCGTCAAGGGCGGCAAAAACATGAAGTTTACCGCACTCGTGGTGGTCGGCGACGGCAAGGGCCACGTCGGCGCGGGATTGGGCAAGGCGAAGGAAATCCCGGAGGCCATCCGCAAGGGCAAAGAGGACGCCGCGAAAAAGCTGATCCGCGTGAACATGGACGACCACGCGAGCATCCCGCACGACTTTGAGGGCGTCTTTGGCGGTTCCCGCGTGGTGTTGAAACGCGCCCCCGAGGGCACGGGCGTCATCGCGGGCGGTCCCGCGCGCAACGTGCTGGAGCTTGCGGGCATCCACAACATCCGAACCAAATCCTTGGGTTCCAGGAACAAGCAAAACGTCGTGCTGGCGACCCTGGAGGGGTTGAAACAGCTCAAATCCCCGGAGGAAGTGGCAAGGCTGCGCGGAAAATCAGTGGACGAGATTCGCGCATAAGTTTGGGCGCGCAATAGGGAGGTGCATGAAAATGGCAGACAAATTGAGAATCACACTGGTCAAATCGACCATTGGGGCAATCCCGAAACACCGCGCCACGGTGGCAGCGCTGGGGCTTCGCAAGCTGAACAAAACCGTTGAGCTGCCGAACAACGCCTGCACGCAGGGCATGGTCAGACAGGTGCGCCACTTGTTGAAAGTAGAAGAGATCTAAAAAGGAGGTGCCATGATGGATTTATCGAACTTAAAACCAGCAAAAGGCTCCAATCACAGCAGCTTTCGCAGAGGCCGCGGCCATGGGTCCGGAAACGGCAAGACTGCGGGCAAGGGCCACAAGGGGCAGAAAGCGCGTTCTGGGGCGCCAAGGCCGGGGTTTGAAGGCGGCCAGATGCCGCTCTACCGGCGCATCCCAAAGAAAGGGTTCAAGTGCCCAAGCCATAAGGAATTTGAGACAATCAATGTCAGCGCGTTGGAGTGTTTCGACGACGGCACCGAGGTGACGATCGCGCTTTTGCTTTCAAACCGCGTGATCCGCAGCATCAAGGACGGCGTCAAGATTTTGGGGGACGGGGAACTCACCAAACGCCTGACCGTGAAAGTAAACGCCTTTAGCGAGAGCGCAAGAGAAAAGATCGAGGCAGTGGGCGGAAAAGCAGAGGTGGTTTGACAATGTTTGAATCACTGAGAAATATGCTTCGCACGAAAGATATCCGAAAAAGGCTGTTGTACACCTTCGGCATGCTGGTTCTGATCCGTTTTGGCTCCCAGCTTCCCGTCCCGGGGGTGAACCGCGAATATCTTTCGGAGTGGTTCGCCCAGCAGACAAGCGGCGCGTTCAACTTTTTCAACGCCTTTACGGGCGGATCCTTTGAGCAGATGTCCGTGTTTGCCTTGAGCATCACGCCCTACATCACTTCCTCCATCATCATCCAGCTTCTGACGATTGCCATCCCGCAATTGGAAGAGATGCAAAAGGACGGGGAGGAGGGGCGCAAAAAGCTGACCGCCATCACGCGTTATGTCACGGTGGCGCTCGCCTTGATCGAGGCCACGGCCATGACCGTGGCGTTTGGCAGGAGCAACCTGATTCCGGACATCAACATCCTAAAGGGCATCACGGTGGTGGCCGCCCTGACGGCCGGCAGCGCGTTTTTGATGTGGATCGGCGAGCGCATTACGGAGAAAGGCGTGGGGAATGGGATTTCCATTGTCCTTGTCATCAACATCCTGTCGCGCATCCCGTCGGACATCGCAACGTTGTATAACACGTTTATCAACGGAAAGACGCTTGCGCGCGGCCTGTTGGCGGGCGTGATCATCCTTGCGGTCATCGCGATCACGATCGTTTTGGTCATCATCCTCAACGACGCGGTTCGGCGCATTCCCGTGCAATACGCAAAAAAAGTGCAGGGGAGAAAGCAAGTGGGCGGGCAGTCTACCTTTATTCCCTTAAAGGTCAACACGTCCGGCGTCATTCCGGTGATCTTTGCGTCCTCGCTCTTTAGTATGCCGAGCATGATCGTATCCGTGCTCGGGAAAGAGCCAAAAGGCGTGTGGGGCACCATCATCAACTGCCTCAACCAGAACAATTGGTTTTCTCCGGATCACCCGGAGTACTCCATCGGCATGATCGTCTACGTCGCGCTCATCATCGCCTTTGCCTATTTCTATACTTCCATCAGCTTCAACCCGATTGAAGTTGCGGACAACATGAAAAAGCAAGGCGGGTTTATCCCAGGCATCCGCCCGGGCAAGCCGACCACGGACTACCTGAGCCGCATTTTGAGCTACATCGTGCTGATCGGCGCGATTGGCCTTACCATCGTTGTGCTGATCCCCACGTTCTTTAACGGGGTGTTCCACGCCTATGTCTCGTTCGGCGGCACATCCATCATCATCATCGTGAGTGTCATCCTGGAGACCATCCAGCAGCTCGAGTCACAGATGGTCGTGAGAAACTACAAGGGCTTTTTGAATTGAGTCAACACAATTGCCAGACCCTCCCCCTCCGCAGGAGGGGGAGTTGTTCATTTTCAGGCAAAAGGAGCGAGAGAACATGAAATTGATTCTGCTGGGCGCGCCCGGCGCGGGGAAGGGCACACAGGCGAGCGAGATTGCGCAAAAGTATGGCATCCCGCACATCTCCACGGGCGACATCTTGCGTAGGAACATCAAGGAGGAGACGCCTTTGGGCGTAAGAGCGAAGTCCTACATGGAACATGGGGGGCTGGTCCCAGACGAGCTGGTGACCGAGATGCTGCTTGCGCGCATCGGGGAGCCGGACTGCGCGAGGGGCTATGTCCTCGACGGGTTTCCCCGCACGATCCCGCAGGCCGAGAGCCTGGACGCGGCGCTTTTGGAGCGGGGCGAGCGCGTGGACGCGGCGATCGACGTGGACGTGCCGGATGCCGTCATTGTCTCCAGAATGGGCGGCAGGAGGGCCTGCCCCGCCTGCGGCGCGACTTACCACGTGGCATTTCGCCCGCCGAACATCGCGGGCGTTTGTGACGCCTGCGGCCACGCACTGGCCGTCCGCGACGACGACGCGCCCGAGACGGTGCAAAAACGGCTTGACATCTACCATGCGCAGACGCAGCCGCTCATCCAATACTACCGGGAACGCGGCATCCTGCAAACGGTGGACGGCACGAGACCCATGGACGAGGTGTCTGCGCGCATCGCCGGGCTTTTGGGGGAGTAGGCTTATGGCGGTGACGATCAAATCTCCAAAAGAAATCGACTTGATGCGCGAGGCCGGGCGCAGGCTAGAGATTGTCCACGACAAGATGGGCGCGTTTATCAAGCCCGGCATTTCCACAAAAGACATCGACCGCTACGGGGACGAGCTCATCCGCGGGCTTGGGGGTATTCCGAGCTTTCTGCACTACGATGGGTACCCCGCGTCTATCTGCGTCTCCGTCAACGAGGAAGTCGTCCACGGCATCCCCTCGCGCAGCCGCATCTTAAAAGAGGGCGACATCGTGAGCCTGGATGCCGGCCTGAATTACAAGGGCTACCATGCGGACGCCGCCCGCACGCACCCCGTCGGGGAGATCAGCGCGGAGGCAAAGCAACTCATCCAGGTGACCAAGGAGTGCTTTTTCCGGGGCATCGCGCACGCCAGGGCGGGCGCGCACCTTTTTGACATCTCGCGGGCGATCGGCACGTATGCCGAGAGCTTTGGCTATGGGGTGGTGCGCGACATGGTCGGCCATGGGATCGGGCGCACCCTGCACGAGGATCCGCAGGTGCCCAATTTTGTGGTGAAGCGCAGGGGCATGCGGCTGCACGCGGGGATGACCCTCGCCATCGAGCCGATGATCAACCTGGGCCGCTACGACATCGTTTGGCTGGACGACAACTGGACCGTGGTGACAGAGGACGGCTCCTTGTCCGCACACTATGAAAACACGATCTTGATCACAGACGGCGAGCCGGAAATCCTGACCCTGAGCCGTCAATAGCGCGGATGGGGGTGGGAGCATGAAACCGCTAAAGCCAGGGATGCCGGCATGGCCGACCGCAGGGCACGACAAGGGAAAACCGCACGTCATCGTAAGGGTGGAAGGGGAATATGCCTACCTGGCGGATGGGCGGCTTCGCCCCTTGGAAAAGCCGAAAAAAAAGAAGGCCAAACACCTGCGCGCCGAACGGCAAATCCTGCCGGGGCTTGAAAACTTGACAGAAGGAAGTGTGAAAAACGAGGATATCAGACGAGTAATCAGGAGGTTACGAAATGTCGAAAGCAGATGTAATTGAAGTGGAAGGAACCGTATTGGAAAAATTGCCCAATGCCATGTTCAAAGTGCAGCTGGAGAACAAACACGTCGTCCTGGCGCACATCAGCGGGAAACTGCGCATGAACTTCATCCGCATCCTTCCAGGGGATCGGGTGACGATCGAGCTGTCTCCCTATGACCTGACAAAAGGGCGCATCATTTGGAGAGACAAATAACGAGGGAGACTTTATGGGCAAAGAGCTTGCAAAAACGTATGATCCCAAGGGAATCGAGGACAGGTTGTACCAAAAGTGGCTGGACGGGGGATATTTTCACGCAAAGGTGAACCCGGACAAAAAGCCGTTTACCATCGTGATGCCGCCCCCCAATGTCACGGGGCAGCTGCACATGGGGCACGCACTCGACAATACCATGCAGGACATCCTGATCCGCTTTAAGCGTATGCAGGGGTATGAGGCTCTCTGGCAGCCGGGCACGGACCACGCGGCCATCGCGACCGAAGTCAAGGTGACGGAAAAGCTGCGCGAGATGGGTCTTGAAAAGGAACAGATCGGGCGCGAGGAATTTTTGCGGCACGCCTGGGCCTGGAAAGAGGAATATGGATCCCGCATCACCAGCCAGCTGAAAAAGCTGGGGGCGTCGGCGGATTGGGAGCGTGAGCGTTTCACGATGGACGAGGGCTGCTCCGAGGCGGTGGAGGAAGTTTTCCTAAAACTCTACGAAAAGGGATATATTTACCGCGGGGCGCGCATCATCAACTATTGCCCCGTCTGCCAGACATCCCTTTCCGATGCCGAGGTGGAGCACGTGGATCAGGAGGGGTTTTTCTGGCATATCCGCTACCCGGTGGCGGGAGAGCCGGGGAACTTTGTCGAGGTTGCGACGACGCGCCCCGAGACCATGCTCGGCGACACGGCCGTCGCGGTCAATCCCGACGATGCGCGCTACGCGCACCTGGTGGGAAAGATGGTGGAACTCCCGCTTGTGGGGCGCGCCATCCCGGTCATCGCGGACGCTTATGTCGATCCGGAGTTTGGCACGGGCTGCGTGAAGATCACGCCCGCGCACGACCCGAACGACTTTGCGGTGGGCAAGCGCCACCACCTCGATGAGATCTGCGTGCTCAACGATGACGCCACCGTGAACGACGCGGGCGGAAAGTACGCGGGCATGGATCGCTACGAGGCGCGCGAGGCGATTGTGCGCGACTTAGACGCGCTTGGCCTGCTGGCAAAAGTTGTCCCGCACACCCACAGCGTCGGCACGCACGACCGCTGCGGCACGACCGTAGAGCCAATGGTCAAGCAGCAGTGGTTCGTCCGGATGGACGAGATGGCAAAAGAGGCGATCGGGGCGCTAAAAAGCGGCCAGCTGACCTTTGTGCCGGAGCGTTTTGACAAGATCTATTTGCATTGGCTGGAAAACATCCGCGACTGGTGCATCTCCAGGCAGCTCTGGTGGGGGCACCGCATCCCGGCCTATTACTGCGACGCGTGCGGCGAGATCGTGGTTGCCAGGCAGGCACCGCAGGTGTGCCCGAAGTGCGGCGGCACGCATTTTTCGCAAGACCCGGACACCTTGGACACCTGGTTTTCCTCGGCGCTTTGGCCGTTCTCGACCCTCGGCTGGCCCAAACAGACGCCGGAACTTGCCTATTTTTACCCCACGGACGTTCTGGTGACGGCCTATGACATCATCTTTTTCTGGGTCATCCGCATGGTTTTCTCAGGGATCGAGCAGACGGGGAAAGTGCCGTTCCACCATGTGCTGATCCACGGCCTTTTGCGCGATCCATCCGGTCGCAAGATGAGCAAATCCCTCAACAATGGGATCGACCCCTTGGAAGTCATCGACACCTATGGGGCGGATGCCCTGCGCCTGACCTTGATCACCGGCAACGCGCCGGGGAACGACATGCGCTTTTACATGGAGCGCGTGGAGGCAAGCCGCAACTTTGCGAACAAGATCTGGAACGCGTCGCGCTTTATCCTGATGAACTTAGAAAAGGCCGAGGTGCCGTCCGACATGCCGGAAAACCTGACGCAGGCGGATAAGTGGGCGCTCTCCCGCGCCAACACGCTGGCGCGGGAAATGACGGAAAACATGGACAAGTACGAGCTGGGCATTGCCGTGCAAAAAGTCTATGACTTCATCTGGGAGGAGTTTTGCGACTGGTACATCGAGATGGCGAAGCCCCGCCTGTATGCAGAGGGGGACACGACAAAAGGCGCGGCACTCTGGACGCTGAAAACGGTGCTCGGCCAGGCGCTCAAGCTGCTGCACCCGTTTATGCCATTCGTCACGGAAGAAATCTATTGCACGTTAAATCCCGAGGAGGAGACGATCCTGACCGCGCCCTGGCCGGTGTGGGAGGAGAGATATTCGTTCGTGGGCGACGAGGCTGCCGTGGAGACCTTAAAGGAAGCGGTGCGCGCCATTCGCAACGTGCGCAGCTCCATGAACGTGCCGCCGTCCAAAAAGGCGGACGTGTGCGTGGTGTCAGAAAAAGAGGAGGTGCGCCGCATCTTTGCGGACGGGAGCCTCATCTTTGCATCCCTCGCCCGCGCGGGGGAAGTGCGGGTGCAACAAGACACGGCGGGCATCGACGCGGACGCCGTATCGGCAGTGATCAAGGACGCCGTCCTCTACCTGCCGCTCGCCGATCTCGTGGATCTGGAAAAAGAGCTTTCCCGCCTCAAAAAAGAGGAGGCGCGCTTAGAGGGCGAACTGGCGCGTGTCAACGGGATGCTCGGGAATGAGAAATTTACAAGCCGCGCGCCGGCCGATAAGATCGCGCAGGAACAGGCGAAACTTCAGAAATATTCTGAAATGATGGCGCAGGTGCGGGAACGCATCCGGCAACTGGCGAGGTAACGTATGGCTTTGCGTCTGATACTGGGCAATTCCGGCAGCGGAAAATCCCATCACCTCTATCGGCAAATCACCGAAGCTGCGGTTCGGTCACCAGAGAGCAATTTTCTGGTGATCGTGCCGGAGCAATTTACCATGCAAACACAGCGCGATCTGGTGCGGATGCACCCAAACCACGGGCTGTGGAACATCGATGTCTTGAGCTTCCCCCGCCTGGCGGCGCGCGTCTTTGCGGAGGTGGGGGAGGATGCCCGCACGGTGCTGGAGGAGGTGGGAAAGACACTGCTTTTGCGCCGCGCGGCCATGAAATGCCAGGATTCCCTCAAACTCCTCAAAAACAACTTGCGCGCGCCCGGCTACCTCTCCCAGGCCAAGTCCATCCTCTCGGAGCTGACGCAATACCAGGTCGATGCGGAAAAAATGGAACGGCTCCTCGCGTCTGCCAAGCAGCCCGCGCTGCGCTGCAAGCTGGAGGATATCCGGACACTCTATGACGCATTTCAGGAAGAACTCTCAGATGTCTACATGACGGCGGAGGAGACCTTGGGGCTGCTCGCCCAGGTGGCCGGCCGCTCCGCGCTCTTGCGCGGCAGCGTGATTGCCCTCGACGGGTTTACCGGCTTTACGCCCACGCAAAACGCGGTGCTCTCGGAACTCCTCGCGATCGCAAAAGAAGTGCGCGTCACGGTGACGATCGGCCAGGACGAGGACTTCGGGAATATCCATGGGGAGCACGAGCTCTTTTACTTGAGCAAAAAAACCATCCGATCCCTGACGCGGCTCGCAAAAGAGCGGGGCGCACAAGTGCTGCCCCCGACCGTCTTGGGGGGAGAGGCGCTGCCGCGCTTTGCGAAAAATCCGGCGCTTGCGCATTTGGAGGCAAACCTGTTCCGGCCGGGGAGGCGGCCGGTTTATCGTGTAAACGACAAAGACGTGGCCACGCGCGCGCAAGCCGAGAAAACAGCGGACACAGCTATGCGCGCGCAAGCCGAGAAAACAGCAGATGCGGCCATGCGCGTGCAAGCCAATGGCGCATCGGATGCAGCCACGCGCATACAGACCAAGGACGCAGCGGATGCGTCCGGCGGCGATCTCGGCATCTGCCTGCACCTCGCGGAAAATCCCATGCAGGAGGCCCATTTTTGCGCGCGCGCCATCCGAAAGTTCGCGAAGGAGGGCTACCGCTACCAGGACATGGCGGTGATCGTGGGGGATATGGCATCGTATTGCAACTACATCCCGCGCGTGTTTCGGGCATATGACATCCCCTGCTTTATGGACAGCGCGCGCACCGTGTTTTCCAACCCCCTCATCGAGTTCTTGCGCGCCGTCCTGCAGCTGCCGCAGCAAAATTTTTCGGCGGAGGCGGTATTTCGCTGGCTGCGGGCGGGCTTGTGCCGCGTGGAAAAGGACGAGGTGGATCGCCTGGAAAACTACGTGCTGGCATCCGGCGTGCGGGGCATGGCAAGGTGGTCCGCGCCTTTTACGCGCGTGCCCGACAATTTTTCGCAAGAGGACGTCGCCCAGATGGACGCATTGCGGGAAAAGATCTGGGGGCTGCTCGCGCCGTTTACAGAAGTGGCCGCGCGAAAAGAATCGACGGTGCGCGAAAAAACGGAAGTCCTTTACCGGCTGCTTTGCCAATGCGCCATCCAGGAGCAGCTATCCGCCAGCGCGCAGCAGTTTGCCGCCGCGGGCCAGCCGGAGCTGGAAAAGGAATTTGCGGGCATTTACGCGACGGTGATTGCCCTGTTTGAAAAGCTGGTGGATCTTTTGGGGGACGAGACCATGCCGCTTGCGGAATACGCGCAGCTTCTGGAGGCGGGCTTTGCGGAGGCGCGCCTGCGCCTGATCCCGCCCGCGATGGATCGCGTCCAGGTGGGGGATCTGGAAAGAACCCGCCTCAATCACGTCAAAATTCTGTTTTTCCTGGGGCTAAACGACGGCTGGGTGCCGTCCGTCAAGGGCGCGGGCGGGCTGCTCTCGGACATGGAGCGCGAGGCTTTGCGCGAAAGCGGGGTGGAGCTTGCGCCGACCATGCGGCAAAACAGCTACGTCCAGTCTTTTTACCTCTACCAGGTGCTCACAAAGCCGAGCGCGCGGCTGTTTCTCACCTGCAGCCGCACCGCCTCGGACGGGTCGTCTTTGCACCCCTCGTTTGTCCTGCGCCAGGTGGCAAGGCTGTTCCCGGGGCTGCGCCTCGCGCCGGCAGATCAAAGCCTTGCCTTATCCGATCGCGTCGAGACGGCGCAAACGGGCGTGGACGCCCTTGTCGAGGGGCTGCGCGAGGCGCGCGAGACAGAGCCAAGCCCCGCGTTTTGCGAACTCTACAACTGGTACCGCAAGGGCGCGGGCAAGGCGGGGGCAGAGCACCTCGCGGAGGCAGCCTTTTTGGTGTTTGACGACAGGGGCATCGGCAAAGAGGCCGCCCGCGCGCTCTATGGGGAGACCTTGGCAAACAGCGTCACGCGCCTGGAGCGTTTTGCCGCCTGCGCCTTTTCCCATTTCCTGCAATATGGGCTGCGCCTGCTTCCGCGCGCGGAATATGTGTTTCGTCCGGTGGACTTGGGGCGCGTCCTGCACGCGGCCATCGAGCGCTACCAGCAGGGGCTTTTGGAGGACGGCCTCGACTGGGGCAGCGTCACGGAGGAAGAACAGATCCGGCGCATCGACGCGTGCGTGGAGGAGACGACCCGGGATTATGGGCAGCAGATCTTGCACGACACGGCCAGGAGCGAGGCCGTCATCGGGCGCATCAAGCGCATCATGCGGCGCACGGTCTGGGCGCTGCACCGGCAGGTGGCGGCGGGCAGGTTCGTGCCAAAGGGATTTGAGGTGCGCTTTTCCCAGGTGGAGCGCCTAAAGGCCGCCAGCCTCGCGGTCGCGGGGGGCGCAAGTATGCGCCTGTCGGGGTGCATCGACCGCATCGACCTCTGCGAGACCGAAAAAGAAGTCTACGTGAAAGTCCTCGATTACAAGTCGGGGAGCACTTCCCTGGATTATACGGAGCTATACCATGGGCTGCAGCTGCAGCTGATGCTCTACCTGGCCGCCGCCATGGAGATGGAGGCGCGGGCGCATCCCGGAAAAGCCGTCCTGCCGGCAGGCATTTTGTACTACCACATGGCAGACCCCCTGCGAAAGGCCGAACGGGCACTTGGGGAGGATGCGGACGCGCGCGCGCGCCTGCGCGCCTTGCGCCCGGACGGGCTGGTCAACCGTGCCCCCGAGATCGTGGAGGCGCTGGATCAGGGCATGCCCGCCACATCCGATGTCATTCCGGTGCGCATCGGGAAAGACGGCCAGCCGATGGCGGGCGCGCACGTGGCGACGACGGAGCAATTTTCCCTGCTGTCGGATTTTGCCAGAGGCAAGATGCTAGAACTCGCCACCCGGATGATGGAAGGCGAGATCGCGCCCATTCCCTATTTGCGCAAGCAAAGGATGCCATGCGACAACTGCGATTACATTGGGATCTGCCAAAGGGACGCAAAGATACCGGGCACCTGGGCGCGGCGGATCGCGGAGATTGCGGGCAAGGACATCTGGGAACAACTGGAAGCGGCGCAAAAAACGGACGGGCAAGGAGGGGATGACGCATGGAATGGACAAAAGAACAACGGCGCGTGATCGAGACCCGCGGGTGCGGCATGCTCGTCTCCGCCGCCGCGGGGTCTGGAAAGACGGCCGTCCTTGTGGAGCGGATTCTCTCGATGCTGACAGATGCGGCGCGCCCCCTGGACATCGACCGGCTGCTCGTCGTCACCTTTACGAACGCGGCGGCGGGGGAGATGAAAGACCGCCTGCGCCAGGCAATCGAAAAACGTTTGGAGGATCTGCGCCCGAACGGGGGGTCTGACGCGATGCAGGCGCACCTGTCGCGCCAGATCTCGCTGCTCGCCAACGCGCAGATCACGACGATGCACAGCTTTTGCCAGTCCGTGATCCGCAACCACTTCCACACGATCGACCTAGACCCCGGGCTGCGCGTGGCGGACGAGGGGGAGCAGCGGCTCATCCAGCAGGACGTGATGGACGACTTGCTCGAGTCGTGCTACGCTGCGGGCGACGCGGACTTTTTGCGCATGGCCGAGTGCGTCTCGCCGGGAACGACGGACGGCGCGGTCGCCGAGAGCGTGCTTGCGCTCTACCGCTTTTCCAGGAGCTTCCCATTTCCGGAGCAGTGGTTCGATTTTTGCATACGCCAATACCAGGTGGGTGAGGACTTAGACGGCATCGGGTGGGTGCAATCCATGATGCAATACGCCTCCGACATCCTCTCGGACGTGCGATCAGACATCCAGGAGGCAAAAAAAATTGCGGCGTCCCCCGAAGGGCCGTACCCCTATCTGGAGGCATTAAACGACGACGAGACGTTCGTGGACGCCCTTTTGCGTGCCGACACATTTTGCGCGCGCCAGGGGGTGTTTGCGGCTCATGCGTGGGAAGCCCTGTCGAGAAAGCGCGGAAAAGACGTGTCCGATGAGAAAAAAGCGCGCGTCAAGGCACTGCGCGATGCCTACAAGGACACGGTCAACGGCCTGATGGAGGACTTCTTTTTTGAGACGCCCGCCTATTTTGCTGATCAAATGCGCGCGTGCGCGCCCATTGTGGAGACGCTGGTGCGCCTGACAGCGCGCTTTGCGGATGCCTATCTTTTGGAAAAACAAAAAAAAGGCGTGATGGACTTTGACGACCTGGAGCACTACGCCTTGCAAATCCTGGTGGGCAAAGACGGGGAAAATCCGCACAGAAGCGCCGTGGCCGAGCGTTATGCCGACCACTTTGAAGAAATCCTGATCGACGAGTACCAGGACAGCAACCTGGTGCAGGAAATGCTTCTGACGGCCGTCTCGCGCGTCAGCCGCGGGCAGCACAACGTGTTTATGGTGGGCGATGTCAAGCAGAGCATCTACCGGTTTCGCCTCGCGCGGCCGGAGCTGTTCATGGAAAAATACCACACGTTCCCGACAAAAGCGGGGGGCGAGGACTTGCGGATCGACTTGCACAAAAACTTTCGCAGCCGCCACCAGGTGTTAGAAGCCGTCAATTACCTCTTTGCGCAAATCATGGAGCGCAGGCTTGGCAACATCGACTACGACGCGTCGGCTGCCCTGCACGCGGGGGCGGAATTTGCGCCCGTCCAGCAGCAAGAGGCCTGCGTGCAGCTGTGCGTGTTTTCCCCGGAGGCGGACGATGTGCCGGATGAGGGGCAGCAGGAGGAGTCGAGCCGCGAAAAAGAGGCGCGCCTGGTGGCGGGGCGCATCCGCGCGATCGTGGGCAATGCGCGCGTCTGGGATAAGGACGAACATGCCTACCGCCCGGCGCGCTATGGGGATATTGTCATTTTGCTGCGCACCATGCACGGCTGGTCGGACGCGTTCGCGCGCGTGCTAAACGACCTGGGCGTGCCGGCGCACACGGGATCGCGCACGGGATATTTTTCCACCCTGGAGGTGCAAACCGTGCTCTCCCTTTTGCGCGTGATCGACAACCCCAGGCAGGACATCCCCCTGGCGGCCGTTTTGCACTCCCCCATGGCGGGCGTCACCTCCGAGGAACTCGCGGCCATAAAAAGCCGCCACAAAGACGTGCCCTTTCACGAGGCCTGCAGGCAGGAGGAGTCGCTTGCGCCCTTTTTTGCCATGCTCGGGGAATTTCGCGCCATGGCGGGATATACCCCGATCCACGAGCTTTTGTGGCACGTCCTGGATCGCACGGGCTATGGCGCCTACGCGGCGGCGATGCCGGGCGGAGAGCAGCGAAAGGCCAACCTCGACATGCTCGTGGAAAAGGCGATCGCCTACGAGAGCGGGAGTTACCACGGGCTGTACAACTTCGTGCGCTACATCGACAACCTCCACAAATACGATGTCGATTTCGGCGAGGCACAGGTGGACGCGGGGGAAAACGCGGTGCGCGTCATGAGCATCCACAAAAGCAAGGGGCTGGAGTTCCCCATTGTCTTTGTCTGCGGGATGGGCAAGCAAATCAACCAGATGGACGCGCGCGGCAGGCTGGTCTTGCACGCGGATCTCGGCATCGGCCTGGATTTTGTGGACTTGCAGGCGCGCACGCGCACGGAGACGCTTTTGCAAAAAGTGATCAAGCGGCGCACCCGCCAGGAAAGCCTAGGGGAGGAGCTGCGGGTACTCTACGTGGCCGCCACGCGCGCCAAGGAAAAGCTGATCCTCGTCGGCACAGTGCCAAAGTTTTCAGACAAATTGCAAAAATGGGCAGATGCCAGCGCGTCCGCGTCGGAAGTCCTGCCCTTTACCTGGCGGCTTGCGGCCACGTCCTATTTTGACTGGGTGATCCCCGCGCTTTTGCGCAACCGCTGCTGCGCAAAGTGGGCGCGGCAAGGGGGAGGGGAGGCAGCGCGGCACCTTTCTGAAATCCCCCTCGACCTGCAAGTCGATCTGTTTGCGCAGTCAGACCTGGTTTCCACCGAGAAAAAACGGCAGGCGGACTACCAGGCAAAAAAAGAACTGCTGCGCAATTTGCCCACCGACGTGGTTTTTGACGAAACGATGGCAAAAAAACTGGAAGAAAACCGCAATTTTTGTTATACTTACGCGCAGGAGAGCAGCCTGCCCGCAAAAATGACCGTCTCCGAGCTAAAAAAGATGGCGGAGGAAGCGGCGGACACGGATGCGGATCTGCTCTACGAGGCGCAGGCGCCGGTGCCGCTCATCCCCGCGTTTTTGCAGACAGGGAAGGCGATGTCGGGCGCGGATCTGGGCACGGCCTACCATCGGGTGATGGAGCGCATGGATTTTGCCGCGCTTAGCGAAACACCGCAAACAAGCGGCCAGACGGTGCTGGAGGAACTGGCGCGGAGCGGCCGCATCACAAAAGAGGAGCAGAGGTCTGTCTCTCCCGCAAAGATCGGCGCGTTCCTAAAAACCCCGCTCGCGGGGCGCATGATGGCCGCCGCGAAAAGGGGGCAGCTGGAAAAAGAGCGCCGCTTTGTGCTGGAAGTCAAGGCGGGGGAAATCCGCCAGCAGTGGGGGGATGCCGCGCCCCTGCTCGTGCAGGGCATCCTCGACGCATACTTTGTGGAAGCGGGCGAGATCGTGCTTTTGGACTACAAGACCGATTTTGTCAAAGCGTCGGAAGCCCATGTCCTCGCCGAAACATATGCGGCGCAGCTGCGGTACTACCAGATGGCGCTGGAGCGGCTGGTTGGCCGGAAAGTCAAAGAAAAGATCCTCTACTCGTTTTGCCTGGATCGGGAGATTCGGGTGGCGGATCTGTAAGGAGCAAGCAATGATAACGTTCATCAAAAACATCTACCGCAACCAAAGGGTGGCGCGCTACCTCATTTTTGGGGTTTGCACGACCGTGGTCAATTTTGCGAGCTATGGCATTTTGCGCATGGGGCTGGGCGTCAATGTCACGGTCGCGAGCTTCCTTTCCATCCTGCTGTCCATCTTGTTCGCCTATGTGGTCAACAAGCGCTACGTGTTTGAGAGCAGGCGGGACACGCCCCTGGGGCTTGTCAAGGAGTTTGCCAGCTTTGTGGCCGTGCGCGCGATCACCATGTTCCTCGAGCTGTTTGGCACCATTTTCCTCTACGGGGTCTGGGGCGTGCCGGACGGGATCGCAAAGCTCGCCCTGCAAGTGGCGGTGCTCGTCCTCAATTTTGTGTTCAGCAAGATGGTCGTCTTTCGCGAGGAAACGGAGCAAACGCCCGCGCAGCGCGCGGCGGACGCGCGCAAGCGGCGCTGCGTGTGGGCGGCGTTTGGCATATCCTCCCTGACCGTGCTCGCCACATTCCTCGCGCAGGGCGTGTTCATCGGCGACCGCGGGGTGCTGATCATCGACTCGCTGCACCAATACCTGCCATTTTTCACGGATTTTCAGCAAAAGCTCAAAAATGGCGAGTCGCTTTTGTACTCCTTTGGCGGGGGATTGGGCTACAACCTCTGGGCCGCGTTCGCCTACTACCTGGCAAGCCCGCTCAACCTGGCCATGGCCGCCATCCCGATGGCAAGCGTCATGGACTTTATGGGCGCGCTCATCGTGGTTAAGATCGGTCTGTGCGGCGCCGCGTTCGCCTGGTATTTTGCGGATCGCGGGGAGGGGCAGGATTATCTGCCGATCCCCTTTGGCTGCATGTATGCCCTGAGCACGTTTGTCATCGGCTACTACTTTAACCTGATGTGGCTCGACAGCATCCTCATCCTGCCCTTGGTGATGAAGGGCATCGAGCGCATCTGCGACGGGGGCAGCGGAAAACTGTTTGCCGGGTCGCTGTTTTATGGCATCTATTGCAATTACTACATCGGGTATATGCTGTGCCTGTTCGCCTGCCTGTATTTCCTGGCGCAATGGGCGGCCAGGCGGTTCTCCTGGAAGGCGTTTGCAGTATCCGGGCTGCGGTTTGCCTGGCTTGGCCTCTTAAGCGGCGGGATGGCGGCGGCGGTTCTGATGCCCGCCTACAAGGCGCTGCAGCTCACAGAGGCGTCGGGCGGCGCGTTCCCGACAAAAGTGCGCTTTTACACGGACGCCTTTTCGCAGCTCACGGGGCATTTTGCGCTGGTGGAGCCCATCAACATCCAGGACGGGCAGTCGGGCGTCAACATCTTTTGCGGCACAATCGTCCTCATTTTGACGCTGTTGTATGTGCTGGACAAGGAACTGCCCATCAAGGAGCGCGCCGCAAAGCTGGCATTGGCGGGACTTTTGCTCTTTAGCATGAATTTTAACATGCTCAACTTCATCTGGCACGGCTTCCACACGCAAAACGGGCTGCCGAACCGCTTCGCCTTTTTGTATATCGCCATCCTTTTGGTGATGGGCTTTGACGCGCTGCGCCACGTGCAAAAACTGGAGCCATGGCGCATCGGCATCGCCTGGGTCCTCCCGATGGCCTTTGTCGGCGCGTGCTTTTACCGGCAGACGGGCGAGCGCCCCTGGTACGTCTACGCGGCGACCTTGGGGCTGCTGGCCGTCTATGGGTTTGCGCTCTTTGGCATGTGCTGGCGCGACAAGGTCAAGCCCGCCCTGGCAGTCCTGATGACCGTGGAGATGGTCGCGACGGGCGCCTATGGCGTGGCCTGTGACGGCACCGTGGGGGAGAGCACCTACGTGAATGAGCAAAAGGCCTACCAGGCCATGGCCGCGCGCCAGGCGGGCGCGGGCGAATTTTACCGCGCCGACATCGACAGCCAGCGGATGCGCAACGAAAATATGTTTCTGGGGGCAAACGGCCTCGCGCTCTTTTCCTCCACCATGCCCGAGGCCACGGTCAATCTCTGCCGCGCCATTGGCATGGAGGCGCGCACGAACAAGACGGGGTACCTCGGCGTGTCCAAGCTCTTCAACGACGTGTTTGGCGTCCGCTATGTCGTCTCCAAGAGCGGGAAAGACACCCTCTACCAAATGCGAAAGGCCGACTACGAGGACCCGCTCACCCTCTATTACAACGAGGGCGCGCTCTCTTTGGGATTTTTGGTGTCGCCCGACATCAAAAACTGGCAGATCGCAGACAAACTCCCCATGCAGGTGCAGGACGAGTTTGCGACCCTCGCGACGGGCGTCCCGTTCCAATATACCTTGCGGGAGGCCTATGACTTAGAAGAAGGGCCGACCTACATCATCCGGCTGCACCCCGGGGAGCAGACCTACATCGAGGTGACGGAAAATGTGGCGAGCCTGACCATCAAGACGCCGCAATACGAAAAGACGATCAACAACTACACGAAGAGCATCTACAACCTGGGGCTTGTGGAGGAAGAAGGCGAGGCGAGCAAGGCCAACATCTCCCTGACCTACAAGGAAGGCAAGGAGGAACCGGTGCCCGTGCGCGTCTACACCTGTTCGGACGCCGACTACCAGAACGTCTATGCGCGCCTGTCGGCCTGGCAGATGGAGCAGGTGACAGATCGCGGAAACGCGGTGTCCGGCAGCATCCGCGCGGGGCAGGCAGGGACCTTGCTCCTGACCATCCCCTACGACGAGGGCTGGGAGATCACGGTGGACGGGGAAAAGGCGCAGGCCTACCGCGTGGGCACGGCACTGACGGGCATCGACTTGGCAGAGGGCGACCACGCCATCGCCATGCGCTACACGCCGGACGGGCTGTGGCCGGGCACCTGGGTGTCGCTCGCCTGTGCGTTCCTGTTCTTGCTCAGCTGCGTCGTGGAGGCTCATTTTGCCAAAAAGAGCCGCGAAAGAGAGAAAAAGGCGGCCGCTTTCGGAGGGGAATCCTATGGCGCATAAGGAAAACGGCAAGGGACTGGCAGAGGCCCTCATGGAGGCGGCAGGGGAGGCCAATGTCTTGCAAAAAGAGCCGATGGCAAGCCACACCACCTTTCGCATCGGGGGGCCTGCGGACTACTTTGTGCGCCCGGCATCCGCAGCACAGGCGGCGGCCGTGCGCGCCGCGGCTGCCCGCTTTGGCGCGCCTTGCCTGGTCATCGGCAACGGGAGCAACCTGCTCGTGGGGGATCTGGGCGTCCCGGGCGTGGTTCTGCAGCTCCACCAAAACTTCGGGGAAATCCAAGTGGGGGAGGCGACCCTGACCGCGCAGGCGGGCGCGACGAATGCCAGGGTGGCCAAAGAGGCGCAAAAAGCCGGCCTTGGCGGGTTCGCTTTTGCCGCCGGCATCCCAGGGACAGTCGGCGGGGCGGTCGTGATGAACGCGGGCGCCTATGGCGGCGAGATGAAAGACATCCTGCAGGAAGTGACGGTTCTGACAGAGGACGGGGAGATCCGAACCGTGCCGGCGGATGGCCTGGAACTGTCTTACCGCGCGAGCAACATCCGAAAAAACGGGTGGGTGATCCTCACCGCGACCTTTCGCCTCTTTTCGCAAGACCCTGCAAAGATCCAGGCGCAGATGGATGACTTGCGCGCGCGCCGCCAGGAAAAACAGCCCCTGGAATTTCCCAGCGCGGGCAGCACGTTCAAGCGGCCGGAGGGGCATTTTGCAGGGAAACTCATCATGGACGCAGGGCTTGCCGGCATGCGCGTGGGCGGCGCGCAAGTGTCGCCGAAACATTGCGGCTTTGTCGTCAACACAGGAGACGCGACGGCGTCGGACGTGCGCTGCCTGATAGAGGAAGTGCGGCAAAAAGTCCTGGACGCCTTTGGCGTGGAATTAGAGCCGGAAGTGCAATATGTGGGAAGGTTTGCCTAAGCGGGCAGGAAGGGAGGACGCCATGAGACTCGTCATTGTAACCGGAATGTCGGGCGCGGGAAAAGTGAGCGCGCTCAAGATTTTGGAGGATCTGGGATACTATTGCGTGGACAATCTCCCCATCCCCTTGCTCTCCACGTTTGCGGAACTGATGTACACGCAAAACATCGAAGTCACAAAAGGGGCGATCGGCATCGACATCCGCAACGGCGCGGGCTTGCAGGACATCGGCCGGCACTTGGAGCGCATCGAGCAGGCCGGGTACACCTACGAAATCCTGTTTATGGATGCCTCGGACGAGACGCTCATCCGCCGCTACAAGGAGACGCGCAGGGCGCACCCCATGACGGGGGATGGCCGCATCGAGATGGGCATACGCGAGGAGCGCCGCCAGCTCGCGTTCCTAAAAGCGCGCGCGGATTACACCATCGACACCAGCCGGCTGCTCATCCGGGAATTGCGCCAGGATCTCGCGCGCATTTTCTCCGAGAACCGCGCGGTCGCCAGTATGCGCGTCCTGGTGCTCTCTTTTGGGTTCAAGCATGGGCTTCCGCAGGACGCGGATCTCGTCTTTGACGTGCGCTTTTTGCCAAATCCCTACTATGTGGACGACTTGCGCATGCTGACGGGCAACGACCCGGCCGTGCAGGAATATGTGATGAACTGCCAGCAGGCGGACGCCTTTCTGCAAAAACTCGTCGACCTGATCACCTTCTTGCTGCCCAACTATGTCCTGGAAGGGAAAAACCAATTGGTGATCGGCATCGGCTGCACGGGCGGGCGGCACCGCTCCGTGACAGTCGCGAACAAGCTCTACGGACAGATCCGCGCCCTTTCGCAGTACAGCGTCCAGCTGGAGCACCGCGACATCCGGTAAAAAGGGGGAAGGTTCATGTCCTTTTCTGCCAAAATCAAAGCAGAGCTGGCGGAGCATATGCCAGGAGCCAGGCATTGCCGCGTCGCGGAGCTGGCGGCCATTTTGTGCCTCTGTCCCGAGGCGGCGTCCCATCCGCACTTGCTTTTGCAAACGGAAAATCCCTGGGTCGCAAGAAAATACTTTACATTGTTGAGAAAAACATTTAATATAGAGGTTGGGCTTGCCGTCAGACAAAAAAAAGGGCGCGGCAAGACATGGGCCTACTTGGTCTGCGCCATGAGAACGGATGACGCAGACCGCGTGCTTCGCGCGACGCACGTCACGGTGGGCGCGCAGGGGGATTGCGCCGTAGACGGGCTTGTGACGCAGCAGCCGTGCTGCAAGCGCGCGTTTTTGCGCGGCGCGTTTCTCGCCGCCGGATCTCTGAGCGACCCCAAAAAATATTACCACATGGAGTTTACCTGTGCGCGCGCGGAACAGGCAAGGCAGGTGCAGGCCGTGCTTTCGGCATTTGGCCTGGAGGCGCGCGTGGTGCGGCGCAAGCGCTACCATGTCGCCTACCTAAAAGAAGGCGACCAGATCGTGGACGCCCTCAACGTGATGGAGGCCCACAATGCCCTGATGGAGCTGGAGAACATCCGCATCCTCAAGGACATGCGCAACACGGTCAACCGCAAGGTCAACTGTGAGGCGGCCAACATCCACAAGACGGTCAGCGCGGCCGTCAAGCAGATTGAGGATATTCAGTATATAAAGGACACCATGGGGTTCGGGGGGCTGCCCGACGCGCTCGCGCAGATGGCAGATGCC
This sequence comes from uncultured Marvinbryantia sp., assembly GCA_964455335.1. Classification (GTDB taxonomy): domain Bacteria; phylum Bacillota; class Clostridia; order Lachnospirales; family Lachnospiraceae; genus Marvinbryantia. The sequence goes on from CAYVVW010000005.1 coordinate 21,600, forward strand.
CGCCTGGAGCACCCGGACGCGACATTACAGGAACTCGGAATGCTGGTTAGGCCTCAAGTCGGAAAATCCGGTGTGAACCACCGGCTTCGCAAGCTCGGCGAGATCGCGGCCGGGCTTAGAGTTAAGGAGGAAAGACAATGATTAAAAAACCGATCACCGTGCAACTGCCCAGCGGCCTGGAGGCAAGGCCAGTCGCCATCCTGGTGCAGGTGGCCAGCCAGTACGACAGCAAAATCCACGTCGAGGTGGAGGGCAAGCGCGTCAACGCGAAGAGCATCATGGGGATGATGACCCTCGGCCTTGAGGCGGGGGAAAGGATCACCGTGGAAGCGGACGGCGCGGACGAGGAAGCGGCGGTAAAAGACATAGAAAAATACCTAAGCGCGCAGATCGCGTGACAAAGCAAAAGGTTTTGGAAGACCCCCGGCTGGAAGATACTGGCCGGGGGGTTTGTATATCACACGCAACGAAAAAGACATGTCACACGCAATGAAAAAGTTGTGGAAGCCGTGCGGAAGGTCTAGACCTGTTTGCGACCCTGATCGGCAAGCTCACGGAGTTGGGCAGGATGGAAGAGATTGAAAAAGCGGCAGCGGATGCAGGGTACAGGCAGCTCCCATATTCCCCGACATGCTCCAGATGCTCGCCTGTCGGGGGAATATGGGCTTTACAATCCCGCCCCCAAGGCTTATAATAGGCCTAACATGAAAAACCAAGGGAGGCCGGCTCATGCCGCTTACGATCGTCCGTCAGGACATTACAAAGATGGAAGTAGATGCCATCGTAAATGCCGCAAATACAAACCTTTGGATGGGCGGCGGAGTCTGTGGGGCGATCTTTCGCGCCGCGGGCGAGGAAGAGATGCAAAAGGCCTGTGCCAAAGTCGCCCCAATCAAGACAGGCGGCGCGGCCATCACGCCGGGGTTTGCGCTGCCCGCAAAATATGTGATCCATGCCGCAGGCCCTGTTTATCAGCCTTGGAGTAAAAAAGCCTGTGCCGATCAGCTGCGCTCGGCCTATCTGGAGTCGCTGAAGTTGGCGGCGGAACATCATTTGGAGAGCATTGCATTTCCGCTCATTTCGAGCGGCATTTACGGATATCCAAAGGCGGAGGCCCTGCAGGTTGCGACATCTGCCATCGCCGATTTTCTTCTGGAAAATGACATGGACATCTACCTTGCCGTATATGACAAGGACGCGTTTGCCGTCAGCTCCCGGCTGATGGGACCTGTCGCCGCCTACATCGATGCGCATTATGTCGAGGAGCACGATTTCGGGCGAAGCCGTTTGCTGGACGTGGAAGAGCGGGCGCTCCAAGAGGCGAAAGCAAGCCGTGACCCCCAAAATTGGGAGACCGATGATTTTGCGGGGATGGGCGCGTTTCCGGAAGCGCAGCGGGATACGGACGCGGTGTTTGGCGCGCATCCCATGGAGACGTCGGCGGGCGCGTCACTTACGGAACGCGTGGAGAACTTAGAGGAGCCATTTTCCGCTGCGCTCTTTCGGATGATTGACACAAAAGGCAAGACGGACGTGGAGGTGTACAAGCGGGCGAACATTGACCGCAAGCTCTTTTCAAAGATCCGTTCCGTGCAAGGGTACACGCCGAAAAAATCGACCATTCTGGCACTTGCCATCGCATTGGAACTTTCGCTTGGCGAGACGGATGCGCTGCTGGAGCGCGCGGGATACGCCCTTTCGCACGCCAGCAAGTTCGACGTGATTGTGGAATATTTTATTATCAACAAAAACTACAATATTTTTGATATCAACGAAGTGCTGTTCCAATCTGACCAGCCGCTTTTGGGAGGTTGATTTGTCGCTTTGCAAGCGACCTTGCGGCCTTCTGTTTCTGGTAGACTGACGTTACAGGCGCCAAGGTGAGAAGCCCGATTCCGAGACGAGCCATCGTAAACGACAAAAATATTTGCCGTTTAAGATAGCCCCTCTGGGGGAAGCGTACGAATTTGCGCCGCGTAACCCGACAGAATACCACAAAAGAAAACAGGAGGTTTTTACCATGAAAAAGAACGCAACGGAACTTGTATTTATCCTCGATAAAAGCGGGTCGATGTCCGGCCTGGAAAAGGACACCATCGGCGGTTTTAATTCCATGCTGGAAAAGCAAAAAAAGGTGGGCGGGGAGTGCCGCATCACCACGGTGTTGTTCGATCACACCTACACGCTGCTTCACGACCGCAATGACATTCGGGCGGTTGCACCCATGACGCAAAAGGAGTATTTTGTGGGCGGTTCCACGGCGCTGCTTGACGCAATCGGCACGACGATCCACCGGATTGCCACCGCGCAAAAACATGCCGTTCCGGACGAGCGCGCCCAAAAAGTGATGTTTGTCATCATCACGGACGGCGAGGAAAATTCCAGCACGGAATATACCGCCGACAAGATTCGCAGCATGATCGAATGGGAAAAAGAAAAATACGGATGGGAATTTCTCTTCCTCGGGGCGAATATCGATGCGGTGCAGACGGCGTCCAGGTATGGGATCGGCGCGGATCGCGCTGTGGACTATGTTCCAGACGCGAAAGGAACGCAGCTGAATTTTGAGGCCATGGCCGAGACGGTCGCCTGCTACCGCATGAGCGGGCAGGTGCCGGACGCGCCGATGGACGCCATCCGGGCCGACAAAAAAAAGAGAGGCAAAAAATAAAATTTTAAGCGGGAGGGCATGGGCATTATGGCGATTCCAAAAGCAATGCAAGGGAAATTTGACGAGATTTCCGCAATCCTAAATGATTATTGCGACAACTATCTGGATGAGGAGTACAAAGAGTTATGTATCCGTGCTTTGGAAAAGCTTTGCCGCAAACGCCCATCGCCGTTAAATAGTGGGAGGGCGAAAACTTGGGCGGCGGGGATTATCCACGCGATTGGGAGCGCAAATTTCCTGTTCGACAAGGATCAGCCCATCCACATGACAGCAAAGGAACTTGCGGCACCATTGGGGGTCGCCGCATCCACGGCATCCGCTAAGGCTACGGAAATCAAAAGACTTTTAAAAATCAGCTATTTTTCCGTTGAATGGTGCCTGCCGTCCCAAATGGGGGACAATCCTCTCGTTTGGATGATAGAGGTGAATGGACTTCCTGTGGATGTGCGGTATTGTTCCAAAGAGTTTCAGGAATTGTGCTACCGTAGGGGGCTGATTCCCTACGTTCCTGGAGAGAAAGCGTAAAATCATACGCGCGTCAAAAGGTCCTGTGTTATATGAGGTTGCGGTAAAAAGACTGTACCGACATGAAGCGGAGAGGGAGAGAAACATGTGTAAAAAAGGGTGGGCTGCGTCTGTGGCATTGGCGGCGCTGTTGTGCGCTTGCGTTCCTGTCCATGCGGCCGCGCAAGTGGAGACGCAGGTGCGGCTGAAGGATGCCATATCCAAGGAACTGGGCTGTTATGTGGGGACGGCCATCACGGGCGGCGACATCAATAATCGCCGTGCGTGGGATTTGGTCACCACACATTTTAATGCCGTGACGATCGGGAACGAACTCAAGCCCGACGCGCTGTTCAATTACAGCAATGCCGTCTGCCCGGGAACGGAGGAGGACGAAGTCAACGGCCAGGCGCTCACAGTGCCCAAGCTCAATTTCTACCGCGCGGAGGTGATCCTCGACAAGATTTTGCAATGGAACAAAAAGCATCCGGAGGATGCCTTGAAAGTGCGGGGGCACGTGCTGGTGTGGCATTCCCAGACGCCCGAATGGTTTTTCCACGAAGGGTATGACAAGGAACAGCCGTATGTGGACGCGCAGACCATGGATCTGCGCCTGGAGTGGTACATCCGCGAGGTGCTTTCGCACTTTACGGGCGAGGACAGCGCATACAAGGATTTGTTTTATGGCTGGGATGTGGTGAACGAGGCCGTGAGTGACGCGACGGGCACCTACCGGACCGATGCCGAAAATCCGGACGAGCCGCTCTCGAACGACACGCACGGCAGCAATTCCAGCTGGTGGCACGTCTACCAGAGCAAAGCCTATATCTTGCACGCGTTTGTCTACGCCAACAAATATGCGCCTGCCGATCTGGAGCTGTACTACAATGATTACAATGAGTGCGGCTCCCAAAAACAGATGGGGATCGTGGAATTGCTGCGCGCAATCAAGGCGACGGACGGCGCGCGCATCGATGCCATGGGCATGCAGGGCCATTACAACATGGAATCTCCCAGCATGTCGGAATTTGAAATGGCCATCCGCATGTACGCAAAAGAAGTGGGCAACGTGCAAATCACGGAATTGGACATGAAATCGAGCGCGGAATATGATGGAAGCCCCGCATCCAAGGAAAAAGAATATGAGGACCAGGCAAAGCGCTACGGCACACTTTATTGGGCGATGAAGGCGACCAACAAAGAACCAGACATCCAAATCACGTCGCTGACCTTTTGGGGAACCGCGGATCACTTGTCCTGGCTGCAGAGCCGTTCCGACGTCGGGGGCGGCAACACGACCGGTTTGCCGGAATGCCCGCTTTTGTTCGACGAGCACTACCAGAAAAAACCTGCATTTTACGTGTTTGCGGGGGAAAGGTAACGTGAAAAAGGGCGTTCAGCCTTGGCTTCATAGAATCGAAAAATAGGAAGGGGATGCGCATCCGTTATGAAAGCAAAATTTCACCTGCCTGGCCTGCGCTATAATTTTCCGCTCAATATGACGGTTTGCCAAATGATGAAAACCTCGCCGGAATTTTTCCGACCGGAGGTGGAGATTGCCTCTTTTTTTGGCGAATTTCCCACATCTCTTTGGAATGGCGGAAGGTTTAGCAACGGTGACCAGTGTGACGCGGGCTTTATCCGGTCTGTGATCGGCGCCATCAATGGGTTGGGCATCCCCATCCGCTACACGTATACCAACCCCTTGCTGACGAAAAAAGACCTGGACGACCCTTATTGCAATTTTTGTATGCAGGCCGCGGACAATGGAAAAAATGAGGTGATTGTCGTCTCGGAAGTCCTCGAGGAATACATCCGAAAAAGATACCCGCGCTTTCGGATCAACAGCTCCACGTGCAAGGAGATTCGGGAGATTGACGCGCTCAATGCGGAATTGGACAAGGATTATCACCTGGTCGTGCTCGATTATAACCTCAACAACCAGTTCGATTTATTGGAAAAAATCAAGGACAAATCCAGGTGCGAAATTCTGGTAAATGCCTGTTGCGTGCCGAATTGCAAGCGGCGCGGGGAGCATTACCGCGCCATCGCGAGGCAGCAGGAAATTGTCTTAAAAAACCGAAAGCTGCCGCCGAGCAAACAGCTGCCCATGAAGGGGTGGCAATGCGAGTATGGAGACAAAAATACTTACTACACGATCCAGAAATATCCGACGTTTGTTTCGCCGGAGGACGTGTTTGAAAAGTATTTGCCGATGGGATTTACCAACTTCAAAATCGAGGGCCGCACGGCGAACCTCTTTGGGCTGATCGACAAGTATGCCCATTATCTCATGCGCCCCGAGCGCCGGGATGAGGGGAGGCTGATGCTCACCCTGCTTTTGGAAAAAAGCAAAGTCATACAAGTCGGACGACCCAAAAAGAGCGGGTAATGGATCGGGATTGGAAGGGCGGGATGTGACGCATGGCGCAACTTTTGGACAAAGACATTCGGGAGCCTTTGTTTGATTTCTTGGAAATGTCTTTTGGGAAAGTGCGGATATTTGAGGAAAAACGCATGGGAAATTCGCGGGCGGACCTTGTGATGGTCACGCCCGCTGCCATTGTGGGCATTGAGATCAAAAGCGATGCGGACACCTATGCCAGGCTTTCCCGGCAGGTGCGGGATTATGACACCTATTATGACCGCAACTACCTTGTGGCGGGAACCCGCCATGCCGCGCATGTGGAAGAGCATGTGCCGGCGCACTGGGGCATCATCACCGTGGAACTGGAGGGCGGGCAGCCGGATTTTTACCTATTGCGGAGGGCAAAAGAGAACCCGCACCTGGACTGGCAGAAGAAGCTGGGCATCCTCTGGCGTCCGGAACTGGCGCACATCCAGGAGCAAAATGGGATGTGCAAATATGCGGGAAACAGCAAGGCGTTTGTCGTGGGAAAAATCCTGGAGCGCGTGCCGCCAGAGAGGCTGCAGCCGCAGATTTGCGAGGAACTCTTCGAGCGCGACTACGAAAACATCCACGAAACCATCAACGCATATCGCACAGAACATGGGAAAAAACCGCGCAGGCGCACCAAAAAAAGAAAGAGGAGCTACAAGGCGGGGTAAGGAAACGTATGGCCTTTCGACGTGTATGCCATGAAAAGATGTTGCGTTGAAAAGATGCCCTGGCATCGTGGAAAAGTGACGGTTGTGTTATGAGGTTTGCGTCAGGAAGGCGCATGGGGCTTGTGTCATGAAAAAAAGACATGGGGGTTGTGCCATGAAATAAAACACGGGGCTTGTGCCATGAAAAAAGACATGGGGCTTGTGCCATGAAAAAAGACATGGGGTTTGCGTCATGAAAAAAAGGGTTGACTTTCCCTTGATGTTAGTATATACTAACAAAAAAGGACGGCAAGACCAGGCAGCATGCCGCCGCATAAAAGAGGCAGTGAGGCTAGGCGGCAGCGTGCCACCGAGAAAAGGAAAGTAGTAGGGCCAGGCAGCGCGCCGCCAAGAAAAGGAAAGTAGTAAGGCCAAGCGGCGCGCAGCCGTGTAAAGGAAAGCGGCAAAGCCAGGTGTCGTGCCGCCGCATAAAAGAGGTGGTATGACCAGGCATTATGCCGCCGCGCGAAGAAAGCGGCGGAGGTTGGTTGCCGTCACATGGAGAAATGGGAGAGGAGGTCAAGGAGATGCCATTATCGATGGTTGGCGCGGGGGAACCCAGTGTGATTAAGAAAGTGGGCGGCCGCGGGGAGACAAGGAAGTTTTTGGAAAATCTCGGTTTTGTGACGGGCGGGGAGGTCACGGTCATCACGGAAATGGGCGGGAATCTCATCGTGAGCGTGAAGGACTCGCGCGTGGCGATCGGGAAAGAAATGGCAAACAAAATCCTCGTATGAATATGTGAAGAAAGGTTTGTATGTGAGCAATACCAGTGAAAAATGTCGGAGGAAAGGGTGGAGATGCAGATGAGAACGTTAAGGGATGTTCCTTGCGGACAGACTGTAAAAGTTGCAAAACTGTCCGGGGAGGGACCTGTGAAAAGGCGGATTATGGATATGGGGCTTACAAAGGGCGTGGAAGTTTTTGTGCGAAAAGTCGCGCCGCTCGGCGACCCGATCGAGGTGACGGTGCGAGGATATGAACTGTCCATCAGAAAAGCGGATGCCGAACTGGTTGCGGTAGAGGGGATTTGACGAAAAACAAGATCAGAGGACGCTCTTTTTTTTGCCCATACTGTTAGGCGAAACTAATTTTGGGCTAGAAAGATTTTTCATGAAAAACAAAAGTTGCCGTTTGCCACAATCAGGTCCGCGAGACCAGAAATAAAAATCTGCGAGACCAAAAATAAAAATAGGAGGAAAGCAGCAATGGCCATACGAATCGCACTTGCGGGAAATCCGAACAGCGGGAAGACGACGCTGTTCAACGCGCTGACCGGTTCCAATCAATTTGTCGGAAACTGGCCGGGCGTCACGGTGGAGAAAAAAGAGGGGAAATTAAAAGGCCATAAGGATGTCACCATCTTGGATTTGCCTGGCATTTATTCCCTCTCGCCTTACACGCTCGAGGAGGTCGTGGCGCGCAATTATCTGATACAGGAGCGCCCGGACGCCATTTTAAATATCGTCGACGGCACGAACATCGAGCGCAATCTTTATCTGACAACCCAGCTGCTGGAGCTTGGCATTCCGGTGGTGATGGCGGTCAATATGATGGACTCCGTGCAGAAAAAAGGGGATGTCATCCACGCGCAAAAATTGCGCCAGGCACTGGGGTGCGAGGTGGTGGAGATCTCGGCCTTGCGCGGAAAAGGCGTGGCGCAGGCGGCGGAGAAGGCCGTGGCGGCCGCGAAAAAAGGGCAGGTGACCCCGCGCGTGCACAAATTTGCAAATGACGTGGAGGATGCCATTGGCGCAGTGGAGGACATGCTCGATTCGCGTGTTCCGGAGAGCCAAAAGCGGTTTTTTGCCATCAAATTGCTGGAAAAAGACAGCAAAATCGATGCCATGCTCCCCGGAGGCGCGCCTGATGTGCACACGCAGATTTCCGAACTGGAGGCAAGATTTGACGACGACACGGAGAGCATCTTCACCAATGAGCGCTATGTTTACATCTCTTCGATCATCGGCGATTGCGTGAAAAAAGGGAAAAAAGAGACGATGACGACGTCGGACAAAATTGACCGCATTGTCACGAACCGCTGGCTTGCTTTGCCGATTTTTGCCGTTGTGATGTTTTTGGTTTACTATGTTTCCGTGACGACGGTTGGCGCGTTTGTGACGGACTGGACCAATGACGTGCTGTTTGGGGAAATCGTTCCCGGGGCGGTCGAAAGCGTGCTGACTGCCATCCATTGCGCGGACTGGCTGCAATCGTTGATTTTAGATGGGATCGTGGCGGGCGTTGGCGCGGTGCTCGGCTTCGTTCCGCAAATGCTCGTGCTATTCTTTTTCCTGGCATTTTTGGAATCTTGCGGATATATGGCGCGCGTCGCGTTTATCATGGATCGCATTTTCCGCAAATTCGGCCTTTCCGGAAAGTCGTTCATCCCGATGCTGATCGGCACGGGCTGCGGCGTCCCGGGCGTGATGGCGTCGCGCACCATTG
>CAYVVW010000006.1:0-29157 GCA_964455335.1 uncultured Marvinbryantia sp.
CCAGAGTTTCTAGCTGATTGTCAGAGCAATTCAGAACTCGCAGTGCCTTGTTTGTACTCAGATCCAATGCTGTCAAACTACTAAAATAACGACAACTGAAAGAGACCAGATTCTCGAATATCTCGATCCCTTTTAGGTTGGCTATCTCGGGCAACGCTCCCGTTTCGCCTTCATCATCGTTACCACTTAGACTGATCTCAGTGACTGCATCAACTTCTATTGCCGAGAGTACACCATCTCCATTTTTGTCAAAATCCCGTTTGACACGTTCACGGAAACCATCATCCGGAAATGTAGTGGCATCAATGACCGCAACCTGGCCTTCGACAGATAGACAAACCTGCAGTTTTGCGCCATCTTTGCAAGCATACTCATACTCAATCTCTTCTGGCAATTCACCATTCTGGAAATAAATCATTCCATCTGCGCCAATTTCCAGCGCTTCTGTTGGAAAAGTCACTTTGGAAAGATTGCCGTCTCCCAGCACTTCCTTCATGCCCAGTTGCCAGCCGTTCTCTGTTTTCTGTAGCAAACCCTCACCAGACTGCCCCTCCCCTGAGAAATCGTCTAGTTTTAAATTTGCTTCTAGATCAAGAAACCGTAGCAGATTCGAGTCGCAGTTAAGTGACTCTAAAGCCGTATTTTCGTTGACATTTAATATCCGTAATTGATTGTAATCGCAGTTTAATTCTACCAACAACCGATTCTCACTGACATCCAAGGATTCCAGTGCATTATGACTGCAGTCAAGCGTAGTTATTTTTGAAAAGTATTCGATTCCCTTTAAGCTGTGAATTTCAAGAAATGAAGTATCTATGCTTTGAACGGCATCCCGCTCTTCTTGTGATAAAATTTTATCACCGTTGGTATCAAACTCTGTGACATATTTCAGAAATTCCGCGTCCGGAAAATAAGAAGCATCCAACGCCACATTGGAAACTTCTGCCAATACCTGGGTGTCATTTTCTCCTAAAGCCGACAGCTCTTCCGGAAACACCTGGTTCTCCGAAAATATGTATTCTTGCGCGATCGCTTCATCCTCCCCGACGGATTCTGAAACGATCACAAACTCCTCATCCATGGATTGCGCCAGCTGGTCTGTCGCCTCGACCATTTCTGGCTCATGCGAATTTCCTGCGTCACTTGTGTGCTCGTCTAAATCGTTTAATTGCATTTCCGGGGTTGTTAACTCAATGTTCCATTCTCCCGTTTCTTGTGCAGATGTCGCTATACCCCCCCCCAGGTATAGATGTGATCGCGAGCATCAGTGCCATAGTGATTGCTGTTTTTCTCTTCATACGTCTTCTCCTTTTTTTGTTATTTTCTTCGACGGACGGAACCGCCAAAGATGCATCTATCATCATCCCCCTTTGTCCGTATGAAGCCAAAAATGCTGGCATTTCTTTCGTTCGCAGGGGAATAAAGATCACAACGCCATACTTGCTTTCATCCCAACTTTTTTCAAGTATACAAAACTCCCATAATTTTGTCAATGAAATTTTCAGAGTGACAAGGCCACGTCTGAGCCACAAGCCCACGAAATTTTCACGAAATTTTCAGAGCGACAAGCCCCTGTAGCCGGCGTGTGACAGGCAGCATCACCGGTACACGAGCTGCTCCAGTATCCGCTCTGTCGCGTGCCCATCGCACGCGGACATGAATTTTTCCCGAAAGTCCTCTACCCTCTTGCGGTCGAACGCGGTGTCGATGTCGCGGATGTACCGTATGATTTCCCCGGTGGTCTTGCAAATCGGCCCGGGCGCCATTTCGTCATAATCGTAGAAAAACCCGCGCCAATCGTAGTATTCCTCCAAGTCGTAGGCGAAGAAGGCCATCGGCCGCCCAAAGAGGGAATACTCGAAAATCAGGGACGAGTAATCAGTGATGCAAATGTCACTGACCATCAAAAGTTCCTCGATCGTGAGGTCTTTTGTGACGTCCGCCGCAAAGTCCGCCAGTTCCTCTGGGATGACCGGCGGGTTTTTCACGAAGGGATGGTGCTTGCAAACCAGGAAATACGCATCTCCAAGGGTGCGCCGCATGTATGCGATGTCCAGCTCTTCCGGCGACTTGGCACTCGCCACGCGCCCGCGAAACGTGGGCGCATAGAGGATGATTTTTTTCCCATGCGCCTGCGGGAGAACCCGATGCAATTTCTCATGCGCAGCGTCGATCGCGCGTTTGTCGTAAAAGATGTCCGTGCGGCTGATGCCCGTGGCGACAAAGGCCTCCGGGCGGTCCTCCATGTGAAAGGCCTGCGCGTAGGCCCAGCTGACTTCCGGGCTGCTGACTGTCACATACGAAAAATTTTTGTGCAAGGGGAACATTTCCAGCTCTTTTTGGTTCGCCCCAAAAATTTTGTCGGCCGTGCTGTAGCCAAATTTTTTGAACGCGCCGCAGGCGTGCCACACCTGGATGACGGTCGTCTCTTTTCGCAGCGCAAGACAGCTTAACAGGGCGGACGAGTCGTTGATGAAGACGATGCCCGCCGTCGCCATTTCCCGCAAGGCCGCCTTGCTGTTTTGGTATTGCACCTCTCTCGGCTCGAGCCCCGCGCCGATGGAGCAGACCACGCGCTTGTACCCGCCCTTTTGCCCCAGCGCGTCATAGAGGAGACGAAAGTTTTCGGTCAAGTGTGGCATGCGCATTTCCAGAAATACGACCTTTTTGGGGTCTGCGGGATATTTTTTCGCCACCCTGTTGTATAACGCGGGGTAAATGTGCTTTTCCGTGGCCACGCGGTAGGCGCGGCGTTTCCACCTCCGCACGCGCCAGGCGATGCCATGTGTGATTTTTCTTATGATTCCCATATGCTTACACGTCCCATACCATGACTGTTTTGCCGATCATTGTGTGAATGTCCGTCTCAAATGCGTCCACGATGTCGCGGATGTTGCGGACATGGCAGACGGTCCCGACCAGGTTTTCCAAATAAGCCGGAATGTCCGGGTTCGCGCCGTAAAGCGCCGCCAATCCCTCGTAATCCTGCCTGCCGCTGCGGCTGCTGCCATAGAGGCGCAGCCCTTTTTCGAGCACCATGCGGGTGTTGATGGGAATGGGATCCTCGCTGACCCCCATAAGGCTGATCGTCCCCTCCGGCGCGATGGAATCGATGATCTGCGCGATGGCCTTTGCGGACGCGCCGCTTCCCACGCACTCAAACGCATGATCCACCACAAGGCCTTGCGGGATGCGCGACACCTCGTAGGTCTCGTCCGCAAAGGAAAAGTCGCTCAGCTTTTGCCGGTTGACGCCAAAGACCGCGATTTTTGCCTCCGGCACCATTTTTTTTAGGAGCAGGGAAGTGATGTACCCCAGGTTGCCATCCCCCCACACCCCCACGACCGCCCTCCTCGGGTGGGAAAAGCGCAAAAACCGGCTGATGGCGTGGTAGCTCACGGTGACAATCTCTGTAAATGCCGCTGTCGCCGGGTCGATGCCCGCGGGCAGCCGCACGACGCGGCCAGGGGGGAGCGGGACATATTCCCGCATAAAGCCGTCCTCGCTGCTCCCGCAAAATTTGCTGGAACGCAGATAGTTTTCCGCAATGAACGCGTCTGTCTGGGTGGGGTGGTTGGGCACCATCACCACCGCCTCGCCCGTCTGGAACGTGCCCGTCGGGTCCTGGACCACCCGCGCAATTCCCTCGTGTATCAGCGCCATCGGCAATTTTTCGCGCAAGACCGCCTCTGGCCGCGTGCCCTGGTAATAGCGCTGGTCGGCGTGGCAAATGGACAGGTGCGTCGGCCGGAGCAAGACGTTTTCCCCGTCCAATGGCACGTCCTGAAAAACCGCGTCAAACTGCCTGGCCGCTTTCAGTTGGTAGACTGTATTTAGCATCCTTTTGTCCCTCCGAGGAGCGCTTCCGCCACCCGCAGATCGTGCGGGTATGTAATTTTGATGTTTGAAAACTCACCGTCCACCAGATGCACCGCCTCTCCTTTGAGCACAAAAATCTTGCACGCGTCCGTCAGGCTATTTTTCTCTTCCTCGGTCAGCGCCTGGTAGATGTCGCGCAGTTTTTTTGCGCGGAAACTCTGCGGCGTCTGCCCCTGGTACATGCGCTTGCGGTCGGGAATGATGTCGATGCACTGCCCGTCCTTGCTCTCCACAATCGTGTCGGTGGCCGGAATGACCGTGTCGCAGGCCCCCGCCTCCCTCGCAAAACGGATATTTTCCTCCAACATGCGGTGGGTCACGAACGGGCGCACCGAATCGTGCGTGACAATGATCGTCTCATCGTCCAGGCCGTAGTGCGCCTCAATGTGGCGGATGGCATTCATGACCGTCTCGTTGCGCGTCTCGCCCCCCTGCACCACATCGATGTGGGATGCGTGCGGAAGAAAGCGCGCGATCACGTCTTGCGTGTACTGAACCCACGGGCGGGGCGAGAGCACGATGACGCGCGCAAACGAGGGGTTGGCCGCAAACTTCTCAACCGTGTGCACCAGAATGGGCTTCCCCGCAAGTTCCATAAATTGCTTCGGCTTTTCCGCGTTTCCCATGCGGCTGCCGATGCCGCCTGCCAAAACAGCACCGTAAACATTTGTATTTTCCATCAGACGTGTTCTCCTTCTCAAATCCGCTCGTTTTCCTCAAGCAAAACAATTTTCGCTTTCATCGTTTGCTGCGTCAACTTTGCGCTGCGCAAGCAGCATGATTTCGTAGCAAATGCGTGCGCATCCCCTCTGGCCGTCCGAAAAAAGGGGAATCGTTCCTGTCAGGGAATCAGCCGCAGGATGCGCTCCGTCGCATGCCCGTCGCATGCGCGCAAATACTCCCCTACAGCCCGCTCCCTTGCATCCGCCCACGCATCCCCATTCTCCTTCGCAAGTGCCTGCGCTACCGCCTGGCATAACTCCCGCGCGTTTGTCGCCAAAGGTCCGGGCAGCGCGCAGTAGTCCACATAAAATCCCCGCGTGCGCGCATATTCCGCGAGGTCTGGCGCAAAGCGCACGATGGGCTTTCCGAGCAACAGGGCATCAAACAGCACCGAGGAATAATCGGTGACCAAAAGGTCCGCGGCCACGAGCATCTCCTCTGTTTCCATGCGCGTTTCCCCGCACCCGCGAGCCGCGTCTTTTGATGACAGCGATCCCTGCCCTTGATGCCCCTGCCGTGACGCTTTCTCTCGCCCGCAAGCCGCACCTTTTGATGACAGCGATTCCTGCTCTTGATGCCCCGGCCGTGACGCTTTCTCTCGCCCGCAAGCCGCATCTTTTGGACGCATATGGGGATGCACCGCGCGCACCACCACATAGGACTCCCCCAGTTGTTTTGCGAGCGCGTCGATCGCCTCCTCCCCGCAGAGGGTTGGGTGGGCGGCATTTCCCCGAAACGTGGGAGCCCACAGGATCACGCGCTTGCCCTTTGCCGCGGGATAGCGCGCAAAAAAACGTGCCTTTGCCGTTTGCAGAAACGTTTCCTGAAAATAGAGGTCTGTGCGGCTGATGCCAAGCGGCACGACGCGCGCTTCCGGCAAACCCATCGCACGCGCAAAATGGGGCACACACGCGGGCGCGCTGACCGTCACATAATCACAATTCTTCTCCACGTTCCCATGGTAATAGGCCGGGATATCGTCCTTTGCGTCATAGCCGAATTTCTTGAGCGATCCACACGCGTGCCACAGTTGGATGACTGTCGTCTCCGCTCTTTTTTTGCACGCGGCGGCAGGCAGGAAATTGTCGCATATGACCACGCACCCCGCATTCGCATAAAGGCGCATAAACCGCACCATATTGCGCAAATTCGTGAAAAAGGAGTCACGCGCATAGTCCGAAAACAGCGTGACCACTTCTCTGTCCGTTTTTTGGGCTTCCTCCAGCAAAAAACGCATACTAAAGGGCACGGACGCGTGGTGGGCATCCGCAAAAATGACGCGCTTTTTTTGCACCTTTTTCCGCTTGCAAAGGCGGTAGACGAGCGGCAAAAAAAGGGATTGCGCGGCCATTTTCGCGTATTGCTTAAGCACAAATTTTCCGTTCATGCAAATTCCCCCGATTTGCGCAAAGCAAAGCCGTACTTTGCCACGCCATGTATGGCATAGCTGCAAAAGCACAGGGCGGACTTCCAATGCCCAAATCCCATGCAGCGATATGTCCGGTAGGTCATGGACGCGGAGTGCAGCTTTGCGCCGGACTTTCCCGACGCACTCATGCGGTACTTCAGAAGCGGCTCATTGACCGCGCAGGCCAGACGGTATTTTTGCAAAATCTGCAGCCACGCGAGGTAATCCTCGTGCGCCTCCTCGTGCCCCATGGGAAATTCCCGCATGACATCTGTGCGCACCAGCACGGACGAGCAATTGATGCAATTGTGCCGCAACAGGCTGCGGTACGTTATCCGCTCCGGAACCGCGATCACCTTTCCCAGCAATGCGCCGTCCTTTGTGGCCAGTTCCCTGGCCGTCGCGCACAGGGCAAGCCCGGTGGACTCCAAAAGCGCCACCTGTTTTTTCAGCTTTCCCGCGCCCCACCAGTCATCGCCGTCCAAAAATGCGACATATGCGCCCCGCGCCTCGGACACGCCCCGGTTGCGGCTTCTGGCGACGCCCAGGTTTGCGGCGTTTTTTATGCAGCGCACGCGCGGGTCTCCTCGGAAATGTTCCAGAACCGCCCCAAGGCCATCCGATGAGCAATCGTCGACCACCAGGATTTCCAGGGGCACGTCCTGCGCGCGCGCGGACGCAATGGCCTGGCCGATGGTAGGTGCGCAGTTGTATGCCGGTATCACGACCGAGACAAGCGGTTCTGCCATAAGGCACCTCCCTCCAAGGGTTTGCGCCAGACTCCGGCCCGCGTCATGTGGATGTCCCCTTTTTCCCATCCTGTGCGGCCGCCGTCACCTGCCAAGTCTCCACGCCCTCGGTATTTTCCTTTTGGAACAGGATCTTGAAGGTCAGCATCAGGAGCTTGATGTCCATCCAGAGGGTGTACGACTGAATGTAGGTTAAGTCGAGCTTGAGCTTGTCATAGGGCGTGGTGTTGTATTTCCCATACACTTGCGCATAGCCGGTCAGCCCGGCCTTCACCTTGAGCCGATAGGAAAACTCCGGAATCGTCTCGGCATATTGGGCGGCAATTTCGGGGCGCTCGGGCCGGGGCCCCACCAGGGACATGTCTCCCTTTAAGACGTTGAACAGCTGCGGCAGTTCGTCAAAATGGATGTTGCGGATGATCCTGCCGATGGGCGTGATGCGGGCATCATCTTTTTTCGCCAGCCGCGCGCAGTCCTCGGACCCCACTTTCATGGTTCGGAATTTCCAGATCTGAAACACCTTCTGGTCGCGCGTCAGGCGCGGCTGCTTGTAGAAAACGGGGTCGCCGTCCGTCAGCATGATGGCAAAGCCGATCACCGTCATCAGGGGGAACGTGAGGACAATGCCGATCAGGGAAAACAAAATGTCCATGGCGCGCTTGCAAAACAGCTGCTCCGCCGTCAAACGGCGGTTGCGCGACAACAGCAAGGCCGTGTCAAACAGGTGGATGGTGTCGGCGCTGCGCAGCATGATATCCGAGATCTTTGGGATGCTGTAGCAGCGCTTGTCGCGCGCAAAGCAATACTTCAGGTACAAATTGCGCTCGTGAGACGGCATATCGCCTAAAATGATGGCCGGGTACTCCTCGATCTTTGCCTTGATGGCACGCTCCCCCGCGGAGAGCTTGATCTGCTCGCAGATGAGGAACTTGTCCTCGCGCGAGGAAACTTTTTTTACGAGGTCCCGCGGGTTGCGCGACCCATAGATGAGCAGCATCCGCCTCGGCGGGTAAAGGCGCGCGTAAATCCAGCGCATGGCGACCACCCAGACGCTGACGATCACGATGTCAATCAGCGTCATGTAGACAATCGGCAGCAAGTGCGTGCCAAACTTCCAGCGGCCGATGAGCGCCATCTGGAAATACGTGAGCACATTGACGCACAGCACCGAGAGGATCTGCGAGTAGAGCACCTCAAACACGCGCAGGTACCCCACCTTAAAGCCGCCATAGACCCGATAAAAGAGAAACAGCATCAGCATATATTGCGCGATGATGACCTGGTTCCCACGCACAAAAATCCGGCCGATGACCTCCGTGTGCGCATAAAAGCGAAACCAGACATAGGCGAACAGCCCCGTCTCCAATGCCAAGATCAAAACGGAAGAAAAAAACATGAGGATTCTTTTATACTGCTCCCGCTTTCCCATGCCACATCCTTTCCCGGCAAAAGCCCCTGAGTGCCGTCTGCCCCAGACCCATGGGCTGCCGCTGCCACATCGATGACTCCTTGCCGAGCGCGCCTCCGATCGGCGCCGCTGGCAAATTTGCCGTCTACCCCGATTTTCTCGTGTCTTTGTACACGTCGTAGCTCCCCACCTGGCCGATCTGCGCAAAGCCGCTTTTTTTCATTTTCTTCTTGCGCACGGCCGTGCTTTTCACCACGAGGTAATTGCAGCCGATACGGCGCGCCGCGCGGCAGAGCCTGCGCTCGGGAAGCACGTCGCGCTTTAAGGCGCGGCGGAACACGCTCCCCCCTTCGATGGACGCGCGCCGCCCATAGACTTGCAGGATACTGGGATCATATTGGCGCAAATACCCCACCATGTCCTCGGGCGCGGCCACAAGTGCCGTCTCCCCTTCCTCCCGCGTGGCCTCCACCAACCTGCAAATGGCCATCGGCGAAGATGGGATCTTTTCCAGGTTGACCGCGCGCTCATAAGGGGTATCTTGCAAGTAGACATTTTTCCCCGCCAGGCAGATAAGCGCCGCAACGCCCAGGCCTAGCAGCACACGCGGCACTTTTTTTTGCACGCGCTCCATGGCCCGCACCGACGCATAGGCAACGTAGGCCGATGCCGGCAGTATCCAGAGCACCCGCCAATAAACGTCCGCCCCAATGGCCGCCGCAATCACCCCCGCGGACAGGGGGCAGACATAGGCAAGCGCAAAGCAAGCCGCATATCCCAAAAAAATCCTGCCAAGCACATGCTGCCTCTCAAAGACAAACAGGTAGGCGACCCCCGCAACAAACAAGAGCCACAAAAACCCATTTTCATTGTACGCGCGCAGCCACTCGGCCGCCATTTGCACCGCTTCCATAAACAAAGCACTTCCCCTCACGCGATCGCCAGATAAACCGCGCCCAAAAGCAGGCACGGCCAAACCGTTCCCAAAATCCACGCGCCTTGTGCCCATTTTTTTTGCAAAAGACCGCTCAGCAGGGCAAACAGCCCCACAAGAACCGGCGCAAGCGCGATGCCCATGGACGAAACCATGCAGCACGCAAGGACAAGCGTCGTCAAAAGGAACAAATCCCCCTGGATTCGCCCTTTCGCGAGTATGCGCAAAAGGCATAAAAACAGGTATGGCAGCAAGATGGCCGCCAAAATCGCCTTGCCCTGCCAGATGCGAACCAAAAGGAACGTCCCTTGCGTATAAACAGAAACATAGGAGCTGATATTCGCCAGTGCCAAAAATAGCACGAACCACGCGGCCGACCCCTTGTTTTCCGGAAATAAAAACCGCGCCTCCAAAAACACCGCCGCATAGGCCACGGCCACCAAAACCGGGGGCAGCGCCGTGTGGGCGACAACCGGCGGGGAAAACCCGCTGCATCTGGACAAAAATGCCGTCAGCATCGGCATTGGCGAGAGCACATACCGCGCGTCAATCCCTGCCTGCGGCATGCCCGTGTAAGGACTATATTGGTACATACTGTCTGTGTGCAGAGCCGTCGACGCAGCCGCCACAAAATAGGCGTCGTCCAGATCCGTCACCATGCAAACCACATACATGCCCATCTGCAAAAGGATGAGCGCGACCGCCGCGTACCCGACCGCGGGAAGCCCGCGAACAGACCGAAGTCCATCCCCAATGGTTGTCCAAAACATGCGCCCTCCCGCCAGGTGGGCAGCACCCACAAGGCCGATGAGCACCGCGAGCATCACACCCGCGGCAAAGGAAAAAGACACGCGCAAAAAGATGAGCGGCACAAACACGATCTCCGCCAAGGCAAACATCGCCACATACCCGTGGACGAAACAGGCCGCCACCCCGTCCTCCTTTCGGGAAAACACCCTCTTTTGCAAGATCCCAAGGGCATACGGCGCATAGATCAGCAAGCCCGCGAGGGCAACTGCCCCGACTACCATCCTCGTTAGCATCTCGCTTCCTTTCGCTTCCTTTCCTGTTCCTGTCTTTCCCGTCCGACACCACGGCATTTTCTCCAAGGCTCTCCTGCCCATGGCTTTCTCCCATGGTCTTTTTTCACGAACGTTTCCACGGGCGTTTTTCCACAGTTCTTCCCACGGCTGTTCCCATGGTCGCTTCCCACCGCCGTTCCCATGGCCGTTTTCCACGGGTACTTCCCACCGCCGCTTCTCCATTGTTTTGCAATGGCCTTTCGCGACGTCGGTAGTGACCCGATTGGAACGTAATTGAAACAAATTATCAACAAATTTTTAACCAAAGATACCATTAAGAATCGTTAAGGATATTTTAAGAATTTCTTCCAGGCGAAAAACTTGCACTGCTTTTGCCGATATGCTACGCTAGGGAGCGTGGCAAGAACAGACAATCTTTCAAAAAAAGAGGGGATTTGAATGAAAAAAAGGCATCTGTTGGCACTGTTGTTTGCGCTGCTTTGCGCGCTTTTTGCACTCCCCGCGGCAGCTTCCGCGCAAAAAGGGTGGGCGCAAGGGCCAAACGGCGAGACTTACTACTATGGGAGCAACGGCGAAAAGCGCACTGGCGGTCCCTATGCCATACGAAAGGATGGCGTAAAAGCTCTGTACTTATTTGACACGGACGGAAAACTCATCAAGAACCGCGTGACAAAACTGGGGGAACATTGCTACCTAAGCCTTGCGGACGGCACTTTGCTGACCACCTTGCAAAAGTATAAGGGCGAGATCTACTGCGGAAGCAAGAGGGGCGTCCTCTTGCAAGGGAAGCAGGTCCTGGACGGCCAGATTTATTATTTCCGAAAAAATGGCACGGCCGTGAGAAACGCGCAAAAGAAAATCGGCAAAGATACCTATTTCTTTAAGGCGAACGGCACCGCCCTGCGCGGGAAAACGCGCGTCATCAACGGCAAGAAATGCTACTTTGACGACCAGGGCCACAAGGTGTTTGGCGTGCAAAAAGTCGGCAAGTACTACTATGGCTTCCACCACCGCACCGGCGCCATGTTATACGGCTGGCGCAAGCAGAAGGGCAAGCATTACTATTTCCAGAGCAACAAGCATGGGCGTGCCTGCGCAAACGGATTTTACAAAATCGATGGCAAAGTCTACTTCTTTGACAGCACCGGCGTGCGCCGCACGGGATGGCTTTTGACGAGCGACAAGCGATATTACTTAGACCCCGCGGACAACGGCGCGCGCGTGACTGGCAAAAAAACCATCGGCGGGATTACCTACCAGTTCGGAAGCGACGGCGCGGTCGCCTTAAATCCGGACACGCCAAAGACCATTCGCGTCAACCGCAGCAAAAACGTGGTCACCATTTATGAGGGGAACGTCCCGATCAAGGCCATGGCCTGCTCCGTTGGTCTCAATGGGTCGACCCCGATCGGGCAGTTTGCCATCACGGACCACTTGCGCTGGTGGGATCTCGACGGGCCGAGCGTGGGCCAGTATTGCAGCCATTTCCTGCCTGACTTTTTGTTCCACTCCGTGCCGATGGATGGCACGGCGCGAAATCCTTACAACGTAAAGGCCTACAAATTTAACTTGCTGGGCCAGGCTGCTTCCAGCGGGTGCATCCGCCTGTGCGTGGCCGATGCCAAATGGATCTACGACAACGTGCCGATCGGTTCTTCCGTCATCATCAGCGACACCGAGGCGACCCCGCTTGGGAAACCGACATTGCCAAAGATGAAAGAGGGGAGCATCGGGAAAGACCCGACCGACAAATGGAGTTGATGCCAAAGAGCGGTCAATTGGCGCGATGTTATGGAAAAAAGATGCCGGGACTGTTGCGTGCTTCGTCCGCAATCCCGGCATTTTTTCTGTGAGTTCCGCATCATGACATCACGACCGCGTGTGTTTCCCTTTCTGTGATTCCCGCATCATGGCATCACAACCGCGTATGTTTCCATTTCCTCAGTTCACATACTGTGGGTGTCGCAAAGAGCGGATCAACGGATGTTTTCCTCTTCCGTGGTCTCCACGTTTGCCTCCCCCTCTTGTTTGTCCGCGACATTCACGACGATGGAGACTTCCTCCCCCAGCTCGTAGCCCGCTGGCAGCGTGATCTGCACGGGCAGCTGGTAGCTGCCATTTTCCCCGCACGCGCCGAGATCCACCGTCGCCTGGATGGTATCTGTCGAAAACGTGCGCAGGTTTTCCTCGCTCGCGCGGATGTTGACGGCGATGCGGTCAGTGGGCGAGAAGATCAGCGTTTTGTTTTCCGGCACGTTTTGCAACTCGATCTGCGCCACTGGGAAATCAAACGTCTTGCTCCCGACCTCGTCGATGCGCACGGTCACCGTGACAATGGGCGAGTAGTCCGCCGCCAGGCGTATGTTCTTATGCGCGCTTAGGGTGTCGTTCAGATCCACCGTAAATTCCTGATTTGTGGACGCGCCCGCGATGGAGAGGATGTCCGAAAGCACCAGTTTGTCGCCCAGTCTGTCCATTTGCTTTTTCGGGGCGGTCAAGTTCACCGTCTTTGGCGAAACCGTGATCCCCGTCACCTCATACCCGGGCGCGGGTTCCCCGCTTAGTTGTGCCTCCAGGGGAATCTCCTCATACACCTTCCAAATCTGCATATCGACCTCTGCCTGATTGCCCTGCAGGATGACCCCGTTGCTGTCCTTTAACTCCAGGTTGCTCATCTGGCTCTCCGTCAGCACCGCGCCATTTTTGTCCTCGATGCGGATGGTGTTCGTGACAGTGGTGTTTTTGGAAAGGTTGTTGACATCCACAGGCACTGTCACCTTGCCGATGATGTTGATCAGCGAGCGCGGCCCCGCAATGCGGATGTTGTCCCCCGTCAGGATGGTGGCCTTGCCCAACTCGTACCCGCGCATGGTTTTGCCCGACACCGTCGCCACAATGCCGAAGTTTTCCTCGATCTTGTCCTCCAGGCTGATTTTCAAAGATGGCGGCTGGATGCGCATACTCTCCTGCGAGACCGCGATGTCCAGGCAGGAGACATCGAGCGGCACCGCCCCCAAGTCCTCGTTGTAATTTTCCAAGTCCGCCTTTACCACAAAGCTTGCGGCCGTCAGCCTGGCCCGCACCGACCTGCGCGCCGTCACATAGACATTGACTTTGTCCGTGCCGTCCACCACGGTATACGTTTTGTTGGCATCGGTCAGGGTGTCCTGGTTGACGATTGTCACCGGAACATTGCGGTAGACTTGCGTGCGCTCCGGGTCATTGTTGTCCATGACAATCAGCCAAATGACGCAGGCAATCAGGACGGAAAGCACCTTTAGTCCCAGGTTATTTGTCCATTTCCACTTCATGTTGCGCTTCCTTTCCCTCTTTCTCCCGCATCACCCGCCGAGCCGGCCTTTTCTCCCACAGAGACATCCCTCTCTCCTGCGGAACTTCCTTTTTCCCCTGTCTGGCTGGCTTTCACTCTCACAGCGCCATCCTTGGCTTCGGCTGAACTCCCCTTCGCTTGCTCCTGGCCGGCCCTCGCTCTCACAGCACCATCCTTCCCTGCCTGTGTGTGCTGCGCGGCATCCGCGCGATTTTGGGATGCCTCCCGCCGCGCCTTGTCCCGGCTGCCGAATAGCCGCTTTCTCGCGGGCGCGATAACTGTCTTGTTTTGGAACGCGATGAGGCGTGCGCGCAGGTTTTCTTCCGTTAAGTTCCGCTCCAGTTCGCCCTTGCTCGCCAGAGAGATCTTCCCCGTCTCCTCGGAGACCACGATCGTCAGGGAATCGGTGGCCTCGCTGACCCCGACGGCCGCGCGATGGCGCGTGCCCAGGTCTTTTTCCAAGGTCTGGTTGTCAGAGAGCGGCAGGTAGCACGTTGCGGAAACGATGCGATCCCCCCGAATCAGCACCGCCCCGTCGTGCAAGGGGGTATTGTGTTCAAAAATATTGATGAGCAGCTGGCTGGACACCACGGCATTGAGGGCGATGCCCGTGCGCTCGTAACGCTCCAGGGTCTCGTTGCGCTCCAGCACAATCAGCGCGCCCGTCTTGACCTTCGCCATTTCCACCGTTGCCCGCACAATCTCATTGACGGTGCGGTCGCTGAAGCGCTGCTGCTCCTCTTTCCCGCTTCCTGTGGGCAAAAGGTTTGCAAAAAACTCCGTCTCGCCGATCTGCTCAAGGACACGGCGCAGCTCCGGCTGGAAGATGATGATCGCCGAGATCAAGATGATGTTGATCCCCTTTCCGATGATGAACGTCAAGGTGTCCATCCGCAAAAGGTACATCAGGGCGACGAAAAAGACGATGAGCAGCATCCCCTTTAAGAGCGTCCACGCGCGGCTCTTTTTGATCCACACCAACACATAGTAAACCAAAAAAGACAAAATGATGATCTCAAAAATGTCCGTCATTTCGACGCGGATGGACTGAATCCGAAGCCAAGGCGCGTGATTGATGAGCCACAACCTGAGTGTTTCCACTGCCTATCTCCTTTCCGCCCTGCGCCGCCGCCGTCTGTGGCGGACTTTTTTCTTTGGCACGGCCTTTACGTAATAATAATAAGCATCGTCCTCAAAGCGGACGTTCTCTGTCTTTTTGTAATCCAAATGGAACAACAGGAATTGCGCGACAAAAGCGGCAAACAGAGCCGCCGCCGTCTCCGCCAATAGCCACATGACCGGAATCGGCAGGGAAAACGCGGCGCTAAGCACGCACGTAATCAGCACGTAGGCGGCGCAGCCCGCCGCTGCCGCAACCATCCACGCGTATCGGATCGCCAGGACGTGCACCGCGTATGCCGTCACAAAAGCTACCGCAAGGGCCGCGATGGCCACCGGCATCTCCCGATTGGAAAGGACGGCTTGGATAAACTGCGCCATGCGCTGGAGCATCGCCTCGGCGGCCTCCGTGGAGGTGGCCTGCAGGCTGCCCCCGGACTGCGCGGCCGTGCGGACCAGGTATGCGAAAAATGCCCCAAATGCCACGCCGACTGCCCCGAGCGGCCCACTGACCAATGCGCAGGCGACTGCCGGCACGCACCCCATGTGCGCCCCGAGCGCCATGGCTGTCAGCACAAACGGCCACGCGGATTCTGGCGCGATGCTAAAGTAGAGCAATAGGGCGACCAGCGCAAACCCGCCGCCCACGATTCCGACTTCCAAAGAGATGCCGAAAAAATGGCCGACAGCCAACGCCGCCCCCACCAGGATCACCGCATTGGAAGGAAGCAGGGCGCACGCCGCCGCCAAAAGCAGCAACAGCAGAGGGTTGTTGAGCGCGCGCATCTGCCCGAGCGCGGCGCGTATGGAAAAAAAGGCGGCCGAAGCGACCAGAAACTTCCCAAATACGCGCAAAAACGTGTCATATTTCCCATAAAACCGGACAAGGGCGTCCCGAACGGCCAACACGCGGTTCATATGCCCCTCCTTTGGCTCTCCAGGGCTCTTTGCGTGTCCTCGTCCCGGTAGGCCTGTTCCAATTCTTTCAAAAGCGCGTGGTACTCGTACAGATCCTGCCGCGCCCGCGCGTAGCGCAGGGCAAAAATGGCATACGTCAGCACCAAAAAAAAGCTCAAAAACGCGGCATAGGCAAACAGCACCTTTGCCCCCAGGGCGGCCATGTCGATCTCGGTAAAGTCCACAATCAAGGTCTCCGCATGGTACAGCCCCCACCCTGCCAAAAGCAGCAGAAACGCCAATGTGACGCGCAGGCCATTTTTGATGAGCTGCCTGCCGATATAGTCACTCCGAAAATACGTATTGACACCCTTGAGCTGCCCGCGGTGGTTTTTCTCAAAAAGCGCAAGCGCAATCATGCACTTGACGCGTCTCTTATCCGTCATGATCCAAACATTCCTCATTGTCACGGTGCCAGTTGAACCAAACGACAAAACGATTTTCGCTTTCGTCGTTTACGATAATTGCTCCGGAACGATGCACAAGGTGACAAAGTACACCGCCTGCGCGCCCATGCCCAAGAGCACCCTGGCCGCCTCCGAAATGGTACTCCCTGTCGTGTAGATGTCATCCACCAGCAGCACGCGCCTGCCGGCGAGCTGCCCCGACTGAAATTTCGGCGCGGGCGCAAACGCGCCCCGCACGTTCGCAAACCGTGCGCGGTGATCCATTTCCTTTTGCGCCGCAGTCTTTCGCACTTTTTGGAGTGCCGGGCAGACCGGCAGCCCCCAGTGTTTCCCCAGGTGGGATGCCAAAATCTCGGCCTGATTGTAGCCGCGCCTGCGCCTGGCCTGCCAATGCATGGGAATCGGCACCAGCGCATCGACCTGCCAGCGGCGAACCTGCCCGCCCAGCCGCATTGCCAGATCTTTTGCGAAATACTCCAGGTACTCGCGCTTGTTATGGTTTTTGACCTGGTACAGCGACGCGCGCACAGGGTCTGCATACCGGTACAGCCCCCTGCCCTGCGCAAAGTTTGGCATATGCGCCTGGCAGGCATGGCAATACTGCCTGTCCGCGTCCGAGAGCGGCCTTCCGCAGCGAAAGCAATACGGCTGGCGCACATAGGGGATCTTGCGGGCGCACGCGGGGCAAAAGCCATTGGAGATCCTGCCGCACAGCGGGCAGCGCCTGGGAAACAGCAGGTCCAGTATCAATCGTTCCACTCGCATATTCTCGCCTGTAAGGTCGTGTACCGCTTTTGCTCAAAGCGGTTGTCAATCATTTGCTCGAACACGTCCGCAGACCCGACCAGCGTCACGCACTTGCGCGCGCGGGTGATCGCCGTGTACAGCAAATTGCGGTTCATCAGCATCGCCGGCCCTGGCAGGAGGGGGATGACGACCGCCGGGTACTCACTCCCCTGCGACTTGTGGACCGTGACCGCATATGCCAGCTCCAGCTCGCCCAGTTCCTGAAAGGCATAATCGACAAACTTCCCGTCGTCAAATGCCACAGTCAGTTCCTCCTGGTGCGGGCTGATGGCGTGGACAATGCCGATATCCCCATTGAAAACGCCCGTCCCGCACTCGACGGCAATGCCGTTTTTCCCGCGCATCTCCCACGCCTTTTGGTAATTGTTTTTGATCTGCATCACCTTGTCGCCCTCGCGGAAAATCCCATTCGCGTATTCCTTTTCGCGTTTTTTCGAGGAGGGCGGGTTTAAGTAATTTTGCAAAATCGGGTTGAGCCGCTCCACGCCGACCAAACCCTTGCGCATGGGCGTCAGCACCTGGATGTCAAAGGGCGTCGCGTCCACATAGCCCGGGAGTTTCTGGGCGACGAGCGAGAGCACCACGCGCACGATGACATCCGCCTCTTTGCGCTTCAGAAAAAAGAAATCGCGGCTTTTATTGTCGAGCGGCACATGTTCCCCCTGGTTGATTTTGTGCGCATTGACAACAATGTCGCTGCCCACCGCCTGGCGGAAAATCTGCGACAGGCGCACCACCTGGAAGCGCTCGGAGCGGATGATGTCGCGCAGAACGTTGCCAGGCCCCACCGAGGGCAGCTGGTTGGCGTCACCCACCAAAATGAGCCTCGTTCCGGGGGAAATCGCCAAAAGCAGGGCGTGCATCAGGTAGATGTCCACCATCGACACCTCATCGACAATGACCACGTCGGCATCGAGGGGATACTGCTGGTTGCGCCCAAAATGCATGGACGACTGCCGCTCGTCCGGCGCACCCGCCACTTCCAAAAGCCTGTGGATGGTCTGCGCCTCACAGGACGTGGCCTCCGTCATGCGCTTCGCCGCGCGCCCCGTCGGTGCCGCGAGCGCGACATCCATGCCCTCCGCCGCAAAATAGCGGATCATCGCGTCGATGGTGGTCGTCTTTCCCGTGCCCGGGCCGCCGGTGACCACCAGCAGCCCATGGCGAACCGCCATGGCCACGGCCTCCCTCTGCAAAGGCGCAAGCCCTGTCCCCATCTGTTGCGCGATCTGATCCAGCCTCCGGTCGATTTGCCCCTGCGGAACGTCTGCGCGCAAGTTTAGGTCGTGCAGCATCTTGGCCGTCTCCAACTCAACATAGTAATTGGAAGCCAAATACACGGCATCTTCCTTGACCACGATTTTGCGCGCGATCGCAAGGTCCGGCAGGGCATCCTCCAGCGCCTCCTGCGAAGCCCCAAGCAAGTCCCGCGCGCGGGCAAACAGCTCCTGCTTCGGCAGGAAGACATGCCCCTGCGAGACGGCCTGGGAGAGCACGTAGGCGATCCCGCTGCGGACACGAAATTCCGAATCCGCCAAAATCCCCACGCGCGACGCGATCTCATCCGCAATCCGAAACCCGACCCCGCTGATGTCGTCCGCCAGTCGGTAGGGGTTTTCCCGCACAATCGTGTAGAGCTCAGACCCGTAGGCCGCGTAAATGCGCAGCGCCATCGCGTGGGGAATGCCATATTGCTGCAAAAAAAGCAACGCCCCGCGCACGTCTTTTTTCTCTTCCACCTGCGCCGAGATGTCACGCGCCATGCGCGCGCTGATGCCCTTGATCTCCGCAAGCCGCTCCGGCTCCTCCTCGATGATGCGAAACGTGTCCGCATGAAACGCGCGCACAATCCGCGCCGCCAATGCCTGGCCCACCCCCTTGATGGCCCCGGACCCCAGGTAGCGCTCCATGGAAACCTCATCCTTTGGGGTCTCAAACGCATAGGACGTAAACTGGAATTGCCGCCCATATGTGCCATGCTCCACGTAAGCGCCATCGAGCTGCAAGAGATCCCCCGCCTCTATGGGCTGCGCCATGCCCACACAGGCAATTTTCCCGGATTTGCTGACAAATTCCAGGACGGTATACCCATTCTCCTCGTTGCGGTAAATGATGTGGTCCACATATCCCGTGAGTTTTTCCATCTTCTGTACGCTTCTCGTTCTCCCTCTTCCTGCCTTTTCGGACGCTTCCCGCACGATCCCGCTTTCTCTGACCGCTTTTTCAGACGCTTCCGCGTGATTCCGCTTTCTCTGGCAGCCCTGCCGCAATGGACAGCTGCTTTCCTGCATATCATGATTTGGGTGTCAAAAGGTATTTTGACACCCAAGACACACGGATTTCTTCGCACTTCGTGCGCTCGAAATCCTAAAAACACCTCAAATCCTCCCCGCCGCGGAGAGCACCTCCACATAGTGCCCCACGCCGATGGCGACCGCCTGGATGGGATTTTCCGCCAAAACGGTGTTGATGCCCGTGCGCTCCTCGATCAATTCCTCCATGCCGTCTGTCAGGGCCGCCCCGCCGGTGAGGACAATCCCCCTGTCCATGATGTCGGCCGCAAGCTCCGGCGGCGTGCGCTCGAGCACGCTGTGCACGGCTTCCAGCACCTGGGCAATCGGCTCGTTTAAGGCCTCCCGAATGTCGTCGGACTGGATGCGCACCGTCCGCGGCAACCCCGTCGCGAGATCCCGCCCTTTCACCTCCATCACTTTTTGCTGCGGCCGCGCGACCACCGTTCCCACATGGATGCGGATGTCCTCCGCCATGCGCTCCCCGATGATCAGCCCGTGCGCCGACCGCGCGTAGTGGATGATGGCGTCGTCAAACGCATCCCCTGCCGTCTTGATGGTGGCGTCCACCACGATCCCGTCCAGGGAGAGAATGGCGGCATCCGTCGTGCCCGCGCCGATGTCGACAATCATCTTCCCGCAGGGCTTGGAGATGTCGACATCCGCCCCGATCGCCGCGGCAATCGGCTCGGGCGCCAGCGTGACTTCCCGCGCGCCCGCCTGGTACGTCGCGTCCTCGATCGCCTTTCGCTCCACTTCCGTCACCGTGCCCGGCAAGTTGATGGCCACCCGCGGCTTCTTAAACGACTGCCTCACGCTCGCCTTTTGCATAAAATAGTTCAGCATCTGCTCCGTGACGGCATAATCGGAAATGATGCCGTTTTTGAGCGGGCGTATGGCCATGATGTTCCCCGTGCTGCGGTTGAGCATCATGCGCGCCTCCTCGCCGATGGCCTTGATTTTCCCTGCGTCGCGGTCAAACGCCACGACGGACGGCTCCTTTAGGACCACGCCCTTCCCGCGCACATAGACCAGGATGCTCGCCGTCCCCAGATCGATGCCAATATCGGAAATACCCATCGAAACTCCCCCTTCGTCTAATTGCTCCCCCAGGGGAATCGCAAACGCCCCCATTTGCCGCGACGCTCCCCATGTTGTTCAGTATAAAACACGCCCCGAAAATTTGAAAGTGTTTTTTGCGGGAAATGAAAAGAATTTTAGAAACTTTAGAAACTTCATATTTTTTTTAGAATAGAAACATACTTTCAACACATTTCTTTCCTATACTGTGGCTGTATCGGAGAAGAGCTGATACATTTTCATAACTCACACTTCGCGGCACCCACACGCTGCGAAGTACTCCCTCAAAACATTTTTTTCTCTTTCCTGGAGAGGCCGCGCGGGCGCGCGGCCTTTTCAAGTTGTCGTTTATGATAAGTATTTCCTCAAATACTCCCCCGTGCGCGAGTGCGCCACTTGCGCCACCGCCTCGGGCGTTCCCTTTGCGATCACGGTCCCGCCCCCGTCGCCCCCGTCCGGCCCCATGTCGATGAGGTAATCCGCCGTCTTGATGACATCCAGGTTGTGCTCGATCACCACGACGGTGTTGCCCCCGTCCGTCAGCCGCTGCAGGATGTCGATGAGCTTGTGGACATCCGCAAAGTGCAGCCCCGTGGTCGGCTCGTCCAGGATATAAATGGTCCGTCCGGTGCTTCGGCGGCTCAGCTCCGCGGCCAGCTTGATGCGCTGCGCCTCCCCGCCGGAGAGCGTGGTGGACGGCTGCCCCAGGCGAAGGTAGGACAGCCCCACGTCGTAGAGCGTCTCGATCTTGCGGCGAATGGACGGGATGGGCGCAAAGAACTCCAGCGCCTCCTCCACGGTCATGTTGAGCACGTCATAAATGCTCTTGCCCTTGTACTTGACCTCCAGGGTTTCCCGATTGTAGCGCTTCCCCTGGCAGACCTCGCACGGCACATAGACATCGGGCAGGAAATTCATCTCGATTTTCAGGATGCCGTCGCCGCCGCACGCCTCGCAGCGCCCGCCCTTGACATTGAAGCTGAACCGCCCTTTTTTGTACCCGCGCGCCTTGGCGTCCGCCGTGCCCGCGAACAAATCGCGTATGGGGTCAAACACCCCCGTATAGGTGGCGGGGTTGGATCGCGGGGTGCGCCCGATGGGCGACTGGTCGAGGGCGATTACCTTGTCGAGCTGGGCGACCCCCTCGATGCGGTCGTGATCCCCCGGAAGCGTGTGGGCGCGGTTGCACGTTTTCGCCAGGCTTTTGTAGAGAATCTCATTCACAAGCGAGCTTTTCCCCGATCCAGAGACACCTGTCACGCAGGTAAAGACCCCCAGGGGAATATCCACATCAATATTTTTCAGATTGTTCTGCCGCGCGCCGACAATGCGCAAAAAACCGCTCTGCTCCCTGCGCGTTTCCGGAATGGGAATCTTTTTGCGGCCGCTTAGGTAATCCCCGGTGACGGAACGCGCGCATTGCATGATCTCCTTTGCCGTTCCCGTGGCGACGACCTCCCCGCCGTGCTCTCCCGCGCCGGGGCCGATGTCCACCACATAATCCGCCGCCCGAATCGTGTCCTCGTCGTGTTCCACGACAATGAGCGTATTGCCAAGGTCGCGCAGGCTGCACAAGGTGCGCAGCAATTTGTCGTTGTCGCTCTGGTGCAGGCCGATGCTCGGCTCGTCTAAAATATAGGCCACGCCGACGAGGCCGGACCCGATCTGTGTCGCCAAGCGGATGCGCTGCGCCTCCCCGCCCGAGAGGCTCCCCGTGCCACGGGACAGCGTGAGGTAGTGCAATCCCACGTCTACCAGGAATTGCACGCGCGCCCGAATTTCCTTCAAAATCTGGTGCCCGATCAGGCCCTGCTGCTTTGTGAGGGAGAGAGTTCCCAAAAACTCCTGCAGCCGCAAAATCGGCAAGGCCGTCGCCTCGGCAATATTTTTCCCGCCCACGGTGACGGCGAGCGCCTCTTTTTTGAGGCGCTGCCCCCCGCACGTCTGGCAGGGCGTGATGCGCATAAATTGCTCATACTCCTGGCGCATCGACTCCGAGGCTGTCTCGCGGTAGCGGCGCTGCACATTTTTGATCAGCCCCTCAAATGCCACGTCATACACGCCCGTGCCGCGCATCCCAGTGTAATACACCTTCACGCTCTTTTGCCCCGTGCCGTGGATCAGCACGTGCCGCACGTCCTTTGGCAGCTGCGCGTAAGGGGTGTCCAGGCGAAAGTGGTACTCCTTTGCGAGCGCGTCCAGGATGGCGCGGGTAAAGCTGCCCTGCGTCGTGCAGGACTGCCACCCCGTAACCGCGATGGCGCCGTCCGCGATGCTAAGCGACTTGTCCGGAATCATCAAGTCCTCGTCAAATTCCATGCGGTAACCAAGGCCAAAGCAGTCGGGGCACGCCCCAAAGGGATTGTTGAACGAAAAGCTGCGCGGCTCAATCTCCTCGATGCTGACGCCGCAGTCAGGGCAGGAAAAACTCTCGCTAAAGCGCATGGGCTCCTGCCCGCCCACGTCCACGACCACCAGCCCGTCCGATAGCCCCAGGACATTTTCCAGGGAATCGGCGAGACGCTTCTCGATGCCCGGCTTGACCACCAGGCGGTCGACCACAATCTCAATGTTGTGTTTTTTATTTTTGTCCAGCTTGATTTCCTCGGAAAGCTCGTAGGGCGTGCCGTCGACGATCACGCGCACGTAGCCGCTTTTTTTGGCGCGCTCAAATAGCTTTTGGTGCTCCCCTTTGCGCCCCCGCACGGCCGGCGCCAAAAGCTGGATGCGCGTGCGCTCCGGCAGCCCCATCAACTGGTCCACCATCTGGTCCACCGTCTGCCTGTGGATCTCCCGCCCGCACTTTGGGCAATGCGGAATGCCGATGCGCGCGTACAGCAGCCGGAAATAGTCATAGATCTCCGTCACCGTGCCGACCGTGGAGCGCGGGTTACGGTTCGTCGACTTCTGGTCAATGGAAATGGCGGGCGGCAGGCCCTCGATGCTCTCGACGTCCGGCTTTTCCATTTGCCCCAAAAACTGCCGGGCATACGAGGAGAGCGACTCCATGTAGCGCCGCTGCCCCTCTGCATAGATGGTGTCAAATGCCAGGGAGGACTTCCCGGAGCCGCTTAAGCCGGTGAAAACCACCAGCTGGTTGCGCGGCACGTCTAAGTCCACATGTTTCAAATTGTGCTCGTTTGCGCCGCGGATGCGGATATATTGCATTTTGTTGCTTGTGGCAGCCATTCGTTGTATCCCTCTCTTTTTTGGCGGCTCGCCGCTCGCCCATTCAGGCAAGATCCTGCAAATGCTTCTTTAGGTCAATCATCTGGTCGCGCAATTCGGCAGCCGCCTCAAAATTCAGATCGGCAGCCGCCTTCTTCATCTGTTTTTGCACCTGCGCGATCAGCTTCTCCAAATCCTTGCGGCTCATCGATTCGGGATCGACTGCCAGCTTCTTTTCTTCCTTTGCCACCGCCTTCGAGATTCATAACAGGTCGCGAACCGACATGCGGATGGTCTGAGGCGTGATGCCGTGTTCCGCGTTGTATGCCTCCTGCACCCGCCGGCGGCGGTTCGTCTCGTCGATCGCCTCGCGCATGGAATCCGTGATGACATCCGCATACATAATGACATGCCCGTCCGCGTTTCGCGCCGCGCGACCGATCGTCTGGATCAGAGACGTGGCGGAGCGCAAAAAGCCCTCCTTGTCCGCGTCCAAAATGGCGACAAGCGTGATCTCCGGTATATCCAGCCCCTCCCGCAAAAGGTTGATGCCCACCAGCACATCGAACACATCCAGGCGCATGTCGCGGATAATTTCCGTGCGCTCCAGGGTGTCCACATCGGAGTGCAGGTAGCGCACGCGGATGCCCACCTCGCGCATATAATCCGTCAAGTCCTCGGCCATGCGCTTCGTCAGCGTGGTGATCAGCACTTTATTTTTCTTTTGCGTCTCCTTGTTGACCTCGCCCACCAGGTCGTCGATCTGCCCCGCCACGGGGCGCACCTCCACCTTCGGGTCGAGCAGCCCGGTCGGCCGTATGATCTGCTCCGCGCGCAGCATTTCGTGTTCTTCCTCATATTGGCCAGGCGTCGCGGAGACAAAGAGGATCTGGTCGATTTTGCTCTCGAACTCCTCGAAATTTAAGGGGCGGTTGTCCTTTGCCGACGGCAGGCGAAATCCATAGTCCACGAGCGTCGTCTTGCGCGACTGGTCGCCCACGTACATCGCACGAATCTGCGGGATCGTCTTGTGCGACTCATCGATGATCATGAGAAAATCGTCCGGAAAATAATCTATCAGGGTATAGGGCGGAACGCCCGGCCCCAGCCCTGCCAGGTGGCGCGAATAATTTTCAATTCCAGAGCAAAAGCCGGTTTCCTTTAGCATCTCCACGTCAAAATTCGTGCGCTCCGCGATGCGCTGCGCCTCTATCAGCTTGTCCTCGCTCTTGAAATACCGCACGCGCTCGTCAAGCTCCGCCTCGATCTTTTGCGTCGCCGCAAGGATCTTTTCCATCGGCACGACATAATGCGACGCTGGGAAGATCGCGATGTGCTCCAGGCGGCTCTTGACCTCGCCCGTCAGCACGTCGATCTGCGTGATGCGCTCGATCTCATCCCCAAAAAACTCCACGCGCACCGCCGTGTCGCTGGCGTCCGCCGGGAAAATCTCCAGCACGTCCCCATGCACGCGAAACGTGCCGCGCTTGAACTCCAGATCGCTGCGGTCATATTGCATGTCAATGAGCTTGCGCACCACCTCGTCGCGGTCGCGCTCCATGCCGGGGCGCAGGGACACCACCATATTTTTGTAATCAATCGGGCTGCCCAGCCCGTAAATGCAGGACACCGACGCCACGATGATGACGTCATTGCGCTCCGCCAACGCGGACGTGGCGGAGAGGCGCAATTTGTCAATCTCGTCATTGATGGCGGAGTCCTTTGCGATATAGGTGTCCGAGGACGGCACATATGCCTCCGGCTGGTAATAGTCATAATAACTCACAAAATACTCCACCGCGTTTTGCGGGAAAAACTCCTTAAACTCCCCGTAGAGCTGCGCCGCGAGCGTCTTATTGTGCGCAATGACCAAGGTCGGTTTGTTCAGCCGCTGGATCACGTTCGCCATGGTGAACGTCTTGCCCGAGCCAGTGACGCCGAGCAGCGTCTCACACTGGTTGCCCTCCTGGAAGCCCGAAACGAGCCGATCTATCGCCTGCGGCTGGTCGCCGGTGGGGGCATAAGGGGCGCGGAGCTGGAATTCTGACATAAAAACCTCCCGTTACGCAAGTAAAATTCACTGTCTGTGTTCCGTTCGTGTATTTCAAACATATCAGACAATTCGTGTGAAATCGCTTTTTCTATTCATGATACCAAACGCCATCGCTATGGTATCACGACCAGCGGGATTTTTCAAGCAGTGAATCGATGGCTCCCGCTCCTCGTTCATTTCCGTTCATTTCTTCATCCCAAGTCGGAATCTGTTTCCGCCATCAAGCGGTCAAAATCACTTTGATACCAGCGGTCTTGAATAATCCTGTATTGCTCGAACTCGCTCTTTGCAAAAGCATTTGCAATAGCAGCGGTCACCTTACCTTTATCCTGCAAAAGTTCAGCGTCGTTGAATTGTAGAAACGCATCTAGCTTTGATGCCCAATCCGCCATCGTCATGGGGATATGACGCCGTGCTTGACGGGTGGCATAGTCCAGATACATCGTGACGATTTCATTCAATTCCTGCATTTCATCCCGCGATAGGTAGTTCTTTGCAATCGAGACATCGGCCTTAACAATTTTGCCATTCGGGGCGTTGCGCCATGTGGTCAGCCCCATATGCTCTTTTGTATGGTCTGCCCTCTCCATGATTATCTCAGCTGCGGTGTTCCCATGAACCGCATAGTGCATTTTATTCTGGACAGTCGCAAAGAAATCTTTTGTGATCTGACTATCCAAGGAATAATCTACTGCCGTAGCATAAATATCTGTTATCTTCTGATAGAACCGCCGTTCACTGGCACGAATCTCTTGAATCTCAGAAATTAAATGGTCAAAATAGTCCTCGTCAAAAATTTGCCCGTTGATCAGCCTCTCCTTGTCCAGAACATAACCCTGCTTTGTAAAAGTATTCAATACATTTGTCGCCCATTGCCTAAACTGTGATGCCCTGCCGGAGTTGATGCGATACCCTACGGCGATGATGGCAGATAACGAGTAGAACTTGTATTGATAGGTTTTTCCGTTGTCCGCAACTTGTGCAAAATTTGCACAAGTTGCGGATTCATCCAGTTCTCCGCTTTCATAGATATTTTTCAGATGTTTTGTGACTACGCTTCTGTCCACGTCAAAAAGCTGTCCAATCGCTTTCTGCGTCAGCCATACATCATGATTCTGTACGCGAACCTCGATACCCTCCTCGTGAGCATCCTTTGTAAAAACAAGAAAGTCAACCGTGCTGTTTCGGATTTGCAGTTTATTCCCGCCTGTTGCCGCTTTACCACTCTTAGTCATTGTATGTCACCGTCCTCTTGCCCACCTGAATCATACCAAAAATGTGGGCCTTTTTCCATTCACTTTTTAAGCCATGCAGCTTTTCGCCGCTTTCACCGAGTAACGGTGAACCCTTCAAGTTGGACTGCTTTTGCACGAAAAACCGCCGCGCCGTGTGCGATGCGGCGCGGCGGCTCTTCTCACGCTGTATCCAGCCGCTTCTCGGCTTTCAGCCAGAGTTTCTCCTGACTTGCAATCCATCTTTTTTCTGCCTTGCAGTCAGATTTTCTCCTGCTCTGCAGTTCGTCTTTAGGATCGGGCCTTTCTGGCGTGCAATTCCGCCTCCATCTTTGCGAGGCTCTTTTTATCCAGGTTGTAGATAAAGCCCAGCCCGATGAACTGCAGGACGGCCGAGAACAGGTAGGCGCTCGGCACCAGGTAGCGCATGTTGCGGGCCACCTCCGGGAGCTGGTTGCCCTCTTTGGCCTCCACGTACCCAAGCGCGACCATGATGATCAGGATGATGCTCGGGCCAAGGCCTTGGGCAAGTTTGCGGAAGAAGGAGTGCAGGGCATAGACCGTCCCCTCCTCGCGCGTCCCGTTTTTCCATTCGTTGTAGTCGATGGCGTCGCCCATCATGGACCAGCTGACGGTGGAATAGATGCCCATGCCGAGGGAGTAGACAAGCTGGCCGGCGACATAGATCGCGATGCCCTTGCTATCCGGGGTAATCGGCAGGATCAGCATCAGCGCACATGCCACCATGCTGACGATGGCGCCCACGACGCCCAATTCTTTTTTGCCATATTTCGTGACCATCTTTCTGGCCAGCGGCGTAAAGAAAATGATGGGCAGCATGGCAAACATCGAGATCAGCCCCGAAATTTTCACATTGTGGAAATAGGACTGGAACAGCACCGTCACGGCAGCGCTTGCGCCCTGCATGCCGAGGAACATGCCCATCGCCGCCAGGGTCGCGCCCACGGCCGGGCGGTTTTTCATGAAGTTGCCCATGGCTTTTAGGACATTGAATTTTTGCCGCTCCTCACTGACCTTGACGTTTTCCTCCACGCGGATCACGGTATTGGCAATCATGAAACGGAATGCGATAAAACCGATCACGCCCATGATGAGCGCCACGAAAAACACGCGCTCGCCCATGATGTTGTTGTCTTTGTCATAAATCAGCATGGGGATGATCGCCATCGTCGCCATATTCCCCACCAAAGAGCCCACGGAGCGCCACGCGGAAAGGCTTGCGCGGTCGCCCGGGTCATCGGAAATGAGGCTTAGCAAAGACCCATAAGGCACGTTTGCGATGGTATAAAACGCATCCCAAATCACATATCCGCAGACAAACACGATGCCTTTTACGATTTCCTGGTCCTTTGGAATCCAGGGAATGAAGCACATCGCGCCTGCAAACATCAGGCCAAACGATCCAAATGAGATATATGCCAGGAACTTGTTTCTCTTATACTTGTGGCGGTCCGCGTCAATGAGCGACCCAATCAGGGGGTCGTTGATCGCGTCCCAGATTTGGCAGACGATCAGCAGGACGGCATAAATGCTCGAATCCATCCGCATGAACTGCGTCCAAAAGATAATCATCGTGCCCTTGAGGGCAAAAGACATATTGCAGCCGAAATCGCCGGCGGCATAGGCCAGGGAGTCGCGGATGCCGAACTTCCTCACGCCTTGTTTTTGCGTCGTTGGTGTTTTCGCCATTTTCTCATTCTCCTTCAATCATGATTTGGACACCCGAAATATTTTGATGCCCATGTCACACTTTGTCTATCTGAATCAGTTGCTCGTTGAGAGACTGCAGGAATCCCTCTGGCATGAGGCTGCCGCCCATTTCCACCATTTTGTCGGGGGACATCGCTTTCATCATATCCCACATGCCGACCCCCGGCTTGAGGTCAAAGTTGGTGGCGAGCTTGATCGCCTTTGAGACGATTTCCATGGCCTTTGGGCATTTTGAAAGCTCATCCAGGGTATCTTTTACGGAATATTTGCCCTCCGGGAAGCGAAGCGGCGCCGCAAGATCCATGCTGCCGACGGCCTTGAACCAGTTGGCCACGCCCTCCGCGCGCTCCTTGACTTCGGGAAGCGTGTAGATCTCAGGCTCGGCTTCCACCTTTTCGATCGTCGCGGTATCCGCCACGTCCCCCGCCACAGCCTTTAAGTGGTTTGCGTCGTCGGAAAGTGACACGGAAAACACAAAGACCTTTTCAGCTTCCTGTTCTTCCAGAAGTGCTCCATTGAGATAGAGCGCAACTTTCGGCTGGTTGGAATAGACTTTCACAAGCGTCGTCTCCCCTGCCCGCTTCGCATAGCGCTTGCCGCAGATATGCACCATCGGCTCCGGATTCCAGTAGGCCTTGTAGATGTAATAACTGTCTTTTTTCGTCTTGCGGTCCATGGTCACAAGGCCCTTGTTGTTGCGGCCCGCCACCCCGCCCTCATTGCGCGCGGCACACCCGAAGTCAAACATATTCCAGACGTGCGTGGACCAGAGCCAGGGCCTGTCCGAGATGACCTTTGCCATGTGCTCATGGTAAATCGCCTGGTACTCCTCCGAGT
>CAYVVW010000007.1:0-28246 GCA_964455335.1 uncultured Marvinbryantia sp.
TCCTGGTGAAGTCGGAGGACGGCGAGACGGGCATCGTCATCGAGATGAAATACGCGGGCGATGGAGATCTGGACGCGGCGTGCCAGGATGCCATCGGGCAGATCGACGAGCGGCGGTATACGGACGCCTTCAAATACACGCGGGTCAAGAAGATATTGAAATATGGAGTTGGGTGTTACAAGAAAAGCTGCAGGGTGATGGCCGGCTGACGTGCGCCTTGCCCCGCGTCCGGTCGCGGATGATCTGATCCGGCTGCAACGGACGCAACCGCAGTTTTTCCCACACTGATGCCTTCTCGGACGATTCACAGTTTGCTATAGCTTCATCGCTTCCACTGTTTTCAGAAATTTTTCAAATTCTCCAGTGTACACGTCCACGATCTCCCTGCAGTGCTGCTTGACGATGACGCCGTCGTAATCATGGGCGAGCTGGTTGCGCACCTTGAGCATCTCCATCCAGACATCCCCGGAGATGAGGTTTGCCCGAAATGCGGCCTTTAGGACTTCCCTTGGCGATCCCGCCACAAAATCTGTCATTGCGTAATATTGCACCAGAATGTCTTTCATCACTTTCCACGCAAGATCAAACGTGATGCAAAACTTGGCGCTGGTCCCGCTTAGGACAAAGGAATCCCCCATGTCTCTTTCTTTCGCCTCCGAAAGGGATACAAGGGAGTTTCTAAAGGATGCCATTCTTTTCATAAATTTTGTGTCCATACTCTGCGATGTCCTCCAAAAGCAGCCTGTTCGCGCAGGTGTCTAAATCTACGATGTCTATGCCATATAATGTGGGAATTTCCTGTACGGCTTCCGAGAGTTCCTCAAATTCTGAGACGCCGGAAACCGCAATGTCGATATCGCTGCGCTCCAAAGAGGTTCCTTTTGCCCTGGACCCAAACAAAATCACTTTGTCTGCCCCATGCTTTTTGCACTGAGCCACAATTTCAGCAATCACCTCACAGACTTCCATCGCGATTTGCCCCTCTCCCCATGCCGTTTTCTTGCCATTTTCTTCGCTTTGCCATGCCGCCTGGCGCCCGCCAAGTGCGCGCCTGTGCCACGGTCATCGCTCTCTCCTTTAGTCTAGCACATGCGTTTGTTTTTTTGAACTGGAAATTTCATTTTTCCATTGCAAAATTTCATTTTTCCATTGCATTGTTATCATATTTTTCTCATATTTTTGTGCGAGAATAAGGGAAACTCACAGGAAAGGCAGGAGTGTTTCATGTCTACTCTTTATTTGCACATTGGTTCGCCAAAGACTGGCACGACCGCAATCCAGCATTTGCTGGCGAAGAACCGCCCCCTTTTGGAGTCCAAGGGCATTTGTTTCCCGGACCTGGGGTTTCGCTATACGAACGTTGGCAACAAGCGCAACGCCCATTTTCTCGTTGTCCCGCCAGAGGAATATCCGGAGGATTATGAAAAGGGGCTGAACATGGTCGCGGATCTTGGCACGCGGTTTGGCACGCTCATTCTCTCGGACGAGTCCATCTGGAACGCGGCGCAGCGGATTCCCAATTTTTTTGCGCGGCTTCGCCAGGAATTGGAAAAACGCGGGCTTTCTCTGCGCGTCATCGCCTATTTGCGCCGTCAGGACCTCATCGTGCAGTCGATGTATGTGCAGCGCGTCAAGCAGGACAACGACGCCCATTTTTCTTTTGACAGCTATCTGCGCCGCATCCAAAAGCGGCGCTTCCCTGTGCCGCTCGATTATGACGCCTACCTCTCCCGCATTGCGGACGTGGTCGGCTGGGATGCCATGCACATCCGCATTTACGAGCAGGGACAGTTCCAAGGGGAAGAAAAGACGCTCTTTTCTGACTTTTTGGACTTGTTTGGCCTGAAGATGGCGGATGGCTTCCAAATGTCAAAAGAGGAGTATAACTTGCGTCCGGACGCGCTGCAGATAGAGTTCAAGCGCATCCTCAACAAGCTGCCGCCCAAGGATTTTGAAGAAAATCCGATGTTGCCCACCATGGAGCAGATGTGCCGCCTGGTTGCGCCAAAGAACGGGCGTGGCGAACATACCTATTTTGCGCCGGGCAAGCAAGCGGAGTTCCTAAAAAAATATGAGGCAGGAAATGCCCGCCTCGCACGCACCTACTTTC
Organism: uncultured Marvinbryantia sp.; assembly: GCA_964455335.1. Taxonomy (GTDB): domain Bacteria; phylum Bacillota; class Clostridia; order Lachnospirales; family Lachnospiraceae; genus Marvinbryantia. Next base: position 2,111 of record CAYVVW010000007.1, read on the forward strand.
ACCGCCCGGACGGGCGGCTGTTCTACGAAGTGCCAAAGGAACTTCCCACTGCCGTGGTCTCTGACAGAGAGCTTTTGGAACTTTTGCTCCTCACCTGCGCGCACCTTTACAAGCAGCTGGAGAATCAGGATCGGCGGCAGCAAAAGGCGATCAAGGAAAGCGACGTTGTGTACCGCTTCAAGCGAAAATTCCACCTGTTGCCAAAGAAATAGCGCACAAGCGCCCATGGACGCAACTACGTCGCATGGGCGCAGATGTTTTCCGTCTATGATAGCTTGCACATAAACGCTAAACGCTGTTCTTTACCGCCTACGACAGCTTGCGCACAAACGCGGATCTTCGCCGCCTACGACAGCTTGCGCATAAACGCGGATCTTTGCCGCCTACGACAGCTTGCGCATGGCCGCCTCGACCACGTGACCGACCAACACGGATGTCGTCACGCTGCCGACGCCCCCCGGCACGGGCGTGATGGCCTCTACGATCGGCGCTACGGACGCATAGTCGACGTCGCCCACCAGTTTTCCTTCGCTGTTGACGTTGATGCCCACATCAAGGATGATCTGCCCCGGCCGCACATAGGACGCGTCCACGATACCCGCGCGCCCGGCCGCCACGAGGAGGATGTCCGCCTCTTTTGTGACAGCTGGCATGTCCACTGTCCTGGTGTGGCACACCGTCACGGTAGCATGTTTTTGCAGCAACATCATGGCCGCCGGTTTGCCGACCACAAGGCTCCTGCCGATGACCACCGCCTTTTTCCCCGTGCAGTCAATCCCATAGTGATCCAGAATTTCCATGCACGCCTGCGGGGTGCACGGCGGGAATCCCAGCTGCTTGCCCATAAATACGCCCGCCATCGACAAGTCGGTCATGCAGTCCACGTCCTTTTCCGGAAGCAGCGCGTTTTCGATCACCGCCGCGTCCAGGTGTTTGGGGAGCGGGCGGAACAGCAGCACGCCGTGGATCGCGTCGTCTTTGTTTACCTTGTCGATCACCGCGAGCAGTTCCTCCTGGGTGACGGTTTCCGGCATCAGGATTTTCTCGCAGCCCACGCCGAGGGTTTCCAGGCGTTTTGACGCACCCTTTTCATAAGAAATGTCACTCGGGTTTTCCCCGACGCGCAAGATTGCCAATGTCGGGTTGACCCCCTTTTCCTTGCAAGTGGCGACGTTTGCCGCAATGCGCGCATTTAAGGCCGCCGTCACTTCTTTTCCCAATAACTGTCTTGCCATGCTGGCCTCCTTTTTTCAAAGCGGAAGTTGTCGCAAACGGCAACTATATTTGTCGTTTACGATGGCTTACTTGATTCTAAGCGGAATCTGTCGCAAACGGCAAATACGCTTAGCTTACTTGAGCCTGCCGAGCACGCTCGCATAAATCTGGTCCGCCTTTTTTGTATACACATCGAGCATCTGGTCGCATTTTGCGTTGAGCTCGCCCGCCAACGCGCGATCCTCCATGGACTTCGTGTTGATATAGACGTTGAGGCTAGCTCCTTCTAAGGCCGCCTTGCAAAATGCCGCGCCAACGCCCGCGTCGCTTAGGGCGAGAACCGATCCTTTTTCCGCAAATTCCGCAATCGCGTCAATCGCTTCGCAGCATTTCTCCATGATTTCCATCGGCACGGAACAGGCATCTTTTAACGCGACAGCCATCACGCGGGCCTTTTCCTCCCTTTCCGCTTCTGTCTCTTTTGGCATCCCATATGCCTTGGCAAGCGGCGCAAACACTTCCGCGTCCCGATCCACAAGATGCAGGAGATCTGCTTGCAATTGGTCACATTTTGCTTTCAGTGCAAGGATGTCCGCTTCCACTGCCGCATATTTCTTCTTCCCCACGGTGAGGCTCCCCACCATGTTTCCAAGGGCCGTTCCGATGGCCCCCACAAGGGCAGACGCGCCACCGCCGCCCGGCACAGGAGCTTTCGACGAAAGCACCTCCACAAACGCACAATATGACATCGTAGAAAAAGCCATTTCTGAAATCCTCCCAAGATAATATAGTGTTACGGCAAAAAGATGCCTACGGATTGTTTCGGGCATTTGGCACGATGTTCCATCTTGCCCATCCATCGTGGGAAAGTGCTTGATACCCTGGCATCATTAGGATGATAAAATGCTCGCGCACAGATCCCCGATAACTGCCAGATCTTCCGCCACAAAGGAGATCGGGAAATTGTCGGAAAACAACATTTGCGCATTGGGCGAAAATTCCTCATCCCCCGCCCAAAAGATGACGCGCACAAGGTATCCCGGGAACACTTCCAGCTCACAGGACGCGTCGCCATTTTTCAGCCGCTTTGCGCCGATCGCGTCCATGGCGTCCCGCACCCGCCCCGGGTTCTTGCCAAAGGCGCGCGCCAGCCTTGCAAGGCACCGTCCGGAAAACTGGCGGTCATACACATCGCCGCTTGGCATTTCCCGGTATGTCAGAAACCGCCCAGTGGATGCCTGGCCTATCCCATGCAGCAGGTAGCGGATGGCAAGTATCTTTGCGGGGGAACTGAGTATCCTTTCCGACGCAAAACCTTGCCCGGCAACAGTCCCTGCCGTTGCGGCATCCTGCCCAGCAGCGATTCCTGCGGATGACCCATCTTGCCGGACGACAAACTCAGGGTGGGAAATGAGGTAGTCCCTGCCGAGCATCCGCAGTCGAAACTGCCCGCTTGCCCCGTCATAAGGCACCCCTGTGCGCCTGGAAGCCTCTTGCGGGTTCAATTGCCGGTACTTTTCCAAGTAGTGCAAGAGGGGCACGTCCTCCTTGCTGTTTTTCGGATATTGCGGCGCGCTCTTACACATCGTTTCTTCTGCTCCCCTCTCGCCCTGGAATAATACTTTCCCGCACGGACGGCACTTCACGGATATTTTTTCGACACGTTATGAAACATCCGTTCCTATGTTGTCTGTCAAATCTCTGTCAAATGTCCGTCAAATGTCTGTCAAATGTCTGTCAAAACGATAAACGATTTTCACTTTCCTCGTTTGCTGCGTCGAATTTGCGCTGCGCAAGCAGCATGATTCCGCAACAAATGTCCGCAACGAATTTCTGCAGCATATTTCCCAAGCAAATTTCCTCAGCATATTTCCCCAGCAAATTTCCGCAGCATATTTCCCAAGCAAATTTCCTCAGCAGATTCGTGCGCCACGCCTCACCCCGCCGACGGAAAGAGCGCCGCGTCGGTGTGCGGCAAAAAGCATGCCCCCACAAATTCGTCCATGTAGGTGGGGATTGCGCTGAGTTCTAAGTAGGTCATGTTCGCCGCCACTTCGCGCACTTTTTGCGCGGCCTTCGCGGACGCAAGCATGGCGTAGGCCCCCGTCAGCGCGGAATTGCCGATGTAGGCGTACCGCTCAAGGGGGATGTCCGGAAACATGCCGATGCGGATGGCGTTTTTCATGTTGATGCCGCTGCCGATGCCGCCCGCCACGTAGACGCGCGAAATGAGGGAAATGTCGAACGCGCAATCGGAGAGCATCGTGCGGATGGCCGAAAAAATGGCCCCTTTCGCGCGGATGAAGTTGTCGATGTCAACTTCGTTGATCTCCACGTCCCGGCCCGCCCCCGCCTCGTCAGCAAAGGCAAGCACATACGACCCAATACCATAGGCATCGCGGCGCACGCGCGCGCCACTGCGCAAAAATTTGCCTTTTGGGCTTATGGCGCCGCAGCGAAACAACTCCGCGATCACGTCGATGATGCCCGAGCCGCAGATGCCGACGGGCTTCGTTCCCGGCTGCCCAATCACGGAAAAGCGCGGCTCCATCGATTCCGCGTCAATGACGCAAGACTCGATTGCCCCGTCCGTCGCGCGCATGCCGCAGCTGATCTCGCCGCCCTCAAAGGCCGGCCCCGCCGAGCAGGCGCACGCAAAGAGAAACTCCTCGTTGCCAAAAACGATCTCCCCATTTGTCCCAAGGTCGATCAACAGGGAAAAATCCTGCTGGTCCCAAATCCCGCTGACAAGGGTCCCCGCCGTAATGTCGCCGCCCACGTAGCTGCCGATATTTGGCGCGATGAGCACCTGCGCGGCCGGATTTGCCGTCAGGCCGATGTCGGGCGCATGCACGGCATCCGTCTGAAAAAATGTGGGCACGTAAGGCTCCCTGCGGATGCTGTCGCCGTAAAAGCCGCACAGCAAATGATTCATCGTCGTGTTCGCGGCCACGCTTACGCGGTAAATCTGTTCCGGGGCAATGCCCGCGCTTTGGCACATTTGGCCGATCATCGGGTTGAGCGTCTCTTGCACCAATGCCTTTTGCAAGCGCTCGCTGCCACCTGGCTTGACGGATTCCAGGATGCGGTTGATGACATCCGCCCCATAGCGGATCTGCCCATTTCCGGCAGACGCCTTCGCAAGGATCTGTCCGTCTTTTAAGTCGACCAGCAGGGCCGATACCGTCGTCGTGCCGACATCCACGCACAGGCCGCAGGCGGCCGCGCGCGCAGTCCCCGGAAAAATATCGTACACCTGCACGTCTTTTCCATGCCTGCGCCACACCGCTTGCACGGCAAAATCACTGGCGCGCAAGACGACTGCCAGCTTTTTTAGGACGGAAAAGGGAAGGTCGACCGTTTCCGCACCCGTTTGTTTTTGAATGGCGCGCGTGAGGCGCTCGTTGTCCGGCATCGCATCTGCCAGGGTCGGCGCGTCCATCCGTATGGGCACAAGTTCCACGTCGCTCCCAAAGGAAATGCCCGCGCCTTCCAGGGACGCTTTTGCCTTTGCGAACAGGGCAAGCTCCTCCGGGCTGCTAAGGTCGGCCACTTTCATGCGGCTCTTGTACGCGCTTGCGATGTCCGGCACCGCCACGCGCGCGTCGCCGCAAATGGCGCTCGCGCAGGCCAGCCGCCACCCGTTTTCATATGCCTCTTCGCTGATGTGCCGCGTTTTTTCGGATTGCAGGCTGCCGTCTGCGAGCAGAACCTTGCATTTCCCGCAAGAGCCATTCCCGGAGCATGGCGCGTCAATGGCAACGTTCGCCCTTCGCGCCACCTCCAGGAGATTTTCGCCAAAAGCAGCATATACGCGCACATCCTCGCTGTTTTCACATTGGAAGGTCACCTGGCACATCTTATATCTCCAGGTAGGAGTCCGCGTAAAGCGTGTTGTTCTTTAGCACGTCGCACGACTTGATCGTCTCCATCAGGCGCAAGTCGTTCGGGTTGACGATGGCAGAGGTCAGGCCTTGCATCATCGCCATTGCCACCATCGCCGAGTCCATGATCGGGCGGATGTGCTTTGGCATGCCGTTGGAATTGTTCGACAGCCCGCCGGTGGAATTTAAGCCCATGTCGGAGAACATTTTGATGCACTCCAGGATCTGCATCTGCTTATCCTGCATGCCTTTCACCACCAAAAACAGCGGGTCAAACCACACATCCTCCGCCTCCATGCCATGCTCTAAACCGCGCTCCAGAAGCATCTGGCAATACCCCATGCGCTCATCGTTGTCTTTTGCGATGCCCTCGCCGTTGCACAGGGCGATGACGATCGCGTCATTTGCGGCCGCAAGGTCGATATTTTCGATCCTGCCCGCGGCATCCGCGGAATTGACGATCGGCTTGCCTTTCGCGCGGTTGTATACGGAGATGCCCGCCTCGATGGCCTTTTTGTTGGACGTGTCCAGGGCGAGCGGCACATTGTCAAACTCGCTTTGCAAAAGCTGAACCGCCCACTTCATCAAGTCCTCGCCGTCGCTCTCCGCAGGGCCGATGTTGACATCCAGGTAGACCGCGCCCGCGTCCAGCTGCTGCTTGGCACGCTTTAAAATCGGTTCCGGGTCGCGTTCTGTAAATGCTTTGTTCACAGCCGGCGCTGTGGTCGAAAGACGTTCGCCAATCGTGATAAATTTCGCCATGATTCTTCTCCTTCTCACTTTCCACTTTTTTAAATGTGTTCAATTGCGTTTCCCTGCGCCCTGCGCTCTCAAAACACTACAAAACACCTCAATTCCCGCTTTTCGATGTTTTGCGGGTCACAGAAGCCATGCCAAGAAACGATAATTTTAGGCCATGTCTTTTAGGAATTTCACCAACTGTGTGGCTTCTGGCGGGGAGATGATGACTTCCCACCCGGGAAGTTTTGCCTCGATTTCCCCTTTGAGGACGGCCACTTTGCCGGGGATGATCAGCCTGCGGCTCCGAACCTTGCCCTCGATGTCCTGTTCTTTCCAGAATTTTTCGATGCTGCCAGAAGAGAGTTTCCCGGCCGCCCACGCGGTCAGCACGGAAAGCCCGCCCGCGTCGCTGATGATCAGGTTGCAGGGCACGCCGGAGCGCTCCAGCTCGCCCGAAACCAAAAAGTAGGTCAGCGCAAAGTCCACTGTCGTCACGCAGACCGAATCCTCGGTTGCGCCGTTGATCGGGTAGATGCCCGGCTCGACGCGCATGGGCTTTTGCGGGTCTGTGAAAATGTTCTGGCGCAGTCCAAAGAGCGGCAGGGCCTCCGCATAGGTGATCTCTTCTAGCACGACAATAGAGCCATACTTGATGGTAAAGACGGCCGCCAATGCGGACTGCATGTGCATGTCGCCCTTCGCAAGCCTGGCCACGTTGACGATGGAGGGGTAGCCGCAGCTCCGGTCGCCGTCCTTGATGGCCGCTTTGCGCAGCTGCACCGTGTTGGCAAACGTCTCTTTGACTGTCGCGCCCGTGGTGTCCACCAGCAGTTCTTTGTTTCCGAGGGCTTCCAGCGCCTTGATGGTGTCATAGGTCTCGTCAAAGGTCGCCCCGCACACGCCGAGCGCCACGCCGGCCTCTTTGGCCACCTGGCTCATCGCCTCGTAATTTGCCGCGTTCGCGCCGTTTAAGACGGGCTTCGCCTCCTTGCAGACGGCAAGCGCGGCCTTTGCCACCTCCGGGTCCGCGCACCCGAGCACAAGCGTCCTGCCAAGGGACGCGGCTTTTTTCACCAGATCCACATAATCTGTCTGCCCGTCCGCGGCATAATTGACATACACCAGCTCGACGTACATGCGCTCGCTGATGCGCTCATAATCGACTTTCGGAATCTGCGCAAGCGCCTTGTCGATGGTCTCCGCGTCCATGCAATTGCAAAGCGAGGCCGCGTACCGGGTCTTGTTGACAAATGTTTTCTCGTGGCGCTCCAGGACAGTCTCGCCCCCAAGGGTGAACATTTCGTCGCCCTGGCCGATTTTGACGGTTTTCATGGGCGGCGCGGTCGCCTCAGAGAGCTGCGCCTTTGCGTCCTCTGAAAAATAAGGGCACGCGCTGATGTCCACCGCGCCCTGCGCCACTTTCATGGAAAATGCCATGCACGTCGGGCTGCCACATTCCTTACAGTTCTTTTTCGGTGATAATTTGAATATATCCAGACCTTTTAATGCCATCGGTTTTTTCCTCCTTCAACAGCCGTTAGATGAACGCTTGGATCATGCGTGAAATGGTGGCGATGGATGTCGGGTGCTTTAAGATGACCGCGTTAGACCCGCATGCCAGATCCGCCGCCGCCGTCTGCACTTCCATGTCGATGCCGCGCCGCTCCTGGTCTCCCCACTCGGGCATGTCTGCCTCCGGCGTGACGGCTTCTTTGACGCCCCACGCCTCGGAGGCCACCGGGGTGATCATCGGCATCTGCAGCTGGGCGTCATTTTGGGAGAGCGCCGCAGCCTTGATGCGCTGCATGGTGGACGCCACATATTCATAGCCATACCCTGCCGCGGCCGTTCCGACGTTCATGACGATCTTTTCCGCCGGGACGCCCAGTTGCGTCAGCAGGACGTTCAGCTGTTTCGCAAGGTTGATGTCGACCGAGGACTCCGCGCCCACGATCTGGTTGTACGCAAGCCCCGCGGCCGCGCCCACGGTCTTGTAATTCTCTTCTTTTGCCGCAAGGATGAGGGCATTTTTCCCCTGTGTCGCCTCGGCCGCCTTCGCGAGCAATTCGGCGTCTTTTTCGACATTTTTGGAACCGGCCACCACAAGCGGCAAATCAACCGCCTCCGCCACTTCCTTCAGGTTTGCAATCAGTTCCTCTGTCGGCTTGTTTGCCCCGTTCGGGTCTGCGCCCTCCATGCGGAAGCACAAGAAGTCCACGCCCTCAAAAGAGGCCGCCTTTTGGGCGATCTGCGCGAGCGTCTCGCACCCCTCGTAATATTTTTTGATACATTCCGGCTCATTTTCCATGCCAAAATCCGTGATCTCGATGCCCACCTTTGGCGCGTGCGCAATCGGCGCGTCAAACGTGTAAAATGGCAACACGTTTTCGCCGCCCAAAGTCACGGCGCCATCGCCCGTGCCGATGGAGACCGTCTTGATACTGGCGTTGAACTTACCTGATTTCGCTGAAAAAGGCATTGCGGTATCCTCCTTGAAAGTTCGTGTGAAATTCGCTCATTTTTTTCAAAAATGGCTTTCTTTGGGTGTTTTACGTTTGACGCCACCTACGGATTGTTCCGTGCTACGCACTCCCACAATCCTGCAAACACCGAAATTTCGCTCATTTTTTTCAAAAATGGCTTCATTTCGGTGTTTGGGCGACTCCAATCAGCTAGTCTTTTCCGTGTAAACACGGAAAGCCTAGCTGGCTGGAGTCTGGTGGCATCACATCATCGGTTCCATGGAGAGGGCGGGGTGCCCTTTTTCTTCGAGGAAGGCGAGTAAGGTCTCGGGGTCTTCCGCGATGGTTTCGTCGCCGATGAGGTCGCAGAAGTTTTCAATGCCATAGAGTTCTTTGGCCGTCGCGTTGAGGCGGTCGCGTACCTGGTCTTTTAAGTCTTTTGGCATCCAGACGATGCGCTCGATGCCCCCTTCTGCCTTCATGAATTTTTTGGACGCGATAAAGTGTTTGCCATGCCCCATGAAGCCCGGGGTCTGCACGCCGCCGCCCGTCATGGACGCCAATTCGGGGAAGGTCATCCCGATGGGGGTCATGCCCGTGTACTCGCGGTTGGCGATGCAAACGCCGTTTGAGAGTGGCTCGATGCCGCAGATGCACTCGAAGCACCCGCAGCTGGTCATCGGTTTTTCCAGGATGGAGTACAAGGACACGTCCTCGAGCGCGCCCTGGGAGAATTTGCGGACGGCCTCGTTGACATCCTCATATTCGCCGATGCGCTCGTCGATGGGGCGCTCTTTTGTGATGACCTGGCACGGCCCTTGCGGATCTAGCTCGTTGGTGGCCTTTGCGTCCAGCCAGGATACGGCGCCGCACAGGCCGAGGCGCTCCGGCGTGACCACGCACACGTGGCTCGGGGAGAATGCCTGGCACATGATACAGCTGTAGTAAACGTCCACGCCCTCGTCCGTCAGTTTCAAGAGGCGCTCGTCGCGCTTTTCAAAAAGCGGCGCCGCAAGTTCCTTGCGCAGCTTGGTGCACTGTTCGGCGTCGGTATAGATCTTGACCTGGCACTTGTCCACCACGGCGGCAAATTCGCTTTTCACGCGCGCGTAGAGCACCTCGCCCAAATGGCGCAGGCCAAAGCCCGCCGCAAAGGTGTCCTTGCTGACGCGCACGCGGATCATGTCGCGCTGGCCCGTGTGCATCATGCCCTCCACGCAGTTTAAGTAAGCGTGGAATTTGCGCTCGATGACAGGCTCAAAGTCCGCCTGCATACTCTTGCCCGCCACTTCCACGATGTAGCCGATGCTCTGCTTGCTGCCGAGCGGGAAGTCCGCGATGTCCGGGCCGATGATTTCGATCTTGTGGTCCTCCACCTCGGCCGGCTCTTTTGTCTGCACCAGCTCAAAGCAGTCCACGCGGGACCCGTCAAACTCGACCTGCATGTCGCCCTTGCGGATGATCTCGCCCTCAAAGGCGGACGCAAAGGCCACGGGGATGTCGATTTTGGTGATTTTGATTTTGATGTCGCGCGCCTCAAGCGACGTGGCATTCCATTTTTCCACGTCCGGCTGGACGATCAGGCTCTTCGGCACGCGGTAGGCGTAGTCGTCCGTGACCACGGGGAATCCCATGGCGATAGCACCCGCGCCGCACGCAAGCGTCACGTCGTCAATCGGCGCAAACGCATTGACAAACGCCGGCACGCGCTGCATGGTATAGGCATTCAGCCCCTTGGCATCCCCCGGCTTGATGTTGCCGAAAATGAGGGCCGCGCGAACTGCCACGGAAATGACGTGCGCCACGCTTAGGATGTCACTGCCCAACGGGAGCACGCGCAGGTTCGGCCCCATTTTGTACCCCTGTTCCTGGCACTGCCCGATGATGTCGCCGATGAGCGCGACCAGCATGCCCTGGCCCTGGTAGCTCTTTGCCAATTCCACGGCCTGCTGCGCGCTTGGCGCCTTGCCAATCAAAACGGCCACGCCCGGAATGTCGCCGGTCACAAGCGGCACGCCCTGCTCGCGCACGTAAGGGTCGCCCAAGTGCCCGGTGTATGGGGCCGCGTAAGGCGCGGGATCATCGATATACTTCAACACTTCGTAAAATTCCGCCAAAAGCAAGGTCGCCCATCCAGAGGAAAACCCGTCCTCCAGCCGCATGTTGCGCGTCATCATAGACTTTACGACGCCCAAGGCTTCCTTTAATTCTCCCAAATTTGCCACTTTGTTCCCCGTCATGCCGTAGTAACAGGGAAGATTGTAGGCGGTGTCCGGAAATGCGACGGCCTTGTCCGCGCCATATGTTTCGACCGCGTCGCTGACCGCTTTTTCCACCCGCTCATAGACGGCATCATTGCCGCGAAAGATCAAGTCTAATAAAGCCACTGTCCTACCTCCCGTTCATGTTTCCTCGTTTGCTCCCAGGTCAATCCGCTCTTTGATGGCGCGGATCTCCCGCACCGCAGACTGGCTAAAGTCAAAGGGCGAGGAACCGTTTCTGTCTGCGTCGATGACTTCCGGGCTGTAATGCACGAACCCGAGCAGATCCGCTGCCGGTATTTTGCCGCGCAAAAACGCCTCGTCTTTTTCGTCGCGCACTTTGTTGGCGACCACGCGCACCTGCCCTACCCCCAGATCGAAGGCCAGACGCTTGACATTTTCATACGTCTGGATGCTTCTCGCACCTGGCTCGACGACCACGACAAATTGATCCATGCCGGATGTCGTCCCGCGCCCGAGGTGCTCAAGCCCCGCCTCCATGTCGAGGATCACCACATCCTCCCGGTGCAAGACCAGGTTGTTGAGGATGCGCTTGAGCATGACGTGCTCCGGGCACACGCAGCCGCTGCCCGCCGTGTCGACCGTCCCAAGCACAAGCAGCCTTACCCCGTTGCAGACTCTGCCGTATGTGTCCGGTATGTCACTGACTTTGGGATTGATGCGGTAAAACGTATTGTCCGCATTCGCGCCCGTGCGCTCCTCGATGAGCTTGCGCATTTTGGTGATCGGAGTGATTTTGTCCAACTCCTCCTGGGAAAACCCAAGCGCCAGCCCCAGATTTGCGTCCGGGTCGACATCCGCGGCCAGGACCGGCCTGCCCTCTTGTGCGTACAGTCTTGCGAGTGTCGCGGCAAACGTGGTCTTGCCCACGCCGCCTTTTCCAGTCACAGCAATTTTCATTCCCCTGCCCCCTCGGCGCGGCGCTTAGATGCCCAGCGCGACGCGCTTTTCCTCGATGCGCTCAATCATGCGATCCACCAGCTTGTCAATGTCTTTTTCAATGGTAAAGGACGCCTCCACCCAGTCGTGCACGCCGCCTGTCAGAAGCTCTGTCACCTTGTCCGAGCCGCTGATGTAGGGGTCGATGCCGAGGAACGTGTCCAGCCCTGTCGCGACGACGTAGTTGCCGATCGACACGGCTTTTTCCGACATCCACTCCGGCGCGCAGCCCACCACCGGAAGCTCGGAGATGTTCCAGCCGGAGTCTTTTGCCATTTCCGACACCAAAACCATCATACGGCTGATGTCCACGCAGGATCCCATGTGCAGCACCGGCGGGATGTCCGCCAGCTCGCAGACGCGCTTCAGCCCCGCGCCGCACAATTCTTTTGCGTTTTTGTCCATCAGGCCCGCCTTTGCCGCCGCCTGCGCCGCGCAGCCCGAGGAGACCACGATGATGTCGTTGGCAATCAGCTTTTTCATCAGCTCAATGTGAGCGGTGTCCGGGCGAATCTTCGGGTTGTTGCAGCCAACCATGGCCACCGCGCCGCGGATGACGCCGGCCTCGATGCACTCGATGAGGGGCTTCGTGCTGCCTGTCACGTCCACCTGGGAGTTTGTGACTCCGTCCAGCGTCTTGACGATGCCCTCATAGGAGTAGCCCACGGACGCTTTTTGCTTCATGTCCGGAATGTAGACCAGCTCCGGCTTGCGATTTTTGAAGTTCTCGATGGCCAGTTTCACGATAGCCTTTGCGTTCTCGCCCGCCGACTCCGGGTCAAAACGGATGTAGTCGGACTCTGGCATCTGCGCGATCTCGGACGTCGTCACGAACTTCGTGTGGAAGCACTTTGCCAGCGGGCCAAGGGCCGGGAAGATGCACTGCACGTCGACCACGATCGCCTCGCACGCGCCCGTCAGGACGACATTCTCCTGCTGCAGGAAATTGCCCGCCATCGGGATGCCGCGGCGCATGGCGACTTCGTTTGATGTGCAGCAAACGCCCGAAACGGTGATGCCCTTCGCGCCCATTTCCTTTGCGTAGGCGATCATCTCCGGGCTGTCCGCATACTCGCAGATCATCTCGGAAAGCGCCGGGTCATGGCCGTGCACGACGATGTTGACGTTATCTTTGCTCATCACGCCTAGGTTTGCCTCGGTCTCCATCGGCATCGGCGTGCCAAACAGGACATCGGAGAACTCCGTTCCCGCCATGGATCCGCCCCACCCGTCGGAAAGCCCGGAACGCAACGCCTGGCGGACGAGCGCCTCCGGCTTGGAGGAGCATCCCATGTGGGTCATGTGCAAAGAGCAGGACACCTCGCGGTCAATGGCGCGCGGCGCGATGTCCTCGCGCTCCCAGATTTCCTGGGTGTGCTTTGGCGCGCGCTGCAAAAACTTTTGCGTGCCAAACACTTTCCCATACTCGCTTAGACCGACGTAGGCCACCTCGTGCGCCACGTCGTAAATGTCCTTATTTTCCGTTTCCACGCCCCACTCCTTCGCGATGCGCAAGAGCTTCTCTGGGTCTTTGACCTTGTAGTTGCCATCCGGAGATGCGCAATATAAGGTATAGCAAATGGATCGGCCGTGGTCAGAGTGCGTCGCGGACCCGCCGGCCGTGAACTTCAGATAGTTGCGGGCAACGATGCCGTGCGCGTCGCAGCCGCAGATGCCGCGCGGCGACTTTGGCGTGATGCGGCAGGGCCCCATCGAGCAAATCTTGCAGCAAACGCCCGTCTCGCCAAATTTGCAATGCGGAGTCTGGTTTGCCACGCGGTACTGCCAGCCGTCGGCGCCCACTTTTTTCCCAGTTTCCAGCAATCGGTTGGTAGCGGACTCCATCTCCGCTACCGATGTCAGTTTGAAATCTTCCATACATCCTCCCTGTTGTGCATGTGCTTTTCCTACGTGTGATCGCAAACGACAGAACGATTTTCGTATTGCCGTTTGCCGCGCCAAATTTGCGCTGCAAGCAGCGTGATTCCGCAGCAAATTCGTGCGCAATTGTCCAGTTGTGTCTCCTATACGCATCCGTTTTTTTAGGCAACTTCTCCGCACCGTTACAACACAAGGATGTCGCGGTAAAAAGATGCCCTACGGATTGTTCCGTGCATTTGGCACGATGTTCCATCGTGCCAAATGCCTGCCTAGCGCGTGAAATCGAGCTTGGAAAAGATGTCGCGCGCAAAACGCTTGACAGGCGCGTCCTTAGGCAGCCGCACCGTCGGCGTGCCCGCGCAGTCGTAGGCGTAGACCTCCTCGTCCTGCGGCACGACGCCGAGCAGGGAAAGCCCCTGCAGCTCGATTTCCTCGCGGACTCCGTCACCGAGCATCCCGTTCGGGGCGCGGTTGACGATCAGCCCCATGGTTGTCGGGCGAAGGTCGCATTCCCGCGCCAGCCGCGCAATGCGCCCCGCCGCCTGGACGCCCCGCCTGGAGCAGTCGCTGATGAGCAAAATCATGTCCACCTTTGGCAGGACGCCGCGGCTGATGTGCTCCATGCCCGCCTCGTTGTCCACCACCAGATAGGGGTAGCTGGGCATCCGTTTTTGCAACTGCGCCTGCAAAAGCCCGTTCACAAAGCAATAACAGCCCTTCCCCTGTGTCCGCCCCATGACGAGTAGGTCAAAATCATCCTCCTCCACAAGGCAGCGGTTGAACATCACATCCATGTAGTCTGCCTTTGACATGCCGGGGGGAATCGGATGGTCGGGGCTGCTCTCCGCCCTCGCCACTTCTTCGCGCACTTCCCCCAATGTCAGCTCGACCTCCACGCCCAACACTTCGTTTAGGTTGGAATTGGCGTCGGCATCCACCGCCAGGACGGGGCCCTTGTTTGTCTCGCACAGGTATTGGATGAGCAACCCGCAAAGCGTCGTCTTCCCAACGCCGCCCTTCCCGGCGACTGCAATCACATATGACATAATCCTCCCTATCTTGCCGCGCCGCAACCGGCGGCCAGGCGCAAATATTCGGTTTTGACCCTACACCAGCGTGCGCATCCCGGACGCGCGGATGATGTCAGAGACGTCTTTCCACTTGTTGAGCGCATAGAGGTGGATGCCGTCGATGCCGAGCGCGCGGTATTCGTCGAGCTGGCGGATGGTATATTCCATGCCCGCTTTCTTAAAGTCGGCTTTTTTCCGCTCCGCTTCCGCGTCATAAGGCTCTTTGTCAAAGGGGTTCGGGAAAATCCAGTATTTGGAAATCAATTCGCAAAGCTCCCTTGGCATGACGCAGGCATTGCGCGACAGCGCCATGTTGATGGTCGCCGCCTGATCCAAAATCGGCATGACGCCCACGTCCACAGGCATGGTGACGCCCGCCTCGCGGATGGCGTCCAGCCAATATTTGAACTGTTCCATGTCCCAGCAGAGCTGTGTCATGATGTAGTCCGCGCCATTGTCCTGTTTTTGCCGAAGGACGGCGATGTCCGCGTCGAGGCTGCGGCACGCGATGTGCCCCTCTGGGGATCCTGCCACCGCAATCTCAAACTTGTCGCCGAACTCTTTGCGAACGAACGCGACAAGGTCGGTCGCGTACTGGAAGTCGCCGCCTGTGCCCGTCCACCCAAAGGGCAAGTCGCCCCGCAATGCCAGCATGTGATCCACGCCGTTGTCAAGGTAGGCCTGCAGCTGTTCCCTGATGCCTTCGCGCGTGTTGCCGATGCAAGTGAAGTGGGTGACCGGCGTCGTGCCGGCGTTTTGGATCATCTTGCACACGTCCATGTTTTTGCCGACATTCGTGCCGCCGGCGCCATAGGTGCAGGAAATGTACTCCGGGCGAAACTCCATGAGTTTCTCAACCGTTCCTGGAAGATTCTCCATCCCCTTGTCTGTTTTTGGCGGAAAAAGTTCAAAGGAAAGCAGCTGCTTTTCCCTCATCATTTCCGACAGTTTCTTCATGCTGATACCTCCATCCTCGTTTTTTTATGATACCAGGGTAGAAAGCCCTTTCCCACGACATGCTTGCATGTCGTGGGGACATGGGATTGTGGGGTGCTGTGTGCCAGTGGCACACGTTTAGCACCGACCGGAGCGAAGCGTAGACAGCGAAGCACGAAACAATCCGTAAGGTATCTTTTTACCATAACATCATTCTGACACTCGCGCCTCATGCACCGCTGTATCTCAAACGACAAAACGACATCTCAAAAAGCCTAGCAGTCGATCTCGATCTTGCCCCCCGTAAGGTCCGCGAATGCCAGTTTTCCCTTCACGGTTTTTTGCTCGCCCATCACGTCCGTGAGGGTGATGCGATCCCCATGAACCTCGACTTTGCTCACATAGTCAAGCAGCACATTTTCCGGCTGCCCTTTTTTGACGACTCTCGACAAGCACATCTTCTATCCCTCCTGTGGCAGCTGCTCCAGCGCCAGGCGCAAATGCGCATTCCCCTCTTGCAGCGCGCCGGCCGCCATGCGAACCTGATCCGCCGCCCCCGCAGCCCCTTTTTCCGCAAGCTGCCGCGCCATCTCCAAAAGTTCTTCCGCATGGTGCGTGTTGTGGTCGAGCATGTAACGCAGGACGGCCGCGTCGCGGTTCTGTGCGCCTGCCGGGGCGTGGCCATGCGTGTGGCCTTCGTGCGCGTGTGCCAATCCATGCGTATGCTCTGATCCATACGTATGCTCTGATCCATGCGCATGCTCTGAACCATGCGTGTGCGCTGCCTCCTGCGCAGGTTCCAGTTCGTGCGTATGTGCGTGCTCCTGCGCATGCACATACGCTCGCTCCGTGCCCGATGGGTTCTTAGTGGGTGTTGACATCCCCGCTCCCCCTTTCTGGTGATCGTCTCCGTATTTTTCGCAAACAACAAAATGAGATTTTCGTTTTCGTTGTTTGCGAAAATCGTTAATTTTTTGACACAAAAAAGCGATATCCCCACATAGGGGATATCGTACCACAACTTCCCACCTGTTTTCAACACATTTTTCACAAAAATCTATCGAAAAAACCAACGCGTTATCGATTGCATATTTAATTGACCAATGTTGCGATGCAACCCTGCCCCGCCGACCCAGACCTGCCTTTCACGGCAGCGCCCGCCGCCTCTGGCAGGCTGCCCGCGCAGTGCCTTTTCAATCCAGGTTGACTTCCCGCGGCGCCATGCGCTTCATGTCGCGCAGGATGACCTCGTTCGGCTCAAAGATGACGCGCTCCAGCTCCTTTTCCCCTTTTAGGATCATGGTATAGGTTTTTGCGCCTTCCTCTCTAGAGGAAAAATCATACGTCTTGATACCCTTGTTCTGGTTATAATAATCCAGTGCGTGCGAAGTGCTCGGCGCCAAAATCTCCAGCCCCTTTAAGTCGCAGCGGTAGACGCGCTTTCTCTTTTGCTTGGAGTAAATCTTGTCCACGTCCAACTCCCCGTTGACATACAGGTACTCAAACTCCACATCGAACGTCGGCAGCAGAAAGTAATCTGCCACGCAAAAGGCGACAAATACCAAAAACCCGATGATGCCGAGCGGGAGCAAAAAAGCCGCGACAGCGGACAGCGCAGTCAGCGCAATCAACAGGATCTTGCAGATGCCATCCCTCGCGGTGGCTTTTCGTTTGACAATGACTTCTGTGTAAAGGTCGCTCATCGGGTTTCTCCTTTTCCTTTCTTGCGCTTGCGCAGCTCTCGCATCCTGCGATCGGTATGACGCTTGATGTTGACTTCTTCTGATCGCCATGGCACTTGATGTTGATTTCTTCGCGCCGCGCGCTCCCGAAATTGTGAAAGCATATGGAAAAAGAACAGGCGGGGGCATTCCTTACTCCCCCGGCCTGTTCCGAACTTCTTGTCACCCGCGCGCCGCACAGGATCAATCCCCGCAGCCGCGCGGATCACGGACTTACATCATGCCCGGGTTCATCCCGCCCGCCGGCATGGCCGGTGTCTCTTCCTTAATGTTCGCGACGCAAGTCTCCGTGGTCAGGAATGTGGCGGCAACGCTCGTCGCGTTCTGCAAGGCGCTCCTGGTCACCTTCGCGGGATCGAGAATGCCCGCTTCCACCATGTCCACATATTCCTCTTTGTATGCGTCAAAGCCCACGCCATCCTTGGAGTCCATCACCTTGTTGACAACGACAGAACCTTCCAGTCCGGCATTTTCCACGATCTGGCACAGCGGCGCGTTCAACGCCTTCAGAATCACCTGCGCGCCCGTCTTTTCGTCGCCCTCCAGGGTGTCGAGCAACTTCGCGACTTCCTTCGCCGCGTGGATGTAGGCGGACCCGCCGCCGGCAACGATGCCTTCCTCAACCGCGGCCCTCGTCGCGTTCAGGGCGTCCTCCATGCGCAGCTTGGCCTCTTTCATCTCGGTCTCCGTGGCAGCGCCCACGCGGATCACCGCGACGCCGCCAGCCAGCTTCGCCAGGCGCTCTTGCAATTTTTCCTTGTCAAAGTCGGACGTGGTCTCCTCGATCTGCGCCTTGATCTGCGCAACCCTCGCCTGGATGTCGCGCTTCTCGCCCGCGCCGTCCACGATCACCGTGTTCTCTTTTTGTACCTTCACCGATTTCGCGCGGCCGAGCATATCGATGGTGGTGTCCTTCAGCTCCAGCCCAAGCTCCTCGGAGATGACCTCGCCGCCCGTCAGGATGGCAATGTCCTTGAGCATCTCTTTCCTGCGGTCGCCATAGCCCGGCGCCTTGACGGCGACGACGCTAAACGTGCCGCGCAATTTGTTGACGATCAGGGTGGTCAGAGCCTCGCCCTCCACGTCCTCCGCGATGATCAAAAGCTTCCTTCCGGACTGCACGATCTGCTCCAACAGCGGCAAAATATCCTGGATGGCAGAAATCTTGCGGTCGGTGATCAAAATGTACGGATCTTCTAACACGGCCTCCATCTTTTCCATGTCGGTCGCCATGTAGGCGGAGATGTACCCGCGGTCGAACTGCATGCCTTCCACCAGGTCCAGCTCGGTTTTCATCGTCTTGGACTCCTCGATGGTGATCACGCCGTCCTTGGAAACTTTCTCCATGGCGTCCGCCACCATGTTGCCCACTTCCTCGTCCCCCGCGGAAATGGCGGCAACCCTCGCCATCTGGTGCTTGCCGTTTACTTTGCTGCTCATGTCGGCGATGGCGGAAACGGCCACTTCCGTGGCTTTCTTCATGCCCTTGCGCAAAATCATCGGGTTCGCGCCCGCCGCCAGGTTCTTCATGCCCTCCTGGATCATGGCCTGCGCCAAAACGGTCGCCGTCGTGGTGCCGTCGCCCGCCACGTCATTTGTCTTGGTCGCCACTTCCTTGACGAGCTGCGCGCCCATGTTCTCAAACGCGTCCTCCAGCTCAATCTCCTTTGCGATCGTGACGCCGTCATTTGTGATGAGCGGCGTGCCATATTGCTTGTCCAGCACAACGTTCCTGCCCTTCGGGCCAAGCGTGACCTTGACGGTGTCCGCCAACTTGTCCACGCCCGTTTTCAACGCGCTTCTCGCTTCCGAACCATACTTGATTTCCTTTGCCATGATGTGACTGCCTCCTATTCTACTCTACGATTGCCAGAATGTCGCTCTGCTTGACGATGACATACTCCTGGTCATCCAACTTCACTTCGTTGCCGGCGTACTTGGAATAGATCACCTTGTCGCCTTCCTTGACTTGCATCTTGACTTCCTTGCCGTCTACCAAGCCGCCCGGGCCAACGGCGATGACTTCCGCCTGCTGTGGCTTTTCCTGGGACTTCGCGGCCAGAATGATGCCGGACTTCGTCGTCTCTTCTGCCTCAAACTGCTTTAACACGACCCTGTCGCCCAAAGGTACCAACTTCATTATCGCTTCCTCCTTTGCCTTTCCTGCGATTTATTAGCACTCATACTGGTCGAGTGCTGATTACAAGAGGTATCTTAGTAAAAATATGTAAAACATGCAACTACGCTCATCCGAATATTTCTTCCCAAATCTCTGAAATGCTCCTTGATGCTCTTGATTGCTTGATTTTTCTTAATTTTGTGTGAATTTCTAAAAATTCTTGCGGCTCTTTTTGATCTCCTCCAACTCGTCGAACACCACGTCATTCACCACCTTGATGTAAGTGCCCTTCATCCCGGAGGATCGCGACTCTATCACGCCCGCGCTCTCGAACTTGCGCAGGGCGTTGACGATGACCGAGCGCGTGATGCCCACGCGATCCGCCACCTTGCTCGCCACAAGGATGCCCTCGTTTCCGTGCAATTCGTCGAAAATGTGGATGATCGCCTCCAGCTCCGAATAGGAAAGCGTGCTGATGGCCGACTTGACGATCTGCACTTTTCTGTTTTCCTCGGCATTTTCCTCGTTGACGGAGCGCATCATCTCAAGGCCGACCACCGTCGTGCCATACTCGCTTAGGATGATGTCGTCAATCGTATACTGGCTGTTGCTCTTGTACATAAAAACAGTGCCGAGCCGCTCGCCGGCAATGTCGATGGGGTTGATGATCGCCTGGTACTTGTGAGCGCCAATGTCCGTAAATCCCAAGGTCTCCAGGTTGACATTTTCTTTCGTGGAGAGCACGGCAAGCAGCCGCTCGTTGAGCATGTTGTCGATGTGCCCGCCCACCTTGTCCTCCACAAGCTCATGGATCTCCTCCACGTCGCCGCTTAGGCTGATGCCCAGAATCTTCCCCTTGCGGCTGATGACCAGGATGTTTGAGTCCATAATCTCCGTCAGTACGTCACAGATGTCGTTAAATACTACCTTACTGGAATGATTGTTGTGCAATAGTTTGTTGATCTTGCGCGTTTTGTCTAGCAATTGTACGCTCATGTCCAACCCTCCCTGTCCCGTATTTTCGTTTTCAATCGCTGTTGCACATTTCTTTTTTCCATGCCCACAGGCAGTTTCTATTTCTTTCTATGCCACTGTAAGACACAGTTTAGCACACATTTTTCCCGAAATCAATTAAATTGTGATAAAATTTCAGATTTTTTTCGTTTTTTTGTATGTTTATATTCAAAAATCAGAATTGTATTATTTATATAATACAATTCCGATTTCCCTACTATGATTCTAGATCATCTTGTTTTGACTCTGGCTGCCCCTCTTTTGCCGGCTTTTGCCAGCTCATGAAATCGCACGCGGGGTTGTCCTCGCAGCCATAGTAGCGCCTGCCTTTTTTCGTCTTTCTCACCACGATGTCTTTGCCGCACTTCGGGCAGGGCACGCCGATTTTTTCTAAGTACGGCTTGGTGTTGCGGCACTCCGGAAATCCCGGACATGCCAAAAATTTTCCGTGCGGGCCATATTTGATGACCATGTTGCGCCCGCAGACCTCGCAGACCTCGTCTGTCACCTCGTCGGCGATCTTGACCTCCTCGAGCTCTTTTTCCGCGTGCTCCACGGCCTGCTCAAGCCCCGGGTAGAAATCGCGCACCACGCTCTTCCAATTCAGCTCGCCCTCCTCGACCTTGTCGAGCAATGCCTCCATGTTGGCGGTGAAATGGACATCCACGATGTCGGGGAACGCGGTCACCATGATGTTGTTGACGATCTCGCCCAATTCCGTGATGTAGAGGTTTTTGTTTTCCTTTGCCACATACCTGCGCCCGAGCAGGGTGGTGATGGTGGGCGCGTAGGTGCTCGGCCGGCCGATGCCGAGTTCCTCTAAGGTCTTGACGAGCGACGCCTCCGTATAGTGGGCGGGCGGCTGCGTAAAGTGCTGCTTTCCTTCGAGCCGCGCATCCTGGAAGATGGTGTCCTCTGTGATTTTTTCCAAAATCGCCTGCGCCTTTTCCTCTCCCTCGGACTCCTCGACATAGACTGCCATGAATCCCTCAAAGGCGAGGGCGGACGTGGACGCGGCAAACCGGTATTTGCCCGCGCCGATTTTTGCGGAGATGGTCTCATAGCGCGCGTGCGCCATCCTGCTGGCCGCGAAGCGCCGCCAGATGAGCTGGTAGAGGCGGAACTGGTCGCGGCTTAAGGAGTCTTTTACGACCGCCGGCGTCCGCGCGATGTCACTGGGGCGGATGGCCTCGTGCGCGTCCTGCACCCGCCTGCCGGATGCCTTTGGCTGCGCGTCTTTTGCGACATAGGCCTCGCCAAATGTCTCCCGCACATAATCCTTTGCCGCCGCGTCCGCCTCGTCCGCCACGCGCACGGAGTCGGTGCGCAGGTATGTGATGAGGCCGACGGTGCCGCTCCCCTTGATGTCAATGCCCTCGTAGAGCTGCTGCGCGACGCGCATCGTCTTTTGCGTGGAAAAATTGAGCGCCTTTGCCGCCTCCTGCTGCAGGGTACTGGTCGTGAAGGGAAGCGGCGCCTTGCGGACGCGCTCCCCTTTTTTGATGTCTGTCACGCAAAAGGTCTCCTTTTGCACCGCCTCCACAATGGCGTCCGTCTCCTCCTTTGTGCGCAGCGCCATCTTTTGGTTCTCCATGCCAAAAAAGGAGGCCTCTAACGGCTTTTTCGCCCCTTTTACCGTCAGGTACGCCTGCAACGTCCAGTACTCCTCGGGCACAAACGCGTTGACCTCTTCCTCGCGGTCCGCGATCAGCCGGAGCACAGCGGACTGCACGCGCCCCGCGCTCAGGCCGCGCTTGACTTTTGCCCACAAAAGGGGGCTGATTTTGTATCCGACCATGCGGTCCAGCATGCGCCTTGCCTGCTGGGCGTCCACCAGGTTCTGGTCGATGGCGCGCGGTTTTTTTAAGGATGCCTTCACCGCGTTTTTCGTGATCTCGTTGAATGTGATGCGGCGCATCTTGTCCGCGTCCAGGTGCAGCGCGATGGACAAATGCCAGCTGATCGCCTCTCCCTCGCGGTCGGGGTCTGTCGCGAGGTAGACCTTGTCCGCCTTTTTCACTTCCTTGCGCAAGGCGGCGAGCAAGTCGCCCTTTCCCCGGATCGTGATGTACTTTGGCTCAAAGTCGTGCTCGACATCGATGCCAAACTGGCTCTTTGGAAAATCACGCACGTGGCCGTTCGAGGCCGCCACGGCGTAGTTTGCGCCAAGAAACTTTTTGATGGTTTTCACCTTCGTGGGAGACTCTACGATAACCAGGTTTTTTGCCATGCACATATCCTCCGCGACTATCTCGTCCGCACATAATAATTTTTTGCGATCTCCGCAGCCAATCCCCTTGCCTGCAAAGATCCGGCCGCGCGCAGCAGCTCCTGCGCCGCCAATCCCGTCAGGTCCGCCAGTGCCTGAAGGCTCTTCGGTTCAGAATCTAGACTACTATACAATATGTTTTCTGACGTTGCAAGCAGAATTTTTTCTTTTTCCCCATTTTTGGGTGCCGATCTTCGGTAGCCGTTCAGCTCCAAAAACTCCTCGATGTCGGTGATCATGCCCGCGCCCTGCTGGATGAGGCGGTTGCACCCCGCGCTTAGGACATCCTGCGGGCGGCCCGGGAAAGCGTAGACATCCTTCCCCTGCTCAAGGGCCATGTCCGCCGTGACCAAAGTGCCGCTTTTGCGCCGCGCCTCCACGACCACAACCATGTCCGCAAGGGCGCTGATGAGGCGGTTGCGCATCGGGAAATGAAAGGGCAGGGGCTGCGTCCCGGGACAATATTCCGAGAGAATGCCCCCCTCTTGCGCAAGGCGCGCGTAAAGGGCGCGGTTTTCTTTCGGGTAGCAGACATCGACCCCAGACCCCAACACCGCGTAACTTTTTTGCCCCGCGTCCAGGCACGCCGCCTGCGCCTTTGCATCGATCCCATAGGCCATGCCGCTCACCACGCCGACCCCGTTTTGCGCAAGCCGCGTGGCCAGTGCCTGCGCCTGGTTCTTTCCATTATAAGTGCACATCCGCGCGCCCACAATCGCGACGAGCGGGTCTGCGTGCCTGGGGATCGCCCCCATGTAAAAAAGCCCGGACGGGTAGTCTGTCACCCGCATCATCCCCTTCGGATAGTCGCGGTGGGTGCAGCTCATAAAAGAAATGCCCCGCTTTTTCAGCTTGTCAAATGCCTCCTCCGCGCAAAATTCCCTTGCGTGGCGAAAAAGCGCCTGCCGTTTTTTCTCCCCTAAGAAAGCAAAATTGCCCGCAAGATCCGGCGCACCCGATTTTCCGGACGTGCCTGCCGCTTCCGATTTGCCCGATGCGCTCGCCGCTTCCCGCGCGGCAGACCGGACAGCCCCAGGGGATGAGTATGCCTTAAGCAATTTCTTCCTGTCTGCCTCATAAAACCCGGGGATGCAGCAAAGCCATAGCCAGTCGTGTTCTCGGTTCGACGGTTGTTCCCCCTTATGAGAGTCAATATCACCCATTGGCACACTGTTTTTCTCCTGCTTCATCCGATGTCCTCCTTGAAAGCCAATGTCGCTTGTCGATGTTTTGCATCGTGCCTTGCTCGGCGCTTGCTTCATCGTGCGCACTTCCGCTTTCGGTCAATGTTACTTGTCGGTGCTTTGCGTCGTCCCTTGCTTGCCTTCCCTCATAACCAATGTCGCTTATTGGTGCTTTGCGCAGCTTAAAGCCAATATCGCTTGTTGATGCTTCGGTAGCACAATGCCTCTTGCAGATGCGTGGACCGCACCCGCTCTGACCCGTCCAGGTCCGCGATGGTGCGCCCGACTTTTAGGATGCGAAAATAGGTGCGCGCGCTTAAGTGCAAGCGGTCGAAGGCATCGCGCATCATTTGACGCTCCGTCTTTTCGAGGTGACAGTACCGCTCCAATCCCTGCTGGTTCAAGTCGGCGTTAAACCGAAATGGCGTGCCGCGGTAACGCTCCTTTTGGATTTCCCGCGCAAGCACCACGCGCGCGCGAATCTTTTCAGAGGACTCGTTGGCGCCTGGCCGCTCCAGGTCCTGGTATCCGATGGCGGGCGTCTCGACCGTGATGTCGATGCGGTCAAGCAATGGGGTGCTGATGCGGCTAAGGTAGCGTTGAACCGCAAAAGGACTGCATGTGCAGCGGGTGAAGTCTGGAAAGTTCCCGCATGGGCAGGGATTCATCGCTGCTGCAAGCATAAAGTTGGCTGGAAAACGGTAGGACAGGCCAGCCCGCGCGATCGTCACCTCGCGCGACTCCAGTGGCTGGCGCAGGACTTCCAGCGCTTCCCTGGAAAATTCCGGCAGCTCGTCCAAAAATAAGACCCCGTTGTGCGCCAGGCTCAGCTCCCCAGGCATGGGAATGATGCCGCCCCCCGCCATCCCCTTTGCCGTAATCGTGTGGTGCGGCGCGCGAAATGGGCGGCTTCGCAGCGGCAAATCCGCTCCAAAGAGTAAGCCCGCCGTGCTGTAGATGCCGGAAATTTCCAGGCTTTCCTCCATGCTTAAAGGCGGCAAAATGCCCGCGATGCGCTTGGCGACCATCGATTTTCCCGCCCCAGGGGGTCCCACCATCAAGATGTTGTGAAAGCCGGACACCGCCACCTCCACGGCGCGCCGGGTCGTTTCCTGGCCGTGGAGATCCGAAAAATCCTCCCCTTGCGCGCCGCCAACGGGCGCCTTTTCCATGTCAGGGGGCATCGCCGGCGGAATGGACACACTTCCATTTAAATAGCCGATGGCCTCTTTTAAGGTCGCCACGCCGATCACGGTCATGTGGTCGATGAGCGCCCCCTCCGACTCGTTTGCCTTTGGCAGGATGCAAACCTTACAGCCATTTTCCCGCGCGCCTGCCACGATGGGCAAAATGCCTGGCACCGCCAGCACCTCCCCGTTGAGGCTCAATTCCCCCGCCAGAAGCACGCCCTGCAGCCGCTCCTGCGGAATTTCCCCATAGGCCGCCGCCACGGCCACCGCAATCGGCAAGTCAAACCCCGTGCCGCTTTTGCGCAAGTCCGCCGGGGAGAGATTGACAGTGACGCGCTTGGGGCGCATGGAAAACCCTGCATTTTTGAGAGCCGTGCGCACACGGTCCTGCGCCTCCCTTACCTGGGCGGACAAATATCCGACCATCGTAAAGGATGGCAACCCTTCTCCTACGTCCGCCTCCACGCAGATCGGCCGGCTCTCCACGCCGAACACGGACGCAGACATCACGGTACGAAACAATGCGATCCCTCCTGTCTTTTTCTGTCGCAATCCTTTTGTCGCTTACAATCGTATGCTGCCGCGTGGGGTCGTTGGGCATTTGGCAGTGGCACCGATTGTGGCAGAGTGTAGAAAACTTTGCACAAAACAGCCCGATGTGCGTGCTTCCCCATGGCATCATATGTTATGGATAGTTGTGATAGAAAGAAAAATAGAAGCGCAAAAAAGAACAAAGATGTTCTATGCGGGAATCTTACCACAGATATTTTATAAATGCAACAAATATTTTTAAGATTTTAGAAAATTCATGTGTTTTTAAGATTTCCAAAAAAATCAATCCGAAATTTTTGTCAAAGCCACGCGCCTACTTGACGAAGCGGGTGAAACAATTTTTCCCAACGGATTCGTTTTCTGAATTGAAAAGTTTTAACGTCAAAGCCGCCTCGTCATCCGCGCAGGCGCAAAGACACACATCTTTTCGCACCCACTGCCGGAAACAAAGCCCATCCTGTTCCCAGGACGACACCATTTGCACCGCAGGCTCCCGTAAATCCAGCGTTTGTCCTGCATGCGCCTGTGCAGTTACTATCTGCCCCGCCGCCTTCCGCAGGCCTGCTGCCTGATCCACATTCGCCTGCGCAATGGACGCGTTTGGCACTTGCATCGCCCGCACCAACGATTGGGACATGTCGATTTCACGCAAGTCG
>CAYVVW010000008.1:0-17450 GCA_964455335.1 uncultured Marvinbryantia sp.
CGGAGACAGCGAAACACGAAACAATCCGTAAGGTATCTTTTTACCGTAACATCATGTGATGACACAACTTGAGAACCGCACGCACTTGGAGCAGGAAGGATCAGAAGTAGGAGGGAACGACGATGCCGATTAAGGTCAAGGGGGATCTGCCCGCAAAGGAGATCCTGGAACGGGAGAATATCTTTGTGATGGATGAGAACCGGGCGCTGCACCAGGACATCCGCCCCATCGAGATCGCCATCCTGAACCTGATGCCGGTCAAGCAGGACGCGGAACTGCAGCTTTTGCGCTCTTTGTCGAACACGCCCCTGCAGATCAACATCACGTTTATGATGGCGCAGAGCCACGAGTCGAAGAACACTTCCAAAAGCCACCTCGACCAGTTTTACCTGCCATTTTCGGATCTTGCGCAAAACAATTATGACGGCATGATCATCACGGGCGCGCCTCTGGAGCAGATGGAGTTTGCGGAAGTGGATTTTTGGGAGGAGATGGTGCGGATTCTGGACTGGACAAAAAGCCATGTGACCAGCACCATCCACCTCTGCTGGGGCGCGCAGGCAGCCCTTTGGCATCATTTTGGCCTGCCAAAACGCCCCTTGGGAAAAAAGATGTTCGGGCTTTTCTGGCATCGGGTGTCGAACCGCAAAGTTCCCCTGGTGCGCGGGTTTGACGACTGTTTTTTGGCCCCGCACTCGCGCCACACGGAAGTCGCGGCCGCCGACATCCACGCGTGCAAGGATCTGATCGTGCTGGCGGAGTCGGACGAGGCGGGGGTTTTTTTGGCGATGACCCCGGACGGGCGGCAGATCTTTGTGATGGGCCATCCCGAGTACGACCGCCTCACCCTGGACGCGGAATATCACAGGGATCTGGGCAAGGGGCTGCCGATCGCGATCCCCCGCAATTATTACCAGGGGGATGACCCGCGGGCGAGGCCGTTGCTTTTGTGGCGCGCCCACGCGAACAACCTCTACACCAACTGGCTCAATTACTACGTCTACCAGGTGACGCCCTACGAGATCGGCGCGGCGCATCCGCAAGCGCCTGGCCAAGCTGCCGCGTCCATGAGGTGACGCGCCGCGCACGAATTTGCTTTGGAATTACGCTGCTTACGCGGCGCAAATGCGGCGCGGCAAACGACGAAAATGACTCATGCGAGCGGCGGAAGCCCCTGCATATAGCGGTGCATGGACTCGGCGACCACTTTGCTGTGGGCGACGGCCTCGACGACGGTGCGCGCGCCGTTGACCACATCCCCTGACGCAAACACGCCGGCGCGGGTGGTATGCCCGGTCTCGTCCGCAATCAAAAGCCCCCGCTGGTTGGCAGACAGCCCCTCGGTGGTGCTGACGATGCGGTTCTGCGGCCCCTGGCTGATGGAGATGAGGACGCTGTCGGCCTCGTGCAGGGTCTCAGACCCCGGAACGTCGGAAAACGTGCCGTCCGCGTGCTCGATGAGGTCTTTGAAAATGACGCCGTCGTCCGTGATTTCCACCGGGGCTTTGTTGTACGCGAACTCCACGCCCTCCAGCTGGGCATAGCTGAACTCGTGCTGGCTCGCCGCCACTTTTTTGGAGAGGGAGTAGCACGTCAGGCGGCGCACCCCTTTGCGCAGGGCGGTGCGCGCGACGTCCATGGCGGCATTTCCCGCGCCGATCACGATGACGCGCTCGCCCAGGCGGTAGCTGTCGGGGTTGTTGAGGTAGTTGATGCCAAAGTGGACGTGCCCAAGGGTCTCCCCCTTGATGTGCAGGGCGTTCGGCTTCCAAGTGCCCGTGCCGATGAAAATGGACTTGTACCCGTCGCGGAACAAGTCGTCAATGCCGATGGCAAGGCCGATGTGCACGTTCGGGCGAAACTTGATGCCCTTTAAGTCGATGTGGCGGTACTTGATGTCGTCCAGCACCGATTTTGGCAGGCGGAACTCCGGGATGCCATAGCGCAGCACGCCGCCGATCTGGTCCTTGCCCTCAAAAATCGTCACGTCGTAGCCGTAGCGCGCCAGGATGATGGCGATGGTGATGCCGGCGGGTCCTGACCCCACGATGGCCGCGCGCATCCCGTTGGACGCCTTTGGCCCTTGGGACATCTTGTTGGCGTAAGTGGTGGAGATATAGGCCTCAATGGTGGAAAAATGCACGGGCGCGCCTTTTTTGCCCAGCACGCAGTGCCCCTCGCACTGGTTTTCGTGGTTGCACACCAGGCTGCACACCGTGGTCAGGGGGTTGTTCTCAAACAGCATCCACCCGGCCTCGTCGAGTTTTTTTTCTTTTAAGAGCTGAATGACTTTTGGAATGGGAGTGTGGATCGGGCAGCCCTTCTGGCACTGCGCGACTTTGCAGTTCAAGCAGCGGTTTGCCTCGTCCATTACATGTAGCGCCATGGCGGTACCTCCTGTGTTTTTTATCATCATACCCCAGGAAGCGGGCGATGACAAGTAGGAAAAGGAAGGGATCTTGTGCGATGAAGCAAATGGAAAAAGGAGTTTGCACGGTTTTGGACGAGCTGCCAAACGGAGAATGGGACGAGCAGGAGGCTACAAGGCCCGTGGGGCGCATCCGCATCCCCGCGGGCGTGCAAAAAAAGCGGCTGTACCGCGACGTGGTGCTGATTGCGTGGCCGAGCCTCGTGGAACTGGTGCTGACGCAGCTGACGAGCATGGCAGACCAGGTGATGGTCGGGCGGCTGCCGGGGGAGGAGGGCATCGCGGCCCTCGCCGCGGTGGGGCTTGCGGCGCAGCCAAAGTTTTTGCTCATGACGATGATCCAGGCGCTCAACGTGGGCGCGACGGCGATGATCGCGCGCTTTCGCGGGCAGCAGGACAGGAAAAAGGCGAATGCCGTGTTCCGGCATGCCCTCTACTTAAACCTCGCGCTCGCGGCGGTCTTTATGGCGGTAGGCCTTTTGTGCAGCCATCAGCTGGTTCGCTTCATGGGCGGGGCCGGCATCAGCCAGGAAACGATGCGGCTGGCGACGCAATATTTTAACATCCAGCTCTATGGGTTCGTTCCCCTGTGCCTGGGATTTACGGTGACGGCGGCCCTGCGCGGCATCGGCGACACGCGCACGCCCATGGCGTACAACACCATCGCCAACGTGGTCAACTTATTGTTTAACTATGTCATGATTTATGGCAATTTTGGCGCGCCAAAGATGGGCGTCGCGGGGGCGTCCTGGGCGACCATCATCGGCCAGACCGTGGCATTTTTGATCGCCATGTGGGTGGCGTTTGGGAAAAAGCATTATGTGTACCTCGATTTTCGGGAAAAATTTCGCTTTGACAAGCGCCTGATGGGCAACGTGGTCAGCATCGGGGTGCCGTCCATGGTCGAGCAGCTCTTTGTGCGCGCGGGCATCATCCTCTACACCAGGCAAATCACGGGGCTTGGCGACCTGACGTATGCCGCCCACCAGGTCTGCATGAACATTCAGGGCATGACCTTTATGATGGGGCAGGCCTTTGCGAACGCGGCCACGACCCTGATGGGGCAGTCCATCGGGAAGCTGCGCTATGACATGTCGGCCGTTTATATGCGCCTGACGCGCAACCTCGGGATCGCCTGCTCGTTTTTCATGATGGCGGCGATGATCTTTTTCGGCGAGGAAATCCTGTCCATCTTCAACAAAACGCCGGAAGTCATCGCTCTGGGCATTCCGGTCTTGCGGCTGCTCTCGTTTAGCCAGCCGTTCCAGACGGATCAATTCATCGTCTCCGGCGGCCTGCGCGGGGCGGGGGATACGCGGTATACGGCGGTCGTGATGGCCGTCATGGTGCTCGGCGTGCGCACCGTTACCTGCACCGTGCTGGTGCGCGTGTTCCACATGGGGCTGCAGGGCGCGTGGCTCGCGCTGCTCGCGGATCAGTGCACGCGCACGCTTTTGATGGGGCTGCGCTACCGCAGCGGAAAGTGGAAGCGGATTAGCAAAAAAATCGGTTGAAAGCGCGCGGGGAGTATGGTATACTCAAGCGGACTGGTTAAAAAAATAACAATCAAGAGGGAGGAGCAAACAGATGAGTGCAAAGATTACGATTATCGGGGCGGGGAGCGTGGGTTCTACGATTGCGTACACCCTTTCCCAGGATGACACGGCGTCCAAGCTGGTGCTGATCGACATCAACAAGGAAAAGGTGGACGGCGAGGTGATGGACATCGAGCAGGGCACGTGCTTTCGCGACCCCATTTCCATCATTTCCGGCGACTACGCGGACGCGCGGGATTCCGACATCGTCATCATCACGTCGGGGATCGCCCGCAAGCCGGGCCAGAGCCGCATTGAGCTGACCCAGACGAACGTGGACATCCTAAAGAGCATCACGCCGCAGATTGTAAAAGAAGCGCCAAACGCCCTGTACATCCTGGTGAGCAACCCCGTGGACATCATGACGTATGTCTTTACGAAAATCTCCGGTCTGCCGGAAAACCAAATCATCGGGTCTGGCACGCTTCTCGATACGGCGCGCCTGCGCTGCGGCTTATCCGAGCGCCTGGGCATCGCGCAGAGAAACATCCACGCCTATGTGTTTGGCGAGCACGGCGACACGTCGTTCATCCCCTGGAGCAGCGTCTATGTGTCGGGCGTCAGCATGGCGGAGTACGTCAACACGATGAAGCGGCTCGGCAAAGAGGTGCAGGACGTCGACAAGGACGAGATGCTCGAATATGTGCGCAAGTCCGGCGGGCGCATCATCGCCAACAAGGGCGCCACGTTCTATGCGGTGTCGGCCGCCGTTTGCAAGCTCTGTTCCATCCTGCTTGCGTCCTCTGACTCTGTGGCGGTCGTCTCCTCGATGATGCACGGCGAGTATGGCATCGAGGACGTGTGCGTCAGCACCCTGACCCTCGTGGGGCCGCACGGCATCCAGGGCAAGATCCCCATGCGCCTCGCGCCAAAGGAAGTCGAGCAGCTGCAGGCGAGCGCGAATACCCTAAAGGCAGTCATCAGCCAGATCCAGCTATAACAAAGGAGGGGCCATGAACTACAGTTACTTTCCGGGGTGCACATTGAAAAACAAGGCACAGGCCCTGGATGCCTATGCCCGCGCGTGCGCCGAAAAACTGGGATTCTCTCTTGTGGAGATCGACGAGTGGCAGTGCTGCGGGGGCGTCTACCCCTTAGGGACGGACGAGATCGCGACCAAGCTCGCCTCGGTGCGCGCCCTGGCCGGCGCGCGGGAGAGACAACAGGGGCTGGTCACGCTGTGCGCGGCGTGCCACCATGTCATCAAGCGCGTGAATGACGACATGGCGCACGTGCCCGAGGTGCGGGATCACGCCAACAACTATATGCAGCTGGAACGCCCCTACGCGGGAGAGACGAAAGTCGTCCACTACCTCGAAGTGCTGCGCGACGAGATCGGATTTGACGCGCTGCGCAAGCAGGTGACCCGCCCGCTCGCGGGGAAAAAGATCGGGGCGTATTATGGCTGCCTGCTGCTTCGCCCAGGCCGCATCCTGGGGTTTGACGACCCGGAAAACCCCTCCATCATGGAGGATTTCCTAAGCGCCATCGGCGCGGAGCCTGTGCGCTACCCCTACCGGAACGAGTGCTGCGGCGGGTATGTCTCCCTAAAGGAAACAGATCTTTCACGGGAAATGGCGGACAAGATACACAAAAGCGCGGCGGGGTTTGGGGCCGAGATGCTCATCACGGCCTGCCCGCTGTGCCTGTACAATCTCAACAAGAGCACGAGTCCTGACAGGGTTCCGGTGGTTTATTTTACAGAGCTTCTCGCAGAAGCCCTGGGCATCAAAGAGGGGGTGGCCGTATGACGAACCAGGCACAGCAGGCGGAGCGCATCCGCGAGATCAGCGGGGCGGACCCTTACCGCTGCATGAAGTGCGGGAAATGTACCGCGGCCTGCCCTTCCTACGCGGAAATGGACATCAAGCCGCACCAGTTCGCGTCCTATGTCCTGCGCGGCGACGCGGAGGCGCTCGCCGGCTGCAAGTCTCTGTGGAAATGCCTCTCCTGCTTTGCGTGCGTGGAGCGCTGCCCGCGGGATGTGAAGCCGGGGAAAATCCTGGACGCGGCGCGGCAGCTTGTGGTGCGCCAAAGGGGGCAGGATTATCTGCAGCCGGAGGACGTGCCCGAACTCCTTGACCCAGAACTGCCGCAGCAGCTGCTTGTGAGCGCATTCCGCAGATACAGGAGGTAGGATTGATGCAAAGAATCGGTGTGTTTGTCTGCCATTGCGGAAGCAACATCGCGGCGACGGTGGACGTGAAAAAAGTGGTGGAGCTTGCCAAGGGGGAGCCGGGCGTGGCGCACGCGCAGGACTACCCCTATATGTGTTCCGAGGCGGGGCAGCAGCTCGTCGCCGAGGCCATCCGGGAAAAGCATCTCACAGGCATCGTGGTCTGTTCCTGCTCGCCCCGTATGCACGAGGCGACGTTTCGCAAGTGCGCCGAAAGGGCCGGACTCAACCCTTACATGGTCGAGATCGCCAACATCCGCGAGCAATGTTCCTGGATTCACAAGGACATGGGGGAGGCGACGCAAAAGGCAGTCATCCTCATGCGGGCGGCCGTGGCGAAAGTAAATCTGGACACGCCCCTAAAGCCGGGCGAGAGCCGCGTGACAAAGCGCGCGCTTGTGATCGGCGGCGGCATCGCGGGCATCCAGACGGCGCTTGACATCGCGGAGGCGGGCTACCAGGTCGACATCGTGGAAAAATCCCCCAGCATCGGCGGGCGGATGTCGCAGCTCGACAAGACCTTCCCCACCTTGGACTGTTCTGCGTGCATCCTCACGCCGAAAATGGTGGAGGCGTCCGCGCACGAAAATATCACACTTTACACCTACAGCGAAGTCGAAAAAGTGTCGGGCTTCGTGGGGGATTTCACGGTGGACATCCGCAAAAAGGCGCGCAAGGTCGACATGGAAAAATGTACCGGGTGCGGGCTTTGCCAGGAGAAATGCCCATCGAAAAAAGCGAAAAATGAATTTAACAGAGGCCTAAACAACCGCAGCGCCATCTACACGCCGTTCGCGCAGGCCATCCCGAATGTCCCGGTTATTGATGAGGAGCGCTGCATCAAGCTGACGACGGGCAAATGCGGCGTCTGCGCGAAGGTCTGCCAGGCAAAGGCGGTGGACTATGATCAGGCGGACGAGGTCGTGACGCAAAAATACGGGGCGATCGTGGTGGCGACGGGGTTTGACACCATCTCCCTGGACCGCTATGGGGAGTATGCCTACGGCGAAAGCCCGGACGTGGTCACGTCGCTGGAGCTGGAGCGCATCTTAAACGCGGCAGGGCCTACGGGCGGGCATTTGGAGCGCATGTCGGATCACAGGGCGCCGCGCCACATGGTCTTTGTCCAGTGTGTGGGAAGCCGCTGCGCGGACGGGCGGGGCAAGCCCTATTGCTCGAAGATCTGCTGTATGTATACGGCAAAGCACGCCATGCTCATCCGCGACAAATACCCGGATGTCAAAGTGACGGTCTTTTACATCGACGTGCGCACGCCGGGCAAAAATTTTGACGAGTTTTACCGCCGCGCGGTGGAAGAGTACCACGTGGATTATATCAAAGGCCAGGTCGGGAAAGTCGCGCCGCAGCCGGATGGCACCCTGCTCGTGCAGGGCGCGGATCTCATCGACAACCGCCAGGTGCTGATCGAGGCGGACATGGTGGTGCTCGCGACGGCCATCGAGCCAAATCCGGACGCGCGGAAGATCGCCACCATGCTGACGGCGAGCATCGACACCAACAATTTCCTCACAGAGGCGCACCCGAAGCTGCGCCCGGTGGAGTCGCCCACGGCGGGCATTTTCCTCTCCGGCGTGTGCCAGGGGCCAAAGGACATCCCGGAGACGGTCTCGCAGGCCGGCGCCGCGGCGGTCAAGGCGATCGGGCTTTTGGCAAAAGACAAGCTGTTGACAAACCCGTGCACGGCCGAGGCCGACGCGCTGCTGTGCAATGGCTGCTCCTCTTGCGCGAACGTCTGCCCCTACGGGGCGATCACCTACGAGGATCGCGAGGTGCGCGGGCCGGAAGTGCGCGAAGTGCGCCGCGTGGCGGTGGTGAACAACGCGCTCTGCCAGGGGTGCGGTGCCTGCACGGTGGCCTGCCCGTCCGGCGCGATGGACTTGCTGGGCTTTTCCAACAGACAGATCATTGCGGAGGTGGATGCGATATGCAGGTAGCAGAAAAGAAGGAGTTCCGGCCGAAAATCGTCGCATTTTGCTGCAACTGGTGCAGTTACGCGGGCGCGGACTTGGCGGGCAGCAGCCGCCTTGGGTATCCGGCGGATGTCAAGATCATCCGCGTGCCCTGCTCTTGCAGGGTCAACCCGATGTTCCTTTTGCGCGCGTTTGAGCGCGGCGCGGACGGGGTCATCCTGTGCGGGTGCCACCCGGGGGATTGCCACTACAGCACGGGCAATTTTTACACGCGCAGGCGCATGGCGCTTTTGTTCTCCATGCTGGATTTTATCGGCATCGAGCAGGGGAGGTGCCGGGTCGCGTGGGTTTCCGCGGCGGAAGGGGCGAAGTTCTCCGAGACGATGAACGATTTTGTCGAGACAGTCCGCTCCCTGGGCGAAAATGTCAGATTGGGGGATATCAGATGCAGGAGTTAATCAATCGGGCAAAGGCCCTTTTGGCGGACGGCACGGTGGCGCGCGTCCTGGGGTGGCGCGCGGGCGACCTTGCGTACAACCCCGAGCCGGCCTATTTTGAAAAAGAAGAAGATTTCGCG
Organism: uncultured Marvinbryantia sp.; assembly: GCA_964455335.1. Taxonomy (GTDB): domain Bacteria; phylum Bacillota; class Clostridia; order Lachnospirales; family Lachnospiraceae; genus Marvinbryantia. Next base: position 8,708 of record CAYVVW010000008.1, read on the forward strand.
CACTTTACTTACGACGGGTTTTGCGGCGCAAATTTGAGCAAGATGCTGATCGAGGCCGCAAAGCTGCCGGATAAGACGGCGGTCTGCTTAAAGCCGTGCGACACCTACAGCTTCAACCAGCTGCAAAAAGAGCACCGCGTGGATCGCGAGAAAACCTATGTCATTGGCGTGGGCTGCCGCGGGAAGCTGGACATCGAAAAAATCCGCGGCCGCGGCATCAAGGGGATCGAGGCGATCGAGGGGCTTGGCCTGGACGGGCCGGATGTGCTGCGCATCCAGACGGTCTATGGGGAAAAGACGCTGCCCTACAAGGAGGCGCTCCTGGAGCGCTGCCGCGTGTGCAAGGGAAAAGCGCACCGCGTGTACGACGAGATCATCGGGGAGTCGCAAGAGACGATGGAGGAGGACAGGTTCGCCTGCGTGCGCGCGATCGAGGCGCTTCCCCCCGCCGCGCGTTTTCAGTATTTCCAGGGGGAACTCGCCAAATGCATCCGCTGCAACGCCTGCCGGAATGTCTGTCCTGCGTGCAGCTGCAGGAAGTGCGTGTTTGACAGCCAGGAGTTTGACAGCGAGCAAAAGGCGAACGTGGATTCCTTTGAGGAGCGTATGTTCCACATCATCCGGTCGTTCCACGTGGCGGGGCGCTGCACGGACTGCGGCGAGTGCAGCAGGGTCTGCCCGCAGGGCATCCCTTTGCATTTGTTCAACCGCAAGTTCATCAAAGAGATCGACGAGCTGTATGGCACGTACCAGGCGGGCGAGGACATCACCCAGCCGATGCCGCTGACGGACTACCGGTTTGAGGACGCGGAGCCTGGCGCTGTGAGAGAAAGGGGATAATGGGATGGGAAAGATTGCAAAAAAAGACCTGACGGCATTATTCCAGACAATCGCGGGCGCATATGAGCTATACCTGCCCGCAGAGCGCGCGGGGCAGGTGGATTTTGCCGCCTGGGACGCGGGCGCGCGCGTGCGGCTCGACGTCCTAAAGACGGTGAAGTCGGCAAAGGACGCCTTTTTCCCGCAATTTGAGACGCTTTACACTTGCCATGCCGAGGGCAGCCACTTAAGTGTGGAGCCGCAGGCGTTAAAAGAGAAGGATTTTGTGGTATTTGGCGCGCGCGCCTGTGACGTGCGCGGGCTTTCGGTACTGGATCGGGTGTTCCTTGCAGATCCCGTGGATACGTTTTACGAGGCACGCAGGGAGCGTGGCACGGTGGTGGCCATCGCGTGCGCAGAGCCGGAGGAATCGTGCTTTTGCAAGGCATTTGGCATCGACCCCGCAGAGCCTGGCGCGGACGTGACCCTCTGGGAAGCGGGGGAGGACTTTTACTGGGAGGCGCATACCGAGAAAGGCCAACGCCTGACGGAGATCGCGGCGGGGCTGATGCAAGAGGACGCGGACGAGTCCGCGCGCGTGGGGGAGGCAAAGGAAAACATCTCCCGCATCGCAAAACGCCTGCCGCATATGCGCCTTTCCCTTGCGGGCTGGGGCGCGGGGGTGACCGGGGAAAAATTTGACTCGCCCATCTGGGAGACGCTTTACAAGCCGTGCCTTGCGTGCGGCACTTGCACCTTCGTCTGCCCGACTTGCCAATGTTATGACATCAAGGATTTTCGCACCAAAGATGGGGTACAGCGGTACCGCTGCTGGGATTCGTGCATGTATTCGGACTTTACCTTGATGGCGGGCGGCAACAACCGCACGTCGCAGATGCAGCGGTTCCGCCAGCGCTTCATGCACAAGCTGGCCTATTTCCCGGACAACAACGACGGGATGTTTTCTTGCGTGGGCTGCGGCCGCTGTGTCGAAAAATGTCCGTCGGGGCTGAACATCGTCAAGGTGATCAAAGCGTTTGAAAGACCAGGAGGTGGCGCAAATGCATAATTCCATGGATACCCTCATCCCGCGCGTGGGCGTGATCACGGACATCCGAGAGGAGACGCCGGATGTCAAGACGTTTTGCGTCAACGCGCCGGACGGCGGAAAATTGTTTGGCCATATGCCCGGCCAATGCGCCATGATCTGCGCGCCGGGGGTGGGAGAGGGGATGTTTTCCATCACGTCCTCCCCGACCAACGCGGCGACGCAGGAGTTTAGCATCAAGCGCTGCGGCGTGCTGACGGATTACCTGCACGGCCTTTGCGTGGGGGATGAAGTGGCGGTGCGCGGCCCTTACGGCAATCATTTTCCGGTGGAGACGGCCTTAAAAGGGCAGAATTTGTTGTTTATCGCGGGCGGCATCGGCCTTGCGCCCTTGCGCTCCGTCATCAATTACGTGCTGGACAACCGCGAGGCGTATGGCGCGGTTGACATCTTGTATGGATCGCGCTCGGCACAGGATCTCGTGCAGTTGAAAGAAATCCGCGAAGTCTGGGAAAAGGCGCCGGGCGTGCGCGTGCACCTGACCATCGACCGCGCGCAGCCGGAGTGGGACGGCCATGTGGGCTTTGTCCCCAACTATGTAAAAGAAGTGGGCTTTACGCCGGAGCGCGTCGCCCTCGTGTGCGGGCCGCCCATCATGATCAAATTCACGCTCGCGGGCTTAGAAGAGATGGGCTTTACCAAGGAACAGGTCTACACCACCCTGGAGCTGCGCATGAAGTGCGGCATCGGCAAGTGCGGGCGGTGCAACATCGGGTCGAAGTACGTGTGCAAGGACGGGCCGGTGTTCCGCCTAGACGAGATCGAGGAGCTGCCGGACGAATATTAAGACACACAGAAAGGAACAGATAATGGAAAAGTTGGCGGATGTTTATTTTTTTGGCAAGAAGTACCGCGTGCCCGCCGATCTGACGATCCTGGCGGCGATGGAGTACGCCGGATATACCCTAAAGCGCGGGTGCGGCTGCAGGCACGGCTTTTGCGGCGCGTGCGCGACGATGTACCGCGTCAAGGGAAAAAATGAGCTGCGGACCTGCCTGGCGTGCCAGACCCAGGTGGAGGATGGGATGTATGTGGCATCCATCCCCTTTTTCCCGACGGACAAGCGCACCTATGACGTCGGGGAGCTGCGCCCGGAGCAGCGCGTGATGATGGAGCTGTACCCGGAGATTTACAGCTGCATCGGCTGCAACGCCTGCACGAAGGCCTGCCCGCAAAACCTGGAAGTCATGCAATATATCGCCTATGCGCAGCGCGGGGAGTTTGAGAAGTGCGCGGAAGCGTCCTTTGACTGCGTCAGCTGCGGCTGCTGCGCGGTGCGCTGTCCTGCTGGCATCTCCCACCCGATGGTGGGCTTGCTCGCAAGGAGGCTGACGGCGAAGTACCTCACGCCAAAGGCCGGGCATTTGCAGGCGCGCGTGGACGAGATCCACGCGGGGCAATATGACGACGCGATCGCGCAGATGATGCAGGCGCCGGTCGCGGAAATGCGGGAGCGCTACAATCAAAGAGAGATTGAGAAATAGGGAGGGAAGATCATGTTTACACCGGAAATGCTGGAATCTATCAAACAGGTAGAGGCCACAAGGGACGCGCGCCTCGGGGCAGAACCCGCGCGCATGACGGCCGATGAAAAAGACGCCCTTCTAAAAGCCTACCACCCGGATTACAGGGAGGACGGGTTTGACCAGATCCAAGTCGGGCCGAATGCCGGGCAGAAGGCCCCGCGCGAGCTGGTGCATTTGCTGCACTCCAACAGCCGCCTGCTGACAGACGCGGTGGATGTCGGCAAAGCGGACTATGACGTGGACGTGCTGGTTATCGGCGGCGGCGGGGCGGGCGCCTCGGCGGCTCTGGAGGCGCACGCGGCGGGGGCGGACGTGATGATTGTCACGAAGCTGCGCATCGGCGACGCCAACACCATGATGGCGGAAGGCGGCATCCAGGCGGCGGACAAGGAGAACGACTCCCCGGCGCAGCACTACCTGGACGCGTTTGGCGGCGGGCATTTCGCGGCAAGGCCGGAGCTTTTGCGCCGCCTGGTCCTGGAGGCGCCGGACGCCATCTTGTGGCTCGAGGATCTCGGCGTGATGTTTGACAAAGACGAGACGGGGCGCATGGTGACCACGCACGGCGGCGGCACCTCCCGCAAGCGCATGCACGCCTGCAAGGATTACTCGGGCGCGGAAATCATGCGCACCCTGCGCGACGAAGTCGTGAACCGCAAGATCCCTGTGGTGGAGTTTACTTCTGCCGTGGAGCTGCTCAAAGACGAAAAAGGGCAGGTGGCGGGCGCCGTTTTGCGCAACATGGAGACGGACGATTACCTGGTGGCGCGCGCAAAGACGGTGGTCATCGCGACCGGCGGCGCGGGAAGGCTCCACTACCAGAACTTCCCCACGTCCAACCACTACGGCGCGACGGCCGACGGGCTGATCTTAGGCTACCGCGCGGGCGCGCCGCTTTTGTACCAGGACACGATCCAGTACCACCCGACGGGCGTGGCCTACCCCGCGCAGATCTTCGGCGCGCTGGTGACGGAAAAAGTGCGCTCCCTTGGCGCGATGCTGGTCAATGTCGATGGCGAGGCCTTTATCCATCCCCTTGAGACGCGCGACGTGGCGGCGGCCGGCATCATCCGCGAGTGCACGCGCAGGGGCAAGGGCGTCCAAACCCCGCTCGGGAGCGGCGTGTGGCTGGACACCCCGATGATCGAGCGGCTGGGCGGGGAGGGCACCATCGAGCGGCGCATCCCGGCCATGCTGCGCATGTACCTGAACTATGGCATCGATATGCGCAGACAGCCGATCCTGGTCTACCCGACCTTGCATTACCAGAACGGGGGGTTGGAGATCGATGGGGACGGGTACACCAAGGCGATCCCCAACCTTTTGGTGGCGGGCGAGGCCGTGGGCGGCATCCATGGGAGAAACCGCCTGATGGGCAACTCCCTGTTGGACATCATCGTCTTTGGGCGCAACGCGGGCAAGGCGGCCGCCGCAAGGGCGAAGGAAGTGTCGCTGGGCGAGCCGGGGCTTTCCCACGTCTTTGCATACGCAAAAGAACTGGAAAAGGCGGGCGTCGCAAGCGGGGATGTCTCCCCATTGCTGCTGCCGCGTTACGCGCGGCACGAAAGGGCGCAAAGCCACGCATCGGCATAACTGAAGGAGAGAACTATGCGAGAAATCAACGTGTCACAGATCACAGAAGTCATTGCCCGGCTGTGCGTGGAGGCAAACCAGGACCTGCCGAGGGATGTAAAGGACGCGCTATGCGGCTGCCGATCCTGTGAGGACTGGGAGGGCGCGCGCGACGTGCTCGACAAAATCATTGAAAATTATGAGATTGCGCAAAAAGAGCGCGTGCCGATCTGCCAGGATACCGGCATGGCCTGCGTCTTTTTGGAAATCGGCCAGGACGCGCACCTGGTCGGCGGGAACCTCGCGGAGGCGGTGGACGAGGGCGTGCGCCGCGGTTACGAGCAGGGGTATCTGCGCAAGTCCGTCGTGAAAGACCCCGTGCGCAGGGGGAACACGGGCGACAACACGCCCGCCATGCTCTACACGGAAATCGTGCCGGGCGACCAGGTTAAGATCACGGTAGGCCCAAAGGGATTTGGCAGCGAAAACATGAGCGCCATCCGGATGTTCAAGCCCTCGGCGGGTTTGCAGGGCATCAAGGATTTCATCCTGGAAACGGCGGAGGCGGCAGGCCCGAACCCCTGCCCCCCGATGGTCTTGGGCGTGGGCATCGGCGGCACGTTTGACAAGGCCGCGCTTTTGGCAAAAAAAGCCCTGATGCGGCCGCTTGACGTGCCAAACCCCGATCCGTTTTACGCGGATCTGGAAAAAGAGATGCTGGAAAAAATCAATGGGCTTGGCATCGGGCCGCAGGGATTTGGCGGCAGGACGACGGCCATCGGGCTGAACATCGAGACCATGCCGACGCACATTGCGGGCATGCCTTGCGCCATCAACGTCAGCTGCCACGTGACCAGGCACAAAACGGAGGTGATCTAATGGAACGGCACATTACCCTGCCGCTCACACAGGAGCTGGCACAGAGCCTGCGCTGCGGGGATACCGTCTACCTGACGGGCACGCTCTACACCTCCCGCGACGCGGGGCACAAGCGGATGTGCGAGGCCATCGAAAGGGGGGAGGCGCTCCCCTTCGACCCGACGGATGCCACGATCTACTACGTTGGCCCGACGCCGGCAAAGCCAGGGCAGGTGATCGGATCCGCCGGCCCGACGACGAGCGGGCGCATGGACGCCTACGCGCCCACGATGCTCTCCGTTGGCGCGCGGGGCATGATCGGAAAAGGCGCGCGCCTGTCGGAAGTGGTGGACGCGATGCGAAAATATTCCGGTGTCTATTTTGGGGCAATCGGGGGCGCGGGCGCGCTCTTGGCAAAATGCATCAAAAAAGCGGAGCTGATCGCCTATGAGGACTTGGGCGCGGAGGCCTTGCGCAAACTCTATGTGGAGGAATTTCCGACCGTCGTGATCATCGACTGCCAGGGCAACAACCTCTACGAGACGGGGCGCGCGGCCTATCTGGAAAGAAAGGGGCAGAAAGGAAATCCATGAGGGGCATTTATACATCAGTCAACGACATTCGCAAGCGCGTGTTCGCGGAAGTCGCCCAGCTTTCTTATGACTACAAGGACGGCGATTTGTCGCAGATGGCGCAAATCCCCTATCGGGTCATCCCGGGGGAAGTCTCGGTCTACCGCGAGAGCGTGTTTTTGGAGCGCGCCATCGTGGAAGAGCGGATGCGCCTTGCCATGGGGCTAAATTTGCGCAAGCCGACAGAGCACGCGCCTGTCACGACGGGGGCGATAGAGTGCGTCAAGCCGGAAAAATATTACCAGCCCCCGCTCATCAACATCATCAAGTTCGCCTGCCACAAGTGTCCGGACAACGTGGTCAAAGTCTCGGATGTCTGCCAGGGGTGCCTCGCGCACCCCTGCAAGGAGATCTGCCCGAAGGGCGCGATCCGCATCGAGGGCGGGCGTTCCGTCATCGACCAGGACGCGTGCGTCAAGTGCGGGAAGTGCATCCAGGTCTGCCCTTACCAGGCCATCGTGCGCCAGCAGCGCCCGTGCGCAAAGGCGTGCGGCATGAACGCCATCTCGTCAGACGAGCTTGGGCGCGCGCAGATTGACTACGAAAAATGCGTCTCCTGCGGCATGTGCCTGGTCAACTGCCCGTTCGGCGCCATCGCCGACAAGTCGCAGATCTTCCAGACCATCCAGGCCATCAAAAGCGGCGTTCCGGTCTATGCGGCCGTCGCGCCGGCCGTCACGGGGCAGTTCGGGCCAAAGATGAAGCCGGGGAAATTGCGCTCCGCCTTTAAGGCGCTGGGCTTTGTGGATGCCATCGAGGTGGCGATCGGGGCGGATCTTTGCACCATCCAGGAGGCGAAAGACTTTGTGGAGGAAGTGCCGGAGAAGCTTCCCTTTATGGCGACGTCCTGCTGCCCGGCGTGGTCCTCGATGGCGCGCAGGCTTTTCCCGGATTATGCGAATTGCATCTCCATGGCACTGACACCGATGGTTCTCACGGGGAGGCTCATCAAAAGCGACCACCCCGGGTGCAAGGTGGCCTTTATCGGTCCTTGCGCCGCAAAAAAACTCGAGGCGAGCCGCAAGGCCATCCGCAGCGACGTGGACTTTGTCCTGACCTTTGAGGAAGTCATGGGCATGTTTGAGGCGAAAAATGTGGACTTTGACGAACTCGAGGAGACCCACAGCATGCACGGCGCAAGCGGCGACGGCCGCGGGTTTGCGGTGAGCGGCGGCGTGGCGCAGGCGGTGGTGAATTGCGCGAAAGAGCTCTACCCGGACAGGGAGATCAAAGTGGAGCGCGCGGAAGGGCTGGACAACTGCCGGAAACTTTTGGCGCTCGCAAAGGCCGGGAAATACAACGGCTACCTGTTGGAGGGCATGGCCTGCCCCGGCGGGTGCGTGGCCGGCGCGGGCACGCTGCAGCCCATCAACAAATCTACTGTGGCGGTCGCCCAGCGGAAAAAGACCTCGACCAACCAGCGCGCGCTGCAGAGCAACTACAAAGAAGTGCTGGCGGATTTAGAGGCCATAGAGTAGCGCTTATTGATAGATGAGGATGCACACGTTGTCCTCCATTTCCTGATAGATGGCCGCGGCTTCCGCAACGGGGAGATTGATACACCCGTGCGATCCCGCGGTCTTATAAGTCTCGCCCCCAAAGTAGGCCTGCCAGCTTGCGTCGTGCAATCCCTGCCCGTCGTCAAAGGGCATCCAGTATTGCACTTCCACGTCCCAGCCTTCCCCCATGCCGGCGCCGCCCTGCCCTTTTAGCTGGAAGGGGCTGGCCTTGTAGGGGATGGTAAAAACGCCCTCGTGCGTGGCGCGCTCCTCCGTTGGAAGCCCGGAGATGATCGGGGTCTCCACGATCAGGTCGCCGTGCTTGTAGAACCACAGGTATTGCTGCGAGAGATCGACCTCCACATACGTGCCGTTCAAGTCGTCCACGCCGTCGCGGTTGTACCCCACGCGGGCGTAGACCGGCTCGCGCGAGACGGGCTGGTTTGCGTGGATGTCCGCGAGCAGCTGGCCGAACTCCCCGTCGACATCGATCTGGTAGCCGTAGGAATTGTAGCCGATGGTGATCGTGCCGCGCCAGGTGCTCTCAAACGTGCGGGGCAGCCCATAGGTGTCATACGTGCCCGCGAGATCCAGGACATACTGGTAGGCGGCCTCGGTGTCGACAGGGCCGTTTGCGCCATCTAGCGAAAGCCAGCCCCGGATGGTGTCCCAGCCGAGGATCTGCTCCTGATCCCCAAACTGGTAGGCAATCCGCGCGTTGCAAAATTG
>CAYVVW010000008.1:17460-25258 GCA_964455335.1 uncultured Marvinbryantia sp.
CAGATCTTTCCAGGCGCGCAGCTTTGCGTTGTCCGAGAGGATCTGCGGCTGCTCATACAGGCTTTCGGGAATCTGCACCGTGATGCGGGACGCTACGTTTCCCTTTTCCAGGCTGTCCGTGACCGTTTGGCTCACAAGCCCCCGCAAGTCCGTGTCCGCAAAGGTCGTGCCGTAGACTTCCGGATCGATCCGGTAGCTGTCGCCGTCTTGCACCAGTGTGGCGTCCTTTGTGGCGACGCGGGGCTTTGAGAGCCGATCGGCGCAGACGCTCGCCTGAAATGCCGGCTGATCCACGAGAAACGGAACGCGCACGCCATAATCCCCGCCGAATGCCAGGGGGAGATACGCAACCGGATTTTGCGCGTCAATGCACGCCGAGATGGCCTCTGACAGGCGGGATCGGTCCACCTGGAACCCCATGTCCGCAAAACTGGTCGATAAGACTTCCTCCCCCTTTTCCTGAACGGACAAAGAGAGGCGGTTATAGGGGTCTGCGAGCAGCTCCACGACTTCCGCGGCCGTGCGGCCGGACACGTCATACCCGTTTAGGGTGGCGCGGTGGTAAAACCGCCCATCCATGATCTTGACGTATGCCACGTCGAGCGCCACCGCGCCGAGGATCGCGCCGGCCGCGATGGCGATGCGTTTTTTGCGGGCGCGCGCCTTTTCTTCTTTGATTTTATTTAGTCGTTTTCTCCGGCTCCAGCGCATGTTCCCTCCAGAAAAATGGGCCGCGTCGCGCAATACCAGGCGCAAGCCCCGCGGACAGTTGTGTGTCTGTTGGCTTCATTGTACCCCATGCGCGCGGCAAATGCAAGATGGATTTGCCATCGGCAACGCGGTTGACAGCCCCCGACGCATTTGGTAAGATGGACAAAGGACAACGAGCGAAAGAAAGGAGAATTTTGTGGACGACATTGCAAAAGAGATCGGCAGGCGACGCACCTTTGCCATCATCTCGCACCCGGACGCGGGAAAGACGACGCTGACGGAAAAATTCTTGCTGTACGGCGGGGCGATCAACCTCGCGGGGTCGGTGAAGGGAAAGGCGACGGCGCGCCACGCGGTTTCGGACTGGATGGAGATCGAAAAGGAGCGCGGGATTTCGGTCACGTCCTCCGTGCTGCAATTCCAATATGACGGGTTTTGCATCAACATCCTCGACACGCCGGGTCACCAGGATTTTTCCGAGGACACCTACCGCACCTTGATGGCCGCGGATTCCGCCGTGATGGTGATCGACGCGTCCAAGGGCGTGGAGGCGCAGACGCGCAAGCTCTTTAAGGTCTGCGTGATGCGACAGATCCCCATCTTTACGTTTATCAACAAGCTGGATCGCGACGCGAATGACACGTTCGACTTGTTGGACGACATCGAAAAAGAGCTGGGCATCGCCACCTGCCCCATCAACTGGCCCATCGGGTCGGGCAAGTCTTTCCGCGGCGTCTATGGGCGCAATACCGGAAAAGTGACACTGTTTTCAGATACCGAAAAGGGGACAAAAGAGGGGCTTGCAAGGGAGGTTTCGCTGGACGCGCCCGAGCTGGACGCGATTTTGCGCCCGGAGGAGATGCAAAAGCTCCGAGAGGAGGTCGAGCTGCTCGACGGGGCGAGCGCCGATTTTGACCAGGAACTCGTCAATGCGGGGAAACTCTCCCCCGTCTTTTTCGGGTCTGCCCTGACGAATTTTGGCGTGGAGATTTTCCTGCGCCACTTTTTGGCCATGACCGTGCCCCCCTTGCCGCGCAAGGCGGACATCGGCGTGATCGACCCTGTCCAGGCGGGATTTTCCGCCTTTGTGTTTAAGATCCAGGCAAACATGAACCGCGCGCACAGGGATCGCGTCGCGTTTTTGCGCATTTGCTCGGGCAAGTTTGAGGCGGGCATGGAAGTCTACCATGTGCAGGGCGAGAAAAAACAGCGGCTCTCCCAGCCGCAGCAGATTTTGGCAAAAGAGCGCCATATCGTGCAGGAGGCCTACGCGGGCGACATCATCGGCGTGTTTGACCCGGGGATTTACCGCATCGGCGACACCCTTTGCATGCCGGGGGAAAAGTTCGCCTACGAGGGCATCCCCACGTTCGCGCCGGAGCATTTCGCCAGGGTGCGCCAGGCGGACACGCGCAAGCGCAAGCAATTTGTAAAAGGCGTCACGCAGATCGCGCAAGAGGGCGCCATCCAGGTTTTCCAGGAGTTCCACACGGGGATGGAGGAAATCATCGTGGGCGTTGTGGGCGTTTTGCAATTTGACGTGCTCAAATACCGGCTGGAAAACGAATACAATGTGGAAATCCACATGGAGGCCCTGCCCTATGGCTACATCCGCTGGATCGAAAACGCGCAGATCGACCTGGATGCCATCAGCGGCACTTCCGACATGAAAAAAATCCGCGACTTGCGGGGCAACCCCCTGCTGCTCTGGGTGAACCCCTGGAGCATCCAGATGACGCAGGAGAGAAACCCGGGGCTCATCCTCGCGGAATTTGGCAGGTCGTGACCGCGCGTGACCGCGCAGGAATTTTGAAAAAAGTTCGGTGTCGCTGGGGGCGCGCGGCCGCACAGGAATTTTGAAAAAAGTTCGGCGGTGCTGGGGAATGCGTGACCGCGCAGGAGTTTTTGAAAAAAAGTTTACAAGCGGGGGAAGGTTTGGTATAATGGCAGAAATGCCGTTGCTATAAGGCGCGCGCGAAAAGGAGGCCGATCACAATGGGAAAAGAAGAACGCCAAAACAGCAACTACACGCTGATGGAAAACGAGGGCGAGGGGCGCGTCCAGATATCCAATGAGGTGATCACGATCATCGCAGGGCTTGCCGCCACAGAGACAAAGGGCGTCGCGAGCATGGCGGGGAACATCACGAACGAGCTGGTGAGCCGGATGGGTGTGAAAAACCTCTCCAAAGGGGTGAAGGTGACCATTGAAAATGGCATTGTCAACGTCGATTTGGCCCTCAACCTGGACTATGGGTACAGCGTTCCAAAGACGAGCCAAAACGTACAGGAAAAGGTCAAGGGCGCCATCGAAAACATGACAGGCCTGACCGTGGAAAATGTCAACATCAAGATCGCCAACATCACGATGGAGAGCGGAAAATAAAGTGCAGTTTGGGACAGTTGCGGCACATGCAGCAGTCCCTTTTGTTTCGGAGGGCTTATGGGCAGGAGAGAAATGCGCGAGCACATCTTCAAGCTGCTGTTTATGGCGGAGTTTTACCAGGACGCGGAGCTTCGCGCGCAGGCGGGCATCTACCTGGACGAGATGGAGCGGGAACATTTTTCGGAAAAAGAGTACAACTACGTGGCCGGGAAATTTGCCAAGATCCAGGAGGAGCTGCCAAAGATTGACGCAATCCTCGCGGAGGAGGCGTCCGGGTGGAAATTAAAGCGCATGAACAAAGTCGATTTGGCGATCCTGCGCCTGGGGGCCTATGAGACGCTGATGGACGAGAAAATTCCCGTCGGCGTCGCGATCAATGAGGCGGTGGAGCTTGCCAAGCGGTTTGGCGGCAACGAGTCCCCCGCGTTTGTCAACGGCGTGCTGGCAAAGCTCGCCCGGCCGAAAGCGCAGGCGACGTGATGCGCAAGGTTTACACCGTGGGCCAGGTCAACCACTACATCAAAGGCTTGATCCAGGAGGACGTTCTCCTGCGCCGCATTTACGCCAAGGGCGAGGTGTCCAACTGCAAGTACCACACGTCGGGACACGTCTATTTTTCCCTCAAGGACGAGACGGGCGTGCTGCCTTGCGTCCTCTACGCGCGCAATCGCGGGGGGCTGGGCTTTCGGATGTGCGACGGGCAGGGCGTGATCGTGCTCGGGAAGGTCGATGTCTACGAAAAGGCGGGGCGCTACCAGCTCTGTGCGGAGCAGGTCTTTGCGGATGGCGACGGCTTTTGGAACCAGGAGTTTGAAAAAACGAAGAAACGCCTCGCGGACATGGGGATGTTCGCGCCGGAGTACAAGCAGCCGATCCCCGCGTTCGCAAGGCGCGTCGGCATCGTCACGGCCCCGACGGGCGCGGCCATCCGGGACATCCAAAACGTGGCCAAAAGGCGCAACCCTTACGCCCAGCTGATCTTGTACCCCGCGCTGGTGCAAGGCGAGGGCGCGGCCAAAAGCGTTGCCCGGGGCATTGAGGCGCTCGACCGTCTGGGCGTGGACGTGATCCTCGTCGGGCGGGGCGGGGGATCGATCGAGGATTTGTGGGCCTTTAACGAGGAAATCGTGGCCTATGCGATTTTTCACTGCCGCACGCCGGTGATCTCCTGCGTGGGGCACGAGACAGACTTTACGATCGCTGATTTCGTGGCCGATTTGCGCGCCCCCACCCCCTCGGCGGCCGCGGAGCTTGCGGTGGCGGATGTCAGGGGCATCCTCGCGCACCTCGCCCGATGCCAGGAGCAGTGCGAGAGGCGCATGCGCGACCGCCTCTTTGATGCCAGGCGGCAGCTGCGCCACTTGCGGGAAAAGGTTGCCTACTTAAGCCCGCAAAACCAGCTGGCCGTGCGCAAGGCGGAGCTGGGGGATAAAAAGGCGCGCTTGCAAGGCGGCATGGACGCGCTGATTCAGGAAAAGAAAAACCGGCTGGCGCTATTGGCAGAGCGCCTGCGGGGGCGTTCCCCCTTGGAAAAACTGCGGCAGGGGTATGCCTACGTGACGGACGGGGATGGCCATGCGCTGACGCGCGTCCGGGCAGTCGCGCCGGGGGATGCGATCATGGTGCGTGTGACGGATGGGCGGATTCTGGCGCGGGTACAGGAAGTGCAGCAGGAGGAAAGGGAAAGACCATGGAAGGGGAACTGACCTTAGAGGAGATGTTTCAGAAGTTAGAGGAGATGCTGGGCATTTTGGAGAACCGCGACACCCCCCTGGAGGATGCATTTCGGACGTATGAGCGCGCCATGGGGATTGTCCGGAACTGTTATGCCCAGATCGATCGCCTGGAAAAAAAGATGTTGGTACTCAACGAAGAAGGTGAGCTCATTGAATTTCAAGAGTGAGATGGATGCGCGGACGGCAGAGGTACAGGAAATACTCTGCCGTTTTCTGCCATCGCAGGAGGGGTGCGCCCACGCGCTCGCAGAGGCCATGCGCTATAGCCTGCTCTCCGGCGGCAAGCGGCTGCGCCCCATCCTGATGTGGGAGACGTACCGCCTCTTTGGGGGAGAAGGCCGCGTGGTAGAGCCGTTTTTGGCGGCGATTGAGATGATTCACGCACATTCCCTGGTGCATGACGACCTGCCGGCCCTGGACAATGACGATTACCGGAGGGGGCAGCAGACCACCCATGTGGCCTATGGGGAGGCCATGGCCATCCTGGCGGGCGACGCCCTGCTCAATTTGGCTTATGAGACGGCATGCCGCGCGTTTTTCCTGGAACCGGACCATCCGCATATCGCGCGAGCCATGTCCGTCCTGGCGGAAAAGGCGGGTATCGGGGGGATGCTCGGCGGGCAGGCCGCGGACGTGCAGGCAGCGGGGCAGCCCGTCGACGCGGAGACGCTCGCTTACATCCATCGCAACAAGACGGGGGCGCTCATAGAGGCCGCCATGGAGGTTGGTGCCCTGCTCGCGGGCGCAAGTGAGGCGGACGTGCGCGCCATCGGGCGCGTGGCGGCGGATGTGGGGATGGCGTTTCAGATTTGCGACGACATTCTGGACGTGACGGGATCGACAGCGGAGATCGGAAAGCCCGCGGGGAGCGACGCGCGCAACCAAAAGACGACGTATGTGACCTTGTACGGCCTTGCGGCCGCGCAGGAGGAGGCCGCGCGCCTGCACGCGCGCGCCATGGAAACCTTGCGGGCGCTGCCTGGGGAAAACGCATTTTTGGAAGAACTCATCCGGAGAATGGCTACCCGGAAGAAGTGACAGGTGATGACATGATTCTTGACCGCATACAAAAGGAAAATGACATTCAGCAGCTGGATCGGGAGGATCTTCCCCTTTTGGCGGAGGAGATCCGCGCATTTTTGATCGAGAAAATCAGTGAGACGGGCGGCCACCTCGCGTCAAATTTAGGCGCGGTGGAACTGACCATGGCGCTGCACCGCGTCTTTACGCTGCCGCAGGATAAGATTATCTGGGATGTCGGCCACCAGTCCTACACGCACAAGATTTTGACGGGCAGGCGCGAGGGGTTTGACACCCTGCGCAAATATGGCGGCATGAGCGGCTTCCCAAAGCGCAAGGAAAGCCCCTGCGACGCGTTCGACACCGGCCATAGCTCCACGTCGGTGTCGGCGGGGATGGGATATGCCCTGGCGCGCGACCTGCAAGGCGAGAGCCACAGCGTGGTGTCGGTCATCGGGGACGGCGCGCTGACGGGCGGCATGGCCTGGGAGGCCATGAACAACGCCTCGCGCATGGAGACCAATTTCCTCATCGTGCTCAACGACAACAGTATGTCGATCTCCGAAAATGTCGGCGGGATCTCGGTATACTTAAACGGCATGCGCACCAACGAGGGGTACATGAACTTAAAGGCGGGCGTGGAAAATCTCCTCGACAAGATCCCTGTGTATGGGGAAAATATCATCCGCAGGGTGCGCCGCACCAAAAATGGCATCAAGCAGCTGCTCGTGCCGGGGATGCTCTTTGAGGAGATGGGGCTGACTTACTTAGGGCCGGTGGACGGGCACAACATTGACCTGATGGTGAAGCTGTTTCGGGAGGCAAAGAAAGTCAAGGGCGCGGTGCTTTTGCACGTCCTGACGCAAAAAGGGCGGGGTTACGAGCCGGCCATGCGCCATCCCGCGCGGTTTCACGGCGCGGAGCCATTTGTGATGGAGACGGGTCTGCCAAAAAAGAAGCGCGCCAAGGCGAACTACACCGACATTTTTTCGACGGTGATGCGCAAAATGGGAGACCGCGAGCCGGACGTGGTGGCGATCACGGCCGCCATGCCGGACGGCACGGGGCTGAAGCGTTTCCGGAATATGTTCCCCAAGCGGTTTTTTGACGTGGGAATCGCGGAGCAGCACGCCGTCACATTTGCGGCGGGCTTAGCGGCGGCCGGCCTAAAGCCCGTGGTGGCCGTATATTCCTCATTTTTGCAGCGCGCCTACGATCAGATTTTGCACGATGTCTGCATCCAAAACCTGCACGTGGTCTTTGCCTTAGACCGCGCGGGGCTTGTGGGGAGCGACGGCGAGACGCACCAGGGGATATTTGACCTGTCCTATTTGTCGTCCATCCCGAATATGTGCGTGATGGCGCCGAAAAACAAGTGGGAGCTTTCGGACATGATGAAATTTGCCATCGCATACGATGGCCCGATTGCCCTGCGCTACCCGAGGGGGGAGGCCTATGACGGCCTGGAATCCCACCGTGCGCCCATCGCCTACGGGAAAAGCGAGATGCTTTTTGCGGAATCGGGCATCGCCCTCTTTGCCGTGGGCAACATGGTCAAAATCGCCGTGGCAGTCCGGGAGAAATTGCACGCGATGGGACTTCCCTGCACGGTCGTGAACGCGCGCTTTGTCAAGCCGTTTGACGGGGAAATGGCGCAAAACCTCTTGCGCGGGCACGCGGTGCTGGTGACGATGGAAGAAAATGTAAAAAGCGGGGGCTTTGGCGAGGCGGTGCTCGACTGGCTGAATGCCAAGGGGGAGATCGGAGAAAAGAAAGTGGTCAACGTCTCCCTGCCGGACGACTACGTGGAGCATGGGAGCGTGGAGCTGCTCTGGAAAGACGCCGGAATCGACGCGGACAGCGTGGCGGAAAAAGTTGCGGCGCTTGCGCGAGACTGCGGGGTGGAAAGCCGCGTGGCCGAAGGAGCGCACGCGGAAGCGGATGCC
>CAYVVW010000008.1:25268-28146 GCA_964455335.1 uncultured Marvinbryantia sp.
AAACGAGCGGGGAGGAGTCATGAAGGAGCGGCTGGATGTGCTGCTCGTCAGGCGGCAGCTTGCCCCCACCAGGGAAAAGGCAAAAGCCCTCATCATGGCGGGGCAGGTCTATGTGCGCGGCGAGCGGGAGGACAAGGCGGGCAGCATGTTTCCCGAGACGGCCGAGATTTCCGTGCGGGGAAATGCGCTGCGCTATGTCAGCCGCGGCGGCTTGAAATTGGAAAAGGCACTGGATCGGTTTGGCATTTCTCTTGCGGGGCGCATTTGCATGGACGTGGGCGCTTCCACGGGCGGGTTTACGGACTGTATGCTGCAAAACGGCGCGGCAAAAGTCTATGCCGTGGACGTGGGATATGGGCAGCTTGACTGGAAATTGCGCAACGACGCGCGCGTGATTTGCATGGAAAAGACGAACATCCGCTATGTGACGCCGGAGGAGATTCCAGACCGGATCGCCTTTGCGTCTGTCGATGTCTCCTTCATTTCCCTGACGAAGGTGCTGATCCCCTTGCGGGCGCTTCTGGCAACAGACGCGCAGACGGTCTTGCTCATCAAGCCGCAATTTGAGGCGGGGCGGGAAAAAGTCGGGAAAAAAGGCGTCGTGCGCGACCCGGCTGTGCACGGGGAAGTGATCGAAAAAGTGGCCGCGTATGCCGCGGGGCAGGGATTCGTGCCCCTGGCACTCGACTTCTCCCCCATCAAGGGACCGGAGGGCAACATCGAATACTTGCTGCACGTGGGGCTTGCGGGGCAGGGAGTGCAGACGCGCGCCGTGGAAACAGAATCGGGTTTGGGAGACGCGGAAAGCGCAGGTGCGCAAGCATATGTGACAGAGGCGGAGGTGCGCGCCGTGGTGGCGCGCGCGCACGAAAGATTGAATGGGTCATAACGAATGAAAAATTTTTATCTCTTTGTAAATCGCGTCAAAGACCCTGATTTGCAAGTCACTGCAAGAATCGCGCGGATTTTGCGGGATCATGGGGCAAGTTGCGCGACGCAGCCGGAGGGCGCGCCAGAAGGGAGTCACGTGATCCCCGACGGAACGGACTGCGTGCTGGTGTTAGGGGGCGACGGCACTGTTTTGCGCGCCGCGCGTGAGCTGGTGGGGCGAGGCATCCCTCTTTTGGGGGTCAACCTCGGCACGTTGGGCTATCTGGCGGAGATCGGGGCGGACGAGGTAGAACCCGCGCTTTGCAAACTCCTCCTCGACGAATACGCCCTGGAGGAGCGCATGATGCTGGAAGGCAGCGTGCTTTGCGCAAATCAGGAGATGCTCTCCGGCATCGCCCTCAATGACATCGCCATCGTCCGCAGCGGAAAAATCCGCGTGATGGATTTTCATATTTTGGTGAATGGGCATTTTTTCAACGCCTACAGCGCGGACGGCGTCATCGTGTCCACCCCCACGGGATCTACGGGGTACAACCTCTCGGCGGGCGGCCCCATCGTCTCGCCCGCGGCATCCCTGATGCTCCTTACGCCGATCGCCCCGCACACACTGGCTTCGCGCAGCGTCATTTTTCCGGACGACGTGACCATCCGCGTGGAGATCGGGCAGAGGGAAAACCACGCGGAGCTGGCGGAGGCGGCTCTCGACGGGGATGTCTCGGTAAAAATGGGGTGCGGCGACGCCATCGAGATCCGAAAGTCGGCACACACCGCGCAATTCGCCAAAGTCGGCCAGGTGAGTTTCCTGGAGGTGCTGCGCCAAAAGATGTGCGCCAAATAACAAGGAGACCCTTACGCAAACGGCAGAACGATTTTCGTTTGGCCATTTGCCGCACCGCGTTTGCGCTGCGCAAGCGGCGTGATTTTGCGGCAAATACAAAAAGGCAGGTGAATCATATGAAGACAGGGCGGCACGCAAAAATTGTGGAATTGATCAACCGCTATGACATTGACACACAGGAAGAATTGGCAAAACGCTTGGCAGAGAGCGGGTTTGCGGTGACGCAGGCCACGGTTTCCCGAGACATCCGGGAATTGAAACTCACGAAAGTCATGGTGGGCAAGCGGCAAAAATACGCGCTGGTGGACACCCAGGACGGGGTGACGGATGAGAAATACCTGCGCGTCCTGCGCGATGGCTTTGTCTCCATGGATCGGGCGCAAAACATCCTCGTCGTCCGCACAGTGGCGGGGATGGCCATGGCGGTCGCGGCTGCCATGGATGCCATGCGCTGGCCGGAAATCGTGGGGTGCATCGGCGGAGACGACACCATTTTGTGCGCCATGCGCAGCGAGGACGACACCTTGCGCGCGATGGAAAAAATGAAAAAACTGTTGTAGGATGATCGTAAACAGCAAATACATTTGCCGTTTACGATCATTGCGCAGGCCGACAAGCGTCTCGATGTCGATATGAAAAAACTGTTATCAGAATACAAAAAAAGGAAAGACAATGCTGGTTAATTTACATGTGAAGAATATGGCCCTGATGCGGGAGCTGGACGTGGATTTTGGCCCTGGCCTCAATATCCTGACGGGCGAGACGGGCGCGGGGAAGTCCATCCTCATCGGGTCGATCAACGTCTGCCTGGGCACGCGGAATTTTAAGGGATTTGCGCGCCAGGACGCGCAGACGGCACTGGTGGAACTGGTGTTTTCCGTGGATGCGAAACTGGCGAAAAAAATCGAGGAACTGGGCATTCCCGTGGAGGATGGGCAGGTGATCATTAGCCGCCGCCTAACGGGCGGGCGCACCATCAGCAAGGCAAATGGGGAGACTGTTCCGGTTTCCAAAATACGGGAATTGGGTGCCGTGCTCATCGACTTGCACGGCCAGCATGAACACCAATCCCTGTTGTACCCGAAAAACCATTTGCGGATCCTCGACGCATTTGCGAAGGACGAATTGGCCCCTTTCAAAAAAGAGGGG
>CAYVVW010000009.1:0-26851 GCA_964455335.1 uncultured Marvinbryantia sp.
AAGAAGCATCGCCCTTTTTGCTGTGGATTTCTCGCACTGTCAAGCGCGCGTTTTTGCATATGACGGCTCACCTGGCAACCGTGCTGCGCCGGCTCTTTTTGGCCTCGTAAAGTTTTTTGTCCGCGTCGGAGACGACTTGCTGCAGATCCGTTTGCGGATTCAGCTCGAATGGCTGTACGCCCATGGAAAGCTCGACATAAAAAGGCTTGCCGGACTTCTGGTTGAGGGTCTCGCAGGCCTTTTTGACGCGGTCCAAAAAGAGGATGCCAAACGAGTCTGACCCGGACGTCACGAGTGCGAGAAATTCGTCGCCGCCGATGCGCGCCAGCAAATCGGAGCTGCGCAGGCAGCTTTTCAGGATGTTGGCTGCGGAGCAAATGGCAAAATTCCCCTCCAGGTGACCCCATTTGTCGTTGATTTCCTTCAAATGATCCAGGTCCGCGTAGACGATGTAGGCCCTGCGCAGCGTCATCGTCCGGCGAATTTTTGAAGTCTGCTCGGAAAAGCCGCGCAAGTTCAAAAGGCCGGTTAAGGCGTCATAGCCGGACTGGATGTCGAGGTCGTGGTTTTTCTTGCGGATGCGCTCCAGGTCAAAGGACATGGCGCGCCGCTGCTCGGCCTCGAGTTTGCTGATCTCCAGGTAGCGCAGGGAGAGGCCGATCTGCAGGCTCACCACATAAAAGAAGGAAAAATCCTCCTGCGGGATGTCGCACAGCAGCAGCCCATATTGCGTTTCCCCCGAAAACAAAAGGAAGGTCATAAATTCGTGGCGCTCGCTGTCCTCGATGAAGCTCGAAAGGGGCGTCTCCCGAGAGACGGCAGGGCGCTCGGGCGGGTGGTAGGAGACAGACCGCCCGTTGCGGTAATAAGCGGCGAGGCGCAACGTGTCGGGGCACTCCCAATCACGGATGCCGTCGTAGGAAATGGGCGGGTCGAGCAAAAACAGGTAGGTGCTTTTCGTGTGCAGCTCCTTGACTTTTTCCATGACCTGCAGGCAAAATTCCGTCTCGTCGCCCATGCACTCGTTTAAGTCGCGGGCAATGACAGGAATGTACCAGGACTGGCGCTGAAATTTGGTGAAATCCTTTTTCATGCGCTGAACCGTGTGCGTGAGCGACTGCACCTCGTGTATGAGGTCGCTGGTGTGCATATGCTCATGCCGCCTGTGCTGGCAGCCGCAGGACTCGCGCTGCATGAACGAGACGGGGATGCGCCGAAACGACACCGGCCGCTTGCGCAGCATTTTTACCATGTCATAGACGGCCGTGCGCCCCATCTCGGAACCATTTTGCGCCACCGTGGTGAGCGTGGGGTGGACGTCGGTGGCCGCCTCGCTGTCGTCATAACCGGTAAACAGGATGTCCCTGCCGACCACCAGGCCGCGCCTTGCGCAGACTTTGTACCCGGCCATGGCCATGTCGTCATTCGCAAAGACAATGGCCTGGGGGTGGCGGTTGGCGTCCAATAGCTGCTCCACTTCTTTTTCCACAAATTCTGAATAATTCCCATGCCCGATCATGGAAGGCGTGACGGCAAGGCCGTTTCGCTCCATGGTGTCGAGGTAGGCCTGCTTGCGCTCTTTGGCATCGGTATTCCCCTCCGGCCCTGCCATAAACAGGATGCGCTCGCAGTGGTGCACCTGGATCAGATGCTCCACGGCCATGCAGATGCCCTGGTAATTGTCCGAGATCAGGCAGTGGCAGTTTGGCGCCTCCAGATTTTCCGTCAGGAAAATGGTCGGAATGGCGTTGAATTTATTGGCAAACTTGAGGGGATCGGGGTCATTGAGGTAAATGGCCAGCGTCCCAAAGCTGACGATGATGCCGTCGAGGCCACTGATCAGCGCGTAGTCGTAAATCGTATTAAATTGGTAGTCAAAGGTGTTCTTCTGGTAAGAACCCAGCACATCCTGAAAAAACCCCTGCGTCTGCGTGCCAAGAAAGAAAAAGACATTTACGTCCAGCTCCTTGGAGGCGAGCAGGATACCCTTCATGATTTCCTTTGGAAAATAGGTGTGGGTCCCGCCGATGAGGACACCTATATTGTAGCGTTTCTTGTTCATCTGTCTAGTCACCACCTGTTTCCTATTATACAATCCCCCTGTTTCTTTTGCAAGAGAATTTCCGAATATCGTGAAAACTTCTATAAAGTTTCTGAAAATATTTTTTCAGCAACTCCCACTTGACTTTTCAATTCATATCATATATACTATGGTCAATTCCACTTCTGGAAGGTTCCGTCATATCGACATTTTTCTTATAAGGAACTGCATGGGCAGGCGCGTGAAGTGTCACGCTTATTTTTGGAAAGAATAAAACTAAAAGACGGTTCTAAAGCGTATGTAGATATTCTCGTGCGATTGTGGTCGGCAAAAGTATTTGCCGATGACATTGGCCCTTTCGGTGGATGCGCACGCATCTGCTGCGGAAACCTGTTGCTTGCGCAGCGTGAAAATTGTTATGTCAGTTGCGCGCGCGGCAAAGGTTTTGCAAGCAGGCTTGGCGCAGTGTTTGCAAGCGGATGTTTCTGATGTTTGGAAAGGAGTGGTTTGGGATGTGTTTTTTGTGTTTGTTGCCTTTTTTGCTGGCGGCGGTGATGTGTGACTTGCGCAGCAGGAGGATTCCGAATGAGCTGGTGGCGGGCGGGCTGATCTTGGGCGGGGCTTACCAGTGGAGCGTGCGGGGGCTTGGCGGGGTGGGGATTTTTTTGCAGGGCGCGCTTGTGCCGCTTGTCGCGCTCGGGCTGCTGCACGCGTTTCGCCTGATCGGGGCGGGCGATGTAAAGCTACTGATGATGGCGGGCGGCTTTTTGGGGCCGGGCGGGAGTGTCAAATGCATCCTTTGCTCTTTTTTGGCGGCGGGGGCGCTGGCCTTGCCCGCCTTGCGCAAGCGCGGGCTTTTGGCGCAAAGGATGCGCTATCTGGCAGAGTATGTGCGGCATTACCGCCAGGGAGGGGCGTGGTCGCCTTACATTGCGCCCGGGGAAAATGCGGCCTATGTGCATTTTTCCATTCCCGTGCTGGTCGGCAGTTTCCTTGTGATGGGAGGATGGGTATGAAGAAACAGAAATTTGCGATTTTGGACGCGGAAGAGACGTATGCCTGCAACCTGATGGACTATCTGTCGGATCACCAGAGCGTGCCGTTTGAGACGCTTGCGTTTGGGAGCGTGGAGGCGCTCGGGGCGTATGCCAGGCACACCGCCATCGACTTGTTGCTCGTGAGCGCAAAAATGATGTGTGACGAGATTCGGCGCATGAATATCCGCAAAATCATGGTGCTCTCAGACGGGGAAGTGGTCGGGGAATGCAGCGGCTACCCCTCGGTTTACAAGTACCAGTCCTCCGAGAGCCTGGTCGCGGAAGTGATGAGCTGCTACGCGCGCCAAGATCACGCGCAGCCGTTTTATGCCGCAAAAAGGGATGCCAAGGTCATCGGCATTTATTCGCCCATCGGCCGCTGCGGGAAAACGAGCTTTGCCATCGCGCTTTGCCAGATTCTCGCAAAGACCCGGCGCGTCCTCTATATCAATCTGGAGGATTTTGCGGGCTTTCACGGGCTGTTTGAGCAAGAGCCGTCCTGCGATTTGACGGATGTGATGTATTTTCTGCGCCAGAAGCGGGGAAATGTGGTGATGAAATTAAACAGCGCCCTGCAGCGCATCGGCAACGTGGACTGCATCGCCCCCGCGTTCTCGCCGCAGGACATCCGCGAGATTCACCCGGAAGAATGGGTGCGGCTCTTGCAGGATTTGGTGGCTTACAGCACCTACCAGGTTCTCGTGCTGGACATCGGGCAGACCCCGGAGGATGTCCTGACGCTGCTTGCCAGCTGCAGCCGCATCTATATGCCGATTTGCACGGACATGGTGTCGGAGGCGAAAATCGAGCAGTACGAGCGGCTTTTGCGCGAGCAGGAGGAGACGGACATCCTGGAAAAAACCAGGAAGCTCCAATTGCCGGTTTTCACGCCCGCCGTGCGCGGGGAATACTTAGCCTCGCGCCTGGCAGAAGGCGAAATGGGCGCGTTTGTGCGGGCGCTTTTGGCCAAGGAGATGGAATATGGGGCGGGACCGAGACGAATTTAACGAGCTGCGCGTGCGCCTGATGCAGCAGCTCGACACGTCGCGCGAATTGGAGGACGAGGAGATCTACGAGCAGATCGACCGCCTGATTTTGGAAAAAACGCAAGGGCGCTACCGCAGCCTGCGCCGCAGGGACGAACTGCGCATGGAATTGTTCAACTCGGTGCGCAAGCTCGACATTTTGCAGGAACTGGTGGACGACGACACGATTACGGAAGTGATGGTAAATGGGATGGACGGGATCTTTGTGGAGCGGTCGGGGCATGTGACCAAGTGGGACAAGCAATTTTACGCGCAGGAAAAAATAGAGGATCTGGTGCAGGCGATTGCGGCGCGGAGCAACCGCATTGTCAATGCCACCGTTCCCGTGGTGGACGCGCGTCTGGAAAATGGCGCGCGCGTGAACATCGTGCTGCCGCCCGTCGCCATCAACGGGCCGATCATCACCATCCGCCAGTTCCCCAAAAACCCCATCGGCATGGATCAGCTCGTGGCGTGGGGCGCCGTTTCCGCAGAGGCGGTGGAGTTTTTGCGCCGCCTCGTGGTGGCGGGGTACAACATCTTTATCAGCGGCGGCACGGGGTCTGGGAAAACGACGTTTTTGAACGCCCTCTCCAACTTCATCCCAAAGGATGAGCGCATCATCACCATCGAGGACAATGCGGAGCTGCAGATCCAGGGGGTGTCAAACCTGGTGCGCCTCGAGGCGCGCAAGGAAAATACGCAGGGCGAGCACGCCATCACCATCCGCGACCTCATCCGCGCCAGCCTGCGGATGCGCCCGGATCGCGTGATTGTCGGGGAAGTGCGGGGCGACGAGACGATCGACATGATCCAGGCGATGAACAACGGCCACGACGGCAGCCTGTCAACGGGTCACGCAAACAGCCCGCGCGACATGCTGGCGCGCCTGGAAACGATGGTCTTGATGGGGATCGAGCTGCCAGTGTCTGCCGTGCGCAGGCAGATCGCGTCGGGGCTGGACATTTTGGTGCACCTCGGGCGTATGCGGGACAAAAGCCGGAAAGTGCAGGAAATCGTGGAGATCACGGGCTACCGCTACGAGACGGAAGAAATTTTGACCAATACGCTGTTTGCCTTTGAGGAGCAGGGCGCGCCCGGCGACAAGCTGGTGGGCCAGTTGGTGAAAAAAGGGGAGCTTTCGCAGCGCAAAAAATTGGAAAGGGCAGGGTTTGTTTGAATGGATTACCGCAAGTACGAATTTTCCAAACAAGAGCTTGTGACGTGCGTCGCCATATTTGCGGGGATTTCCGCCCTGTTTAGCTACCTGTTTTACCGGTCTGTCTTCGCGTTTTTGCTCAGCCTTCCGCTTTTGCGCGTGTTTTTGCGCATCCGGAAAAGGGATTGCATCCAAAAGCGGCAAAACGAGCTGGCAAGGCAATTCCTGGACGGGATGCAGGCCGTCTCCGTCGCGCTTTCGGCGGGGTATTCGGTCGAGACGGCCTTTGGCGAGGCCTTAAAAGAACTGCGCACCATGTATCAGGAGCAAGACCTGATCGTGCGGGAATTTCACTATATCGTGGTGCAGCTCGGCATGAACCGCAGCCTGGAGGAATTGCTTTTGGGGCTTGCCAGGCGCAGCGGCATCGACGACATTCGCAATTTCGCGGAGCTGTTTTCGGCGGCAAAGCGCACGGGCGGAAACCTGATCGCCATCATCCGCAACACAGTGCTCCAGGTGTCGCAAAAAGAGGAGACAAAACGGGAGATCGACACCTGCCTCGCGGCAAAGCGCATGGAGCAGACCGTCATGAGCGTCATTCCCTGCGGGATTTTGCTCTATGTGCAAGTGGTCTCCCCCGGATTTCTCGACAGCATGTACCACAACCTGCCGGGCATTCTCGTGATGACAGCCTGCCTTGGCATCTATGCCGCGGCCTGGCTTTGGGGAAGAAAAATCGTAAAAATCGAGGTGTGAGAAATGGTCCTTTGCATACTTTTGCTGATTGGCCTGGCCGTGGTTCTGGCTGTTTTTGGCCGAGAAAAGTTGCCGCGCGGCGTGCGGCCAAAAAAGGGGATGGGGATGTTTTATAAGGCGGCCGCAGGGATCCTTACGTTTCTGTCAAAATACCACGCGCTTGCCATCGACCCGCCGGCCGTGGAACGCTTGGCCTATGTGCTGCTGGTGCTGGCACTTGGCCTCACCCTGACCCTCCTGGCGCCGCTTGCGACAAATACGGGCATCCTGGTGGACGGCTATGGGATTGGCCGCCCAGAGGACGGGAAACATGTGCGGCAGCTCCAGGTGCAGGCGGGGAACGACAGGGTCGAGCAAATGAAAGTGGTGGTGGAAAGCCGCAGGCACACGGAAGAAGAACAGCGGGAAATCCTCGAAAAAGCCCTCGCGGAACTTGCAGAGATCGTTCCGGGGGAGGCCGCGGAAGAAGGCGCGCATGGGTATTTGGAATTGCCGGAGACCCTGCAAGAGGGGCGGGTGCGCGTGCAATGGACAAAAGAGCCAAATGACCTGCTGGACACCGAAGGGGTTGTGACGGAGGAAGTGACGGACGACGGCGCACTGCTTCAGCTCAAGGCGGAGCTGACATTTGAGGAGCGCACCAGTTTTTACGAGTGCGTTGTCACCTTGTATCCCCCGCTTTATACGGCAGAGGAGCAGTGGGTGCGCTCTTTGGAGCGCGAGGTGGAGCAGGCCGACGAAAATAGCGCAAAGGAGGAGATCCAGCAGCTGCCAAAGGAAGTGGACGGAGAGCCGATCGTCTGGATGGAGCCGCGCAGCTCGGCAGTTCCCGCATGTCTCTTTTTGACAGTTGTAGCGGCCGTCTTTTCCTGGATGGGCATGGAGCAGGAACAAAAAAAGCGAAAGGAATTGCGCACGCGGCAGATGGCGCTGGATTACCCGGATCTGCTGTTTAAGCTGAGCATGCTCTTTTGCGCAGGGCTTACCATGAAAAATGCGTTTTTTAAGATTGCGAAAGAGTACCGCGACAGGAAAAAACAGGGCGTGCGCTACGCCTACGAGGAGATGCTCGTGGCGTGCTACGAGATGAACAGCGGCGTTCCGGAAGCCCGCGCCTATGAAAATTTTGGCAGGCGCTGCGGGGGCAATGGGTACATCAAGCTGGGGTCGCTTTTGTCGTCCAATCTCCAAAAAGGGTCGGAGGGGCTGGCCCAAATCCTTCAGGAGGAGGCGCAGCTGGCCATGGAGGAGCGCAGGCAAATGGCGCGAAAATTTGGCGAAGAGGCGGGCACAAAACTGCTCATGCCCATGATGCTCATGCTGCTCGTCGTGATGGCGATCCTCATCGCGCCGGCCATGTTTTCCTTCTGAGTATTCCAGTGCGGGGGCTGTCAGAAGAAACAGACGCGCAGTTGGCACGAGCAAAGGGAAACTCATGCCATGCCGCATATCGTAAACGACAAATGTATTTGCCACCACGAGACGGTTTTCGGACGGGATAGGGGAGGCGAGGAGATGCCTATGAGAGCAAAAAAGAGAAATATCAAAGGGTATGTCGGACAATCGGTGGCCGGGAAAGGAGGTGAGGGACATGGCAGCGAGGCGGTTTTTTCAGCGGCTTTTGGAGGAAGAGGACGGCATCAGCACGGTGGAAATCATTTTGATCATCGTCGTTCTGATCGGCTTGGTCGTTATCTTCAAAACACAGCTTACGGCGGTGGTCAACAGCATTTTCAGCAAGATCACCAGCCAGGCCGATAGCATTTAGCGGAGGGCAAATCGTATTTAACGGAGGGGCAAATGAAAGGGTACAGTGCAAAAGGGGCAATTACGGTATTTTTGAGTTTGGTCAGCGTATTGTTTTTGTCCCTTATCTGTACCGCCGTGGAGTCTGCGCGGGTGCAGGGGGCGAAGGGCAAGGCCGCGGCGGTGCTGGACATGGGGATGTTTTCCGTGATGGGCGAGTTTGAGCGGGAAATGCTAAGCAAATATGACCTCTTTTTTCTGGACGGCGCGGCCGGGAGCGGGTCTTACAGCGAGGACGGCGTCACGGCCACCCTGGCGGATTTTATGGAATACAATGTCGACCCAAACATGGGCGAATGGATTCCCAGGTATGACCCTTTTGCGATGGAATTGACGGATGCCGAGATCACGGGGGTGGGGCTTGCCACCGATGACAATGGCGCGCCTTTTTACCAGCAGGCCGTGCGTTTCATGCGCGAAAATCTCGCGACAGAAGTGATCACGATGTGGATGGAGCGCCTCCGCCAGGGCGAGGAAATGAAAAAAGCGGAGGATTCCTACAAGAACCAGGAGTCCAATATCACGGCGCAGCTCGCGCAGATTGAGGAGCAAAAACGGCTGTTGGAAGAGCAGCAAAAACAGCAGGCAGAGGATGGGTCTGTCGTCATTGAGCCGCAATACCAGGTGGCGCCGGTGGAAAAAACGAACCCTTTGGACATCATCAAGAAATTGAAAAAAGAAGGGATTTTGGGGCTTGTCCTAAAGGATAAGAGCAAAGTTTCCACAAAGGAGATCTCGTCAGACCGCGCATCAAAACGCAGATGCAAAAAAGGAACGCTGCCCGTAAAAAAGGAATATGGCGGCCTCATCGACAACTTGATTTTTCAGGAATACCTGTTTGAGCGGTTTTCCCTATTTACGGATGAGGAAAGGGAGGGCGCGCTGGATTACGCGCTGGAATATATCCTATGCGGGAAGGACACCGACGAGAAAAACTTAAAAAGCGTCGTCAACCGCCTGCTCCTTTTGCGCGAGGGCGTCAATTTCCTATATTTGTCTCTGGACGAGACAAGCATGATGGCGGCACAGGGATTGGCGGCATCCCTGGTGGGGTGGGTGCCTGTTCCGGGCGTCGTGACGGCCACGGGCTATGCGCTTTTGCTCGCCTGGGCCTATGGGGAGAGCCTGCTGGACGTGCGCAGCCTGTTGGCGGGCGGGAAAGTGCCGCTTGTAAAAAGCGCGGACACCTGGAAACTCGGGCTTTCCTCTCTGGGCAGCATCCTGACGGAACTGGACCGCGAGGATGGGTCGGATGGCCGTGGGCTTTCGTATGCCGACCATTTGCAGATCCTCTTTACCATGGGGGATCAGGGGAAATACCCGATGCGCGCGCTGGATCTCATCGAGAGCTATATGCAGTCGCGCAAGCAGACGGCGTCCTTTCATATTGACCATGCCATATTCCAGATTGCGGCAAAGGCCGACTTTCATGTGCCGCAGCAATTTTTGCGCGTGTCGTCTGCCTTTATGCGCACGGGAATGGCGGATTTTGACTTTCAGGTGACAGGGAGTTTTGCTTATTAGACACGATGATAAGGGGGTGTCGGAAAATGCTCTTTTCCAAAAGGCGATGTGGGCATTGGAACAAAAAATACAGAAAAAGAAAGGAGTGTGTGTTTCTCCCGGCAAAGACAAAAGACACATCCAAGGGGAGGGCATTTTTGGGCATCCGCGCAAGCATTTCGCTGGAAGCGGCGTGCGTGCTTCCCTGGTTTTTATTTGCCATGCTGGCGATGATGCACTTCTTTCAAGTGATGACGGTGCAGGGGGCGGTCTTGGCGGGTATGCAGGACACGGCAAAAGACATGGCGGCCTATGCGTATATTCGCCAGCTGGGCGTGACGGCGGGAGATGGGCTTGCGGCCGATCTGATCACGGGCGGCATCTCCACCGCTTACGCAAAAATGAGCGTGGAGAAAAAGGCGTCTTTCCAGGATAAGGACGGAACGCTGCATTTTTACAAAACTTCTTTTTGGGACGAGGACATCATCGACCTCGCGGTGACCTATAGCGCGAAAAATACCTATACCCTGCTGCCGATCCCAAAGACAAAAACGGCCTTGCGCGCGCGTGTGCGCGCCTGGACGGGGCGGGATGGGAATGGAAGCGGGGATGAGGAGGCAGAGGAAGGCGAGGAGGAGCAGGTCTGGGTGACAGAGACGGGAACGGTCTACCACAAAGACCCGAATTGCACGCACCTGAAATTGTCCGTCCGGCGCGTTCCGGCGGGCGATGTGCCGTCTCTGCGCAACAAATCGGGCGCAAAATACCACAGATGCGAGCGCTGCCCAAGCGGCGGCGGATCGTCGGTATTTGTCACGGATCATGGAAACCGTTACCATACGTCGGCGGGCTGCAGCGGCTTAAAAAGAACCGTCCGCCAGGTGCCGGCATCAGAAGTGGGAGATTGGAGGGCATGTGCAAAATGTGGGGGATCCGCTTGACCTTATTGGGTTATTTGCTGGTGGCGGCCGTTGCGGACTGGAAAACAAAGCGCGTCAGCGTGCCATTTTCCGTCGCGGCGGGGATCGCCGCGTGCGCGATACACTTGTTCGAAAAAGACGGATTTTTGGCATGGGCGCCAGGGTGCCTGCCCGGCATCTTCCTGTTCCTTGTGGCATACCTGACGCGCCAGGCGGTCGGGTATGGGGATGCGTGCGTGCTTGCCGTGATCGGGCTGTTTTTGGGATTTTCGCAGACGGTCGGGATCTTCGTGACGGCCCTTTTGCTCCTCTGCCCGGTCTCCTTGATTTGCCTGATATGGAAGCGCAGCCGCAAATACCAGCTGCCGTTTGTGCCATTCTACCTGGCGGCATATGGGTGCTGGCTGGCAGGGGAGATTGTCTGAAAAGGCGGACGTGCAGTTGCAGGGCAAAAGCGTTTACGAGAGATAGCAAGCGACAAGGCGATTTTCGTTTTTGTCGTTTGCTGTGCCGAATTTGCGCTGCGTAAGCAGCATGATTCCGTAGCAAATTTGTGCGCATCCCCAGGAGGAGTTCTCGTAAACAGCAAATACTTTTGTCGCTTATGAGAGCAGCAGAGATCTGCGATGAAATGATGTTGCGGTAAAAAGATGCCCTATGGTTTGGCACGATGTTCTATCGTGCCGATCGTAGGAAAGGGCTTTCTATCCTAGCATCATGAAATACTGCAAAATAGGAAAGATAGGAGAGGAAGTGTGCGCATGGGACAAAGGTGGCATAGGAAGAAGCGGCAGCACAGGAAAATGGCGCCAAAAGGGCAGCTGCGGGGAAGCTACACGGTGGAGGCTTCTCTGCTGATGGGCATACTGCTGGCTGTCCTGGTAGCGGTGATTTACATGGGTTTTTATTTGCACGACCGCGCTTTTTTGCAAGGGGCGGCGTATGAGGCGGCGGTCACGGCCTGCCTGCATCAGGATGACGTAGAGCCGGACGCATCGCTGACCGTTGGCGCGAAACGCGCGCAAGCCCTGGTCAAAAAACGGATGCTTGGCACGCGCAACGCGACGGCCGCGGAGACGTTGGACGAAAAGACGGTTCGCGTCACCTGCGCGGGCAATTTTCGGGTGCCGGGCATGGCCAGTAAGTTCTTTGGGAAAAAGAAACTCTCGGTCAACGCGGGCGTGACGCTGACAACCATGCGGCCATCCAGGCGCATCCAAAAGATACGCGGTGTCGCAAAAGTGATCGATTCTGTGAGGAGGGTGAGAGATTGAACGTTTCGTATAAACGCGACATGGCGCACAATTACATGGTGCCGGAAATGGCGGAAACCGTGGGGGATGACGATTACCGCGTGCACATGTTGATGGAAAACCAGATACAGGGACTTTTGCCTTGCAGCTTAAGGAGGGTGAACGGCCAAAGCCTGTTTTTTTACGACATCACGTCCAGGCAATCGATGGAGCGCGTCTATGGGAAACGGCGCATGAACGCGGAGGACTTGCGCTCCCTGCTCGGCGGGCTGCACCGCGCCTTGCGGGAATTGAAAAAATACCTGCTCGACATGGATCGCATTGTGCTCGACCCGCAGATGATTTACATGGACATCGAGTCGCGCGAACCGCTCTTTTGCTATCTGCCCTGCTACGAGCGGGATTTGGTGCAGTCTTTTCGGGAGCTTGCCATGTACCTGCTGGAGCGATTGGACGACACGGATGAGCAGGCGGTGCTGCTTGGGTATGAAATCTACCGCAGGGCGGGGGAGCACAACGACAGCCTGGAAAACATCCTGCAGTCCGCGGGCGCGCCGGCGCAAATGCGGGAAATGGACAATGAGGCGCACTATGCAAATTATGCCCAGATGATCCACCAAAAAGTCCAAAAACCCTATGTGGGCACGGAAGCGGGCAAAGACAAAGAAATGGGCATGGGAATGGGCGCGGGAGTGCCTGGGGCATTCGGTTGCCCGCCGGGAGAACTCCCCTTAGAAATGCCGGATTTTTCTTGGGGAGACGAAGAGCCAAAGCAAAAGAAAAAACAAAAATGGCCCATCTCGGAAAAATGGGAAAAGAAAGAAAAAAGACAAAAAACGCAGGGGCAACAACATCAAGAAAGGCAGGAGAGGAAAGAACGGAAAGAAAGGAAAGAACGGCAAGCAAAGCAGCAGGCGCAAAAAACGCAGACACAAAGAAAGCGGGGAAAGCAAGAAGCCGAACAGGACGCGACGGGGCGCTGGTTCTTGATAGTGTGTTTCGCCGTCGCGATCGCCCTTTTGGCAGTTGCGGCATGGCTTTGGAAACTGACCGTCACGCAGATCGGCGGGGTGTCCTTTTTGCTAATCGCCATCCTGGTGTACGGTTTTACTTTGGATGAAAAAAAGAAAAAAGAGGGCAGGGGGGAAGAAGATGCCAAAATGGACCGCGCGATGGAGGAATTTCAGGATATGTCCGACTTGCCGGACATATCCGATATGCAGGAATTTGGGATGCCCATGGAAGCGGACGGGCAGCCCATGCGCCAGACATCCTATCAAGACAGTAGGGCGGGAAACGCAGGTTACCAATCGCTTCATGGCGGAGAGGGCAGTAGGGCGGGAAACGCGGGTCACCAATCGTTCTATGGCGGTGAGGGTAGCAGAGCGGATTACCGGTTCTCCTATCAAGGCAGTGGGGCGGGAAACGCAGGCTATCAATCGTCCTACGGCGGTGAGGGCAGCAGAGCGGATTACGGGTTTTCCTACCAGGGCAAGGGAGCGGACAACGGAAAGCATCCATCGTCCTATCAGGGTATGGGGAGCGTGCGTTACCAGACATCCTACCAAGGTGGGGGATCAGATGACGGAAGCCATCAAGGCGCATGGGGAGATGGCGCGAATGGCGCGTTCGGCTACCGCGGGGAAACGGCGGGGGCTGCGGGAGGTGCGGGGAGTGCGGGGCGATTTTCCTCGCACTGGGGCGAGGATGCCGCCAGGAGGAAAAGCCGCTTGGGAGACACGGGCATCTTGTATGAAAACGCGGACAAGGATTCCAACCTCATCCTGGTCAGCAAAAACCCCAGGCAGCAGGAGAGCATCGTCTTAGAGAAGGACTCTTATGTGGTGGGAAAGCTGTCCGGACAGGCCGACATCATCCTCTCCCACCCCTCCGTGAGCCGGGTTCACGCAAAAATCGACCGCCTCGGAAAAGAATACTACCTTTGTGACTTAAATTCCACAAATGGAACGTATGTCAATGGCAGGCGCCTGATGGTCAACGAGAGCGTCAGCCTTGCGCCATCGGATGAAATCGCGTTCGCCAGGGAATCGTTCCAGGTAGTGTGTTATTGAGGCACCACATGGATGCTTGCTTTCCATCGTGATCTTGACAAAAGAGGATCGGCGTGGGTAGAATAGAACCAAAAAAGATGGGAGCGGATGAGGCGAAGATGAAAAAAATAGGAATTATTGGGGCGATGGAAGTCGAGGTGGCGCAGCTCAAGGAAACGATGTGGCGAGGGCGGCTGGCGCACAGGGCCGGCATGGAGTTTTGCGAGGGTGTCTTGGAAGGGCGCGAGGTCGTGGTGGTCAAAAGCGGCATCGGAAAAGTCAACGCGGCCATATGCGCGCAGATTTTGGCGGACGAATTTCAGGTGGACGCCATCCTCAATACGGGCATTGCCGGCTCGCTGCGCGCGGAAGTGAATATCGGGGATGTGGTCATCTCCACGGATGCTTTGCACCATGACATGGACGCGTCTGGGTTTGGCTACCCGCTCGGGCAGATTCCGCAGATGCATCACTTTGCGTTTGCGGCGGACGCAAATCTGCGCGCGCTGGCAAAGCGTGTGTGCGAAAAAGAAAACCCCGGCATCGGCGTATTTGAGGGGCGGGTGCTAAGCGGCGACCAATTTGTCTCGGATCGCGCGGTCAAGGCGCGCCTGACATCGCTATTTGGCGGCTATTGCACCGAGATGGAGGGGGCGGCGATTGCCCAGGCGGCCGTCTTAAACAACATCCCGTTTGTGATCGTCCGCGCGATTTCCGACAAGGCCGACGACAGCGCAAACATGGATTACGAAAAATTTGAAAAAATGGCCATCGACAACAGCGTGCGCCTCATCCATGGCATGTTGCGGGAAATGGGGGAATCGCCACTTTACAATGCGGGTGCGGTTTGGTAGAATGATGCAAAGACAAAAACGACACAAGGGAGGATTTTTCAGATGGGAAATCAAGTAACTTTTGATTATGCAAAAGCGGAGACATTTATCCGCGCGGGCGAGATGCAGGCGATGGAAACGATCACGGGCGCGGCGCGGGAGTTGCTCCTTTCGCGCACGGGCGCGGGAAATGATTTTCTCGGCTGGGTCGATTTGCCGGAAGACTATGACAGGGACGAATTTGCCAGGATCAAGCAGGCGGCCGCAAAGATTTGCAAGGAGAGCGAGGCGCTCATTGTCATCGGCATCGGCGGGTCTTACCTAGGCGCGCGGGCGGCGATCGAGTTTTTGCGCCACAGTTTTTACAACAACGTGAAAAAAGAAATTCGCAAAACGCCGGAGATTTATTTTGCGGGCAACAGCATCAGCAGCGCCTATTTGCAGCACCTCATCGAGGTGGTGGGGGATCGCGATTTTTCCGTCAATGTCATCTCCAAGTCCGGGACGACCACGGAACCTGCCATCGCGTTTCGCATTTTTAAGGAATTGCTGGAAAAGAAATATGGGAAAAAGGGCGCGGCGGATCGCATCTATGCCACGACCGACAAGGCGCGGGGCGCGTTGAAAAAGCTGGCGACGGAAGAAGGGTACGAGACATTTGTTGTGCCGGATGACGTGGGCGGACGGTTCTCCGTTTTGACCGCGGTCGGGCTTTTGCCCATTGCCGTGAGCGGTGCGGACATTGACCAGCTGATGGAGGGCGCAAAAGCAGGGAGGCGGCACGCCATCGAGGCGCCATTTGCGGAAAATGACGCGCTCAAATATGCGGCGGTGCGCAACATCTTGCTGCGCAAGGGCAAGGCGGTGGAAGTGCTTGCAAACTACGAGCCGAGCCTGCACTATGTGTCGGAGTGGTGGAAGCAGCTCTATGGCGAGAGCGAGGGCAAAGACCAAAAGGGTATCTTCCCGGCATCGGTGGATTTGACGACCGACTTGCACTCCATGGGGCAGTTCATCCAGGACGGCGCGCGCATCCTGTTTGAGACGGTGCTCGACGTGGAGGAATCCCGCTGCACCCTCACCATCCAGGAAGAGCCGGTGGACTTGGACGGGCTGAATTACCTAGCCGGAAAGACTGTGGACTTTGTGAACAAAAACGCGATGCGCGGCACGATCCTTGCGCACACGGACGGCAACGTGCCGAATTTGGTGATCCACATCCCGCGTCAGGATGAATATTCCCTGGGGCAGCTGTTTTATTTCTTTGAATTTGCGTGCGGCGTAAGCGGCTATGTGCTGGGCGTCAACCCATTTGACCAGCCGGGCGTGGAGAGCTACAAAAAGAATATGTTTGCCCTGCTCGGCAAGCCGGGATATGAGGCGGAGCGCGAGGAATTGCAAAAGAGGCTGTAAGGCTGCATGAGAAATTGCAAAAGAGGCTGTAAGTTGCATGAGAAATTGCAAAAGAGGCTGTAGTCTGCAGATTGTGGGAAAAATGAACAAGATCGTTTTTTTGGAGAAAAACTCGCTGGGCGACGATGTGGACCTGTCGATGTTTGAGAACTTGGGCGAGGTGACGTTCTACGACCTTTCCACCCCGGAGGACACGCCGGGGAAAATACAGGACGCAGAGATTGTGGTGGCGAATAAAGTGCCGATGAACGCCCAGACGCTAAAGGGCGCGCAGCATCTGAAGCTTATCGCGCTCACGGCGACAGGCTACAACATGGTGGACAAGGCCTACACGGACAGCCAGGGGATTTCCGTGGCAAACGTGCGCGGGTACTCGACGGATTCCGTTGCCCAGCATACGTTTGCCCTGGCGCTGGCCCTCCTCGGGCAGCTCGCCTACTATGACACTTATGTGAAATCGGGCGCATATGTAAAAAGTGACATTTTTTGCAACCTGGACCGGCGCATCGGGGAACTGGCGGGAAAGACGTGGGGCATCCTCGGCCTTGGCGCAATCGGCAGGCGCGTGGCGGAGATTGCGCGGGCGTTCGGCTGCGACGTGCGCTATTATTCCACCACCGGAAACAATAACCACGGCGGCTTTGCACGGGTGGATCTGCCGGAGTTGCTTGCGCAATCGGACATCGTGTCCATCCACGCGCCCTTAAACGAAAAGACGGAAAATTTGATAAACCGCGATACTTTGCGCCAGATGAAGCCGACGGCAATCCTGGTCAACGTGGCGCGGGGTCCCATCGTCAATGAGCGGGATCTCGTCGACGCGCTCAAAGACGGCATCATCGCGGGGGCGGGGCTGGATGTCCTCTCGGCAGAGCCCATGCGGGCCGACAGTCCCCTTTTGGAGATCCAGGACAGCTCCAGGCTGATTGTGACCCCGCACATCGCGTGGGCCACTGTCGAGGCCAGACGGCGGCTGGTGGGCGAGGTCTATGAAAATGTGGCGGCATTTTTGCGGGGCGAGGCGAGAAACATCATACCGTGACGCGCATCCCACGGAGGTCTATCGAAAACGGCAAATACTTTTGTCGTTTTCGATACCGTAACATCATGACATGACACGAGCGTCAAAAGGTCATGTATTGGCATGACGTTGGGACACGGTGCGCAGGTACGTCGCGGGCAAAGGCTCTCTGCCCGGGTAGATTTACGGCGCTTGGAGTGTTTTTGCCATGTGGCAAAAGGAGAGAAACATGGGAAAGTATATCATGGCCCTGGATGCGGGAACAACCAGCAACCGGTGCATTTTGTTCGACGAAAAAGGAAACATGTGCAGTGTGGCGCAGCGGGAATTTACGCAATATTTCCCGAAACCCGGCTGGGTGGAACACAACGCGAATGAGATTTGGTCGTGCCAGCTCGGGGTGGCGGTGGAGGCGATGAGCCGCATCGGCGCGGAGGCGAAGGACATCGCGGCCATCGGCATCACAAACCAAAGGGAAACCGCCATTGTCTGGGATCGCAACACGGGCGAGCCGGTGTACCACGCGATCGTCTGGCAATGCCGGCGCACGTCCGAATACTGCGACACGCTGCGGGAAAAAGGATTGCAGGAAGTTTTCCAGGAAAAGACGGGGCTTGTGATCGACGCCTATTTTTCCGCCACAAAGATTCGCTGGATTTTGGACAATGTGGAAGGGGCGAGGGAGCGCGCCGAGCGGGGGGAATTGCTGTTTGGCACGGTGGAGACGTGGCTCATCTGGAAATTGACCAAAGGCGCGGTGCATGTGACAGATTATTCCAATGCGGCGCGCACGATGCTGTTCAACATCCACACGCTTGACTGGGATGACGACATCCTGCAAGAACTTGGCATCCCGCGGTGCATGTTGCCAAAGCCGTCGCCTTCGAGCGCCATTTATGGCAGGTGCGACCCCTCATTTTTCGGAGGGGAAATCACGATTGCGGGGGCTGCGGGCGACCAGCAGGCAGCGCTGTTTGGGCAGACCTGTTTTTGTCCGGGCGACGCAAAAAACACCTATGGCACGGGTTGCTTCCTGCTGATGAACACGGGCGAGCGGCCGGTATTTTCCAAAAATGGGCTGGTGACGACGATTGCGTGGGGCTTGGACGGCAAGGTGCAATATGCGCTGGAAGGGTCGATCTTTGTGGCGGGCGCGGCCGTGCAATGGCTGCGCGATGAGATGCGCCTGATAGACTCCGCGGAGGACTCCGAATACATGGCAAAGAAAGTGCCCGACACGAACGGCTGTTATGTCGTGCCTGCGTTTACGGGCCTTGGCGCGCCCTATTGGGATCAGTATGCCCGAGGGTGCGTGGTCGGCATCACGCGCGGGGTGAACAAGTACCACATCATCCGCGCCACGCTCGATTCCATCGCCTACCAGGTCAATGACGTGCTGGAGGCCATGCGCGCGGATTCCGGCATCGCCCTGACATCCCTAAAAGTGGACGGGGGCGCGAGCGCGAACGATTTTCTGATGCAAACACAGGCGGACATCATCGGCGCTCCGGTCAACCGCCCCAAATGCGTTGAGACGACGGCCATGGGCGCGGCCTACCTCGCGGGGCTTGCCGTTGGGTATTGGACTTCCAAAGAAGAAGTGGCGCGCAACTGGAAAGTCAGCCACACATTCCACCCATCCCTGCCCGAGGAAGTGCGAAAAGAACGCGTCAGCGGGTGGAGAAGAGCGGTAAAATACGCATACGGCTGGGCGAAGGAATAGCGAACAGGGCAGCATGCGCATGAAGGGAACCGCCGGTAGAGAACCCAATCCGTTGGAGAGCAATGTGTTCGCAAAAAGACGCATCCGCAAAAGAGATGCGTCTGCCAGGAAGTATGTGCCAGGAGGAATGGAAGCGGTCAGTCCTCCTCGATGACCTGGATCTCCAGGTAGTCAAAGTCGATTGACTCGATGAAGCTGTCCTGTGTGAACCGCGTCTTTGCGTGGCGTTGGAAATCCTTGATATTGGCGTCCAGCCAAATCGGCTTTCCTAAGTCGAATTGCACGCAGATGCCATCGAGGGCGGCAAACACCTTTTGCGTCCGCGTGCGGTTCGACTGGTCGCAGATGGTCGTGTCGCGCATCAGGCGGTTGTCCTTCCAGAGCTTTCCCCACAGACGAAACATTGCAAAGTCCTCCTTTCGTGTTTGTGTATGCAACAGCGCGGCAAAGTCTTTCTTTCGCATTTGTCGGGCAATCGACAAAACCGTGGATACTTTTTGACACCCAAGTCATAGGATGATCTCAGGGCATCTTCCGGCGGTGTGCTGGTGAGACGCTGGCAAGATTAGGGTTTCAGCGTGACACGCCCCGAAAACCATGGCCAGGTCGGCAAAGCCGGCAGCGCAGGCGGGGTGGGCGCATCTTCGGAAATGCGGTAGGCCAGGTAAGGTTTCCCCGACACCAGATCCGCCACATGTTCTTTGATGGGTTTGGCGAAAGGCTGCCCCGTACCTGTCTGAATCACGGAACTGGTGAAGTCGTCGTGCACCATGCCTGCGATTTTGCGGATGCTCCCGACGGCGCTGCCCGTGTCGGTGAGTTCCGTCGACAAGATGCACAGCACATAATCCCCATAGGGAGTATAGACGATGGCTGCGTCATTCTCCGTGTCCGAAATCTCCCCTGTTTTGTGGGAAATGTGCGTGCCGTTCGGCAGCCCCTCCGGAATTTTGTAGTTCACTTGCTGCCGGTTTAAGAGCGACTCAAAGCGCAGGCAGTTGTAGTGGGAAACGAGCGTGCGGTTGTAGACCATTTCCAGGAGCATCCCGCAGTCTTTTGGGGAAGTCTGGTTATAGCCATTGTTGACCCACAAACTGGGGTCGGCGATGCCATTGACCTGCCGAGTGTTGGAAAAACCGTGCCGGGCGATAAAATCGTTGACCCTGTCGAGGCCGTCCGCAAACGATTCCCCGCTCTTGCAAAGCGCGCGCACCAGCACATTGGAAGATTCGTTGTCGCTGTATGTGATCATGGCATCGAGCGGGGAGAGGATAGAGCTGGACTCGCTTAAATTTCCGAGGTCTATCTGCTCATAAATAGCGCCGGCAATGAAGAGCTTGATCAGGCTTGCGGACATCATGGCATGGTCATTTATGGCAAAGGACTGGCCGGTGGAGAGATCCTTGACATAGACGCCCCAGTCGCCCTGGCATTGCGAGAGCAGACGCGCAACCCGCGCCTCCAAGTCGGCGAGCGGGGGGCGCACCATGACAAAATCTACGCCTACCTTGACCGTGGCCGCTTCATTGGGGCAGAGAACGGGGGCGGGCAGGTCAGCCCCACTGGCGGACAGGGGATGAGAGAGCGCCATCCAGCAGATGGCGGACAAGACAAGCGTGCGGAACAATTTACACACAGAGACCCCTCCTTCGGTTTTGTGGGATTTCGAGGCAAAATATTTTTTGGCCCAACATCATCATATACGAATGGAAGGCATTTGTAAACAAAAATGATGCGCGGCAAACGACCAAGACAAACATCGTTTTCTCGTTTGCATTTGCTATAGATGCTTTTGCCATAGAGGTGCTACAGACTATAGAGGGCTATAGAGGATAGAGGTAGGAAGCGGGGGTCAATTGTCACGAAGCGGTTTTCGGACAGTCAGGGGGTTCTATATGGCGACAAAGACGACGGGGCTGATTCACATTTACTGTGGAGACGGAAAGGGCAAGACGACCGCGGGCATGGGGCTTTGCGCGCGCGCGGCCGGCCATGGCTACAAGGTGCTGATTTACCAGTTCTTAAAGGACAATGGCACGAGCGAGCGCAAGCTCTTTGCGGGCGTGGAAAATATTACTTGTATGCCAGGTCTCGACGAGGAGAAATTTAGCTTTCAGATGACGGAGGACGAAAAGCGGCAGCGCCGGGAGTTTTATGCAAAACAATTGGACGCCATCGCGCAATCCGTGAGGGAGGGGCAGTATGACGTGCTGTTTCTCGACGAGGCGATCTATGCCGTGGGGGCGGGGCTGCTCGCGCAAGATGACTTGACGCGCTTCCTAGACGAGAAGCCGGAGCGGCTGGAGGTGATCCTCACGGGGCAAAACCCGGGGGAGGCCCTGCTGGGGCGCGCGGATTATGTGTCGGAAATCTGCATGAAAAAGCATCCGTTCCAATGCGGGCAGCCAGCCAGGGATGGGATAGAGCGGTAGGAAAACCGCAGTTTTGCGCGAAAGACAATCCGAAAAAGGATCGTACAAAGGTATGCAGACACAGAACGCATTGAATGACAATAGAAAAGAAGCGCTAGAACAGAACGTGCAGGGTTGTGAAGAGAAAACGGCGGATCGGAACGCGCAGAGCAGCAAAGAGAACGTGTCGGATCGGAACGCACAGGGCAGTGAAAAGGAAACTCGCAAAACAAACAGTGCGGGGGCGAGAGAGAAACGCCAGGAGACGAGTGTGGCAGGCATCCCGTGGAAACATCAGGAGACGAGTGTGGCAGGCATCCCGTGGAAACATCAGGAGACGCGTGTGGCGGGCATCTCGTTGGAAATGCACGAAAGATATATGAGGGAGGCGCTCCGCCAGGCGAAAAAGGCCTATGCCTTGGGCGAGGTTCCCATCGGGTGCGTGATTGTGCGTGATGGAAGGATTCTCGCGCGCGGGTATAACCGGCGGAACACGGACAAAAACACGCTTTCGCACGCCGAACTGATCGCCATACGCAGGGCGGCAAAAAAACTGGGGGATTGGCG
The DNA here is from genome assembly GCA_964455335.1 of uncultured Marvinbryantia sp. Lineage (GTDB taxonomy): Bacteria > Bacillota > Clostridia > Lachnospirales > Lachnospiraceae > Marvinbryantia. The sequence continues at coordinate 21,523 of CAYVVW010000009.1, forward strand.
ACTGGAGGGCTGTGTGATGTATGTCACGCTCGAGCCGTGCCAGATGTGCGCGGGCGCGATGGTGCAGGCGCGCCTGACAGAGGCGGTGATTGGGTGCATGAACCCGAAAGCCGGCTGCGCCGGGTCTATCCTCAACATTTTGCAGACGGAGGCGTTTAACCACCAAGTGCGCGTGACGCGCGGCGTATTGGAAGAGGAGTGCAGTGAGATGCTCAAGCAGTTTTTCCGGGAATTGCGGGAGAAAAAGTGATGAGGACGCTCTTGTTGATTTTGTGGATGCTATTTTCTCCCCTGGAGGGATTTGCAGACCCGCAAATTTCCGAGATGATCTCCCAGGTGGAAGTGCCGGGCGATGGCGAGGATGCGCCAACCGTGGCCAAGGCCGCCTATGCGTTTGCTCAAAACCCCGCGATCGCGCGCTTTGTGTTCTCGTATGCGGTCTACCATGGGGCGGACGTGTCCGTGGATCTCTCGCGCGAAGTGGAAAAGGGGGAGATTCCGCTCTTTTTGCAGTGGGATCCGCGCTGGGGATACCAGACCTATGGGAGCGGCTACCTGGCGATGACCGGATGCGGGCCGACCTGCCTTTCCATGGTGTATGCCGGCCTGACGGGGGATGGCGGCTGGCATCCCGCGCGCATGGCGCGCATGGCGATCGACAACGGCCATTATGTGTGGGGAACGGGAACTGCGTGGTCTTTGATGACGACAGGCGCGCAGAGCCTCGGGTTAAATGCGCGGGAAATCGCCATCCACCCGGACGCGTTCCTGGAAGCCCTGCAATCCGGCAAAGTGCTGATTTGCTCCATGCGCCCGGGCGACTTTACCAAGCGAGGGCATTTCATCGTCCTGAGCGGAATCGACAGCGAGGGCAGGATTTGCGTGCGCGATCCGAACAGCGCAAAAAATAGCGGGCAAACGTGGTCTATCGACCGCCTGCTGCCCCAGGTCAAAGGCGCGTGGGCCTACCGTCTTGCGGAGTAGAGATCTTTGTGGGTGCAAGCGTTTTCCGCAACTATCGGTAACTTACATCATTGCGCCCTTACTGATGAAAAAAAAGATAAAAAAATTTTTGCCGTGTCTGTTTTATTTTTGGTTTTATTGTAGTATAATTCTCTCAAGGAGCAAGAAAACATCGGTAAATTGTACAGAATTGTCAAAAAAAAGCAGACAATTTCAGCCATGATTTACACGGTGTGGTATGCGGTTATCGGCGCGCGCATCTGTCATCTGCACAAAATGGGGTATGGATACTGGCGTGAGCGGTCTGGTAGGCATATGAGTGGTTCAAAGGACAGGGGGAATTTCTCATGAAGAAACAGAGTAGGCGCAAGATAAGGCGATGTTTAGCGTTGGCATTGACCTTTGTCATGCTTATCCAACAGGCCGTCCTAGGGGCAGATGTCCCGCTGGCAGGGACAGCGTATGGGGAAACCTCGGTTGACGAGGCGAGCGCCAACACCGAGGAAGGCGCAGGCACACAGGCGGGTGCGCCAGAACCCCAGCAGAAGACAGCGGGTGAGGACTCGCTGAAAGATTCGGCGGGTGAATCCGAGCAGGGGGTTGCCCCGCAAAGCGGCGATCCGGCCGAAACGCAGCCGGAAGGCGAACCAGAAAACGAAGACAATGCGCAGTCGCCGGATGGAGCAGGTGGAGAACCGCAGGGCGAGGATGCGCAAAAAGACCCCGGGAGTGCGTCGAGTGGCCAGGGCAATGGTGCGGGAGCGGGCGCGCAAGGGTCCGATCCGAATGGCGACAAACAGACGGGTGCGCCAGAGAAACACACGGAAACGCAAAGTGAGTCTGCAACTGAGGAGCACACGGAAAAAGGGAGTGAGCCTGCGACCGAGGCACACACGGAAAAAGGGAGCGAGCCAGCAACCGAGGCACATACGGAAAAAGAGAGCGAGCTTGCGAGCGAGGAGCACACGGAAAAGGGGAGCGAGCACGCGACAGAAGCACATACGGAAAAGGAGAGCGAGCCTGCGACCGAGGCGCACACGGAGCACCAGAGTGAGCCCATGACGGAGACCAAGCCGGAGACGGAGGGCGCAGGCCGTCCGCATACGCCGGAAGAGACAGAGACGGACGCGGCAGGGCAGCAGACAGAGATTCCGACGGAAAAACAGACCGAGGCGGCAGAGCCGCAGACGGAGACAGAGGCAGCCGCCGAGGCGCAGACGGAAGGGGAAACCGAGGCCGAGACAGAGCCGCAGGCGAAACCGGAAGCGCCGCGCACGTTCACAAGTGAAACGGGTGGCATCGTCGTGACGGCCGTGCTGTCCGACCCGAAGGGATTGCCGGAGGATGCCGTATTTGTGGTTTCCCAGGAGACCCTGAGCAAAGAAGAAAAGCTGACACTCGGGGAGACCTTGGGCGACACGGAAATGATGGCGGCCTATGCGGTCTACGACATGCACTTTGAAGTGGACGGCGTGGAGACAGAGCCGACGAGCGGCGAAGTGTCCGTGTCGATTCGCTACAAGAACCAAAACAGCATCAAGTTGGAAAACAAAAAATACGTCGACCCGAACGAGATCGAGTACAAGGTGTACCACCTCACGGATGGGCAAAACATCGAAGAAGTCACCGACCACGTGGACGCGACAGGCAAAAAGGTCAGCGAAGTCGGCTTCACGACCGACAGCTTCTCGAAATTCATCGTGCGCGGGATTGCGGAGATAGACGCGGAGATCCTAGAGGAAAACTTCCAGCTGACGTTTCGGACAGAGTTGGAAGGGAGGGAGCTGAAAGCTGAGGACTTTACGCTGTGCTTGACACAGGACTGGCCGTGGTACAGAGAGGAAGTTGCAAACGATGCGGCTGGAGTTGTGTCATTTGGATTACAGGAGCTGAAGGCACAGTGTGGGGAGTACGATCACACACACACGCTCAGACTCAGAGAGAAGAAAGGTGCTCTTGCCGGCATGACGTATGACGACACGAGCTACCAGATTACCGTTGAGGTAAAAAAGGTAGACGGACCGTTTGGCCAGCCGAAGATGGTAGTCAGCAAGGTTTCTTATCAAAGACCAAGCGGTGGGGAGGCGTTGCTAGAAGAGGAGCCGATTGTATTCCAAAATCGCTTCAAGAAAGTTTACTACGATCGCCCGTACACACTGGAAAATTTCCTGAATGGGTACAACATCGTATCCTTTGGGGACGCGACACTCAGTATCCACTGTATCGGTTCGGTGCGTGTGGATGGGAACTTGACGGGTGGCAGTGCATTTGCAGATGGTGGGCAGAACCTCTCGAATGGGGCAAAGTTGCCGCCGTCCTATGTGTCGGGTCTGGTTGATGCGATCTTCGTCGACCGAAGCAGCCCCAATGTGGAGCCGTTGTATGTGGGGTCTGTGAACAAGGTGGTCGTGGATGATTTTGGCCAGTATTACTTGAATGACCGGTTTGAAGGGGGCACGAGCCAGATTCCGGTCTATGTGTCTGACGATTACTTTGATTTTGCAAGGGCGAAGTCGGTCATCGAAAATGCAGGATATGCCATGTTAGGCGGTTCCGAGCAGGTAGTGCGTCCGAATGAAAATAGGAGAATTACGATCCAAGGCGGCTCCAATGTCACCATCGAAACCTTGGATGGTTTGGAAGATATCTTGATTTTGGGTCAGGACGATGCCAAGCAAAATACCATCATCAATGTGACGCAAACTGGGGATGTGATTGTTCCGCGTGTCTGGATGGGGAGTGACAGTTCACAGTTTAACGGTGGTGAAAAAGGAAATGGCACAGCGATTGTCTGGAATTTCCCATATGCGGATTCCGTGCAATTGCCGGGACAGAACTGGGGAGGCCATGTGGTTGCGCCAGATGCCGATGTGAAAATTGCAGGTGGCAACTATGGCGGAACGTTGATTGGCAAAACCGTGAGTTCGGGTTCGGAAGGTCATTTGTGGGCGTACCATGGGGACTACTTGATTGACACGTATGCGCAGTTGCAGGCGAAGAAGAATGTGAATGGCAAGGTGGCCTCCGCGAATGAGAAGTTCCGCTTTACGTTGGAACAGGTGGGTGGACCAGAGCCATGGATCAAGCCTATGACGGTCACGAACAGTGGCTCTTTGATCAAGTTTGGAGAACTGGCATATACGACGGAGGGAACTTACTACTACATCATTCGCGAGGAACAGGAGGGTGCGGACGGTTACGAGTACGACACGACGCAATATTTGGTGGAAATCAAAGTCGCTTCCCAACGAGATGGAACGAACTTGCGCATGACGCACGAAGACCCGAAGTATTATGTCATTGCGAAAGAAGGACCAGGAACAAAGAAGATTCAGGTCGGGCAGAAAACGTATTATGTGAAAGACGCTGCGTCAGTCACATTCAATAACAAGAAAGACACGGAAGAGCATACTACAGTGGATGTTTCCGGTCAGAAAAATTGGGAGGTGTTTGGTGGCGAGGAGCTGCCGGAGTCTGTTCGTGTTATCCTAAAACAGAATGGGCATGAGATCGATCACAAGGATGTCACTGCTGCCATGGATTGGCGCTACGAGTGGACTGGCTTGCCAGAGTTTGATGAGAATGGTAACGCATATGCTTATACCGTAGAGGAAGCACCGATTCCTGGATTCCAGTCAACGGTGAGTGGTTACGATATCACAAATCGCTCCGAGAAACTGGATGAAAAGACGGAAGTTGCGGGCAGCAAGACCTGGGAAGTTCCGGATGGAACGGAACTACCGGAGAGCATCACAGTCAACTTGAAGCGAAATGGTGAGGTATTCGAAACCAAGGCGGTGACTGCAGCCGACGGTTGGAAGTATAGCTGGACAGATTTGCCGAAGTATGACGAGAACGGCGTGGAGTACACCTACACGGTGGGGGAAATCGCGGTAGCGGGCTACAAAGCGACAGTGGAGGGCTACGACATCACGAACCGCTCCGACGAGCTGGATGCCAAGACGGAAGTCACAGGCAGCAAGACCTGGGAAGTTCCGGAAGGGACGGAGTTACCGGAGAGCATCACAGTCAACCTGAAGCGGAATGGTGAGGTATTCAAGACCGCGACGGTGACGGCAGCCGACAACTGGGAATACAGTTGGACGAACCTTGACAAGTATGATAAGGACGGAAAACCTTACGAGTATACGGTGGAGGAAGTCGCGATAGAGGGCTACGAAACAGATGTGGACGGCTACGACATCACGAACACCTACGTCGCGGAGAAGCCGGAGACCACGGAAGTTACAGGCAGCAAGACTTGGGAAGTTCCGGAAGGGACAGAGCTTCCGCAGAGCATCACGGTCATCCTAAAGCAAAATGGCACGGAGATTCGCCGCAAGGCGGTGACAGCGGCCGACGGTTG
>CAYVVW010000010.1:0-26598 GCA_964455335.1 uncultured Marvinbryantia sp.
CAATCACTTGATGTAAAGCGCATGATAAACCGTAATGCAAACAAAAGGACAGGAAAGGAAGTTTTGATAACAAATTATTGAGATGGGGAAATTTTTTGAAGGATTACAACCTTGCTACTACAATGATAGTGCTGCCTTATTTCCTGTTGGGAAAGGTTGTCAGGATTTCAGTCAGCGCACCTTGTACCTGACGGCAAGAGATAGGCTCTTGTGCCGTTTACTATAATAGAAACTCTACATTTGTGACATAATACAATAAGTGATAACACCTATGGGAAGCAATTCTTGTAGGTGTTTTTTGTATTTGTAAAGATTTTATAAAATTGAAAAAAGTACTTGCATTGTGAAAAAGTCTATGCTATACTTGCGACACGTTCGTTGGAAAAGTTCTTTTCCACGTCCATTTCGGTGAATCCACCAAGATTTTCTGTGCGCGATTGAAGCAGAAAAACAAAGAGAAAGGAGAAGAAAGGAGAAAACTGAAAGATGAAAAAGGGTTTGGTTGCCGCGTTGGCATCCGCGCTTGTGTTTGGCGCGGGCGCCGGGGTTTCTTTCGCCTACCTGACGGCAAAGGACGCGGCCAACAATCAATTTCGAGTCTCCTCCGTGGAGATCGGAATTGAGGAGAAATTTGTGCCGCCGGGAGCGCTCACCCCGGGCGGCGCCATCCAAAAGTCGCCCAAAGTGCGGAGCGCGTCGGACACGGACTGCTATGTGCGGGTGGCGGTTCGCTTTACGGACAGTGACGCGGAGCAGGCCTGCGAGCCGTTGGCGATCGGGGGCGGGTGGCAAAAGAAAGAGGATGGCTATTACTACTGGGGATCGCCCTTGCGCCCGGGGGAAGTGACGGGGGCAGTGTTTGACCAGGTGAAAATTCGCCAAAACGCGGCGAAGATTCCGCCGTTTGACATCCTGGTCTACGCGGAGGCAGTGTATTGTAACGGAAAAACAATGGAAGAGGCATGGGGGGAAATGACATGAAAAAGAAGATCAAATTTGCTGCGGCGCTTGGCGCAGGAATCCTTTTACTCGCGACAGGCGGGTCGAGGCTGACACTCAGCTACCTGACGTCCCAGGGGGAAATCGAAAACACGTTTACCGTGGGGGATCTGGACATCGGCCTGCATGAGACGGACTGGAACCCGGAAGAGGGGGATGGGAAAAATGTTTACCCCGGGTATAGCGTTTACAAGAACCCGACTTTGAAAAACATCACGACAGACAAAAACGGGCCGGAGCCGTGTTATGCCAGGATGCGCATTTTGCTGCAGGACAGCCAGGGGCAGATGATCACGGACGACGCGCGGCTAGATCTTGTGCGCGCCATGATACGCTATGACAGCACCTATACGGGAACTTACGACCAAAAGGGAACGGGAACGCTGATAGAGCAGGGGCGCATTCCGGGGTATAGCTCGCAGGAAATGGATGCGCTGCCGATGATCAACCCGCTGTTCCAGGTGGACGAGGCGCGCTCCAAAAAGAATGAGATCGTCTGCAACTACATGGCAAGGGACAAAAGCGGCATTTTGCAGATCGGCGAGGAAGTGACGCTGTTTACGACCCTTGCGGTTCCGACCAATTGGAAAAACGCGCAGATCCGCCTGCTGGGGGACTTTCGGATTGTGGTCAAGGCAGAGGCGATCCAAGTGGCCGGGTTTGCCAGCCAGACAACGGCTTTTGAAGCGCTCGATACAGAGATCGCGGAAGCGGCGGGTATGGGCGCATAATGGAGAGGGTGCGGAGATGGGGAAAAAGAAAAAATGGGTGTTCCTGCCCCTGGCGGCGGCTGTCTGCCTGCTTCCGGCCAGCATGGCGCTTGGATATTTTTCCGTCCAGCAGAACACGGACAATTTCCTGACCATGGACTCCTACAAAGCGAAATTGGTGGAAGTGTACGAGCGGCCGGACCACGTCAACCCGGCGCAAGAGGTGGACAAGACGGTCAACGTCAAAAATGAGGGATCGGTCGCCATCTTTGTGCGGGTGCGCGTGGAGAAAGCGTTTGGCACGCGGCAAAATGGAACGTTTGTGAGAGACGAGGCGCTCAGTGCGGACGTCATTGAGATCGATTTTCACGACACGTGGTGGAAGCGGATGGAGGACGGGTGGTTTTATTACAAGGATGTCCTGCTTCCGGGGGAGACGACGAAAGAGCCATTGATGGAGGCATACAGGCTTTCGCCAAAAACGGGAAATGCCTACCAGGGAAAAGACGCGCAGATCCTTGTTTCCATGGAAACGGTGCAGGCATCCGGCGGCGCGCTCTCCATTTGGGGCATCACGGAAAAAGACCTGGGCGTCCAATGGCGGGAGGATTATGAGGAGCAAAACACGAGCGTGACTTTCCTCGGGGAATCGGAAGGATTTTCCGTGGAAGCCGACAAGACGGACTTGTTTGCGTCTTTCAAAAACCTGGTTCCCGGGTGCGGGCGCACGCAAAAAATCAAAGTGGGCAATGACTCGTCCGAAAATGTGGAAATCTTTTTGCGGGCGGAGGACGCGGTGCAGGCGCAGTCCTCGGAAGAGTTGCGCAAGCTGTTGACAGAATATGCGTGCATTCGGGTGGAGGATCGGGGAAAAGTCCTCTACGAGGGCGCGGTGTGCGGGAAAGACGGGCAGGACAATATGCAAAACGACATCAGCTTAGGCGAGTTTGCCGCGCAAGAAAACCGCGAGCTGGACGTCACGCTGTCTCTCTCCCCGGAGATGGATAACCGGTTTCAAAAGCTGGTCGGCAAAGTCCATTGGGTATTTTCCGCGAGCGGGGAAAATGACAGGCCCATTGTCCGCAGCGCGCCCATTACGGGCGATACGGCAAATGCCAGGCTGTGGGCGGCGCTGCTTTTCGCGGGCGCGGCATGCATCATCCCGGCGGTTTTGGCAAAAAATTGGAGGTGGGGGCGCAGATGAAGAAATGGAAATATGCAATCGATCTCTTGCTCGGTCTTTGCATGGCACTTGTTGCCCTGGTGGCAATTCCGCAACTTTTGGGGTTTCGCCTATATGCCGTGGCAAGCCAGAGTATGGCGCCCGCCATTGTGGCGGGAAGCGCGGCCTATGTCAGGCAGGCGGCGTTTGCCGGAATCCGCCCGGGGGACATCGTCACCTACCGCATGGGGGAGGATCAGACAAATGTGACACACCGCGTCGTGGAGAAGCGGGACTCGGATCAGACCTTTGTGACCAAAGGCGACGCAAATGAGCAGGCGGATGGCAAGCGCGTTTCTTACGCGGATGTCATTGGGACGGTGCGGGCGTCCGTTCCCTACCTGGGCTATTTTGCCGCGTGGGTCGGCGGCTTTTCCAACCGCCTGTTCTTTTTCGGGATCATCTTGTGGCTACTGTTGCTGCGTTCCCTGGTCCCGGAAAAGCAACCGCTTCGCATCAAACGAGCGGAGTTACTACTTGTGCCGCCCAATGAAAGGCGGCGGAATGGAGAGTATCATGAATCTTGAGAAATTGGCCGCGATACTGCTCGGGGTATCCCTGTTTGCCTCGTCCTCGGGCATCACGAGCGCATACATGACGGCCCGCACGCAGGATCTGGCAAACGTTGTCACGTCTGGCGATGTGAAAATACAGCTGACGGAACCGGCATGGAACGCGGGGGATGCGGGGGCGATGAGGCCGAAGCAGGCAGTGCGGAAAAATCCGACCGTGACCAATACGGGAGACCACCCCGCATGGATCTTTTTGCGGGTGTCGGTGCCAGTTCGCACGCTGCGGCTGGTCGATCCGGCGAGCAGGAGAAAGCGCGCGCCGGAAAATGCGGAGCTGTTTTCGTTTTCCGCAAATGCGGGATGGGAATTGATCGAGCGCGTTCCAGGGGCGGACCATGTGCGCTATGTCTACGGATATACGAGCCTCGTCTCCCCTGGCCAGGCCACCGCGGCCTTGTTTGAGCAGGTGGGGCTGGTCAACTACCTGGAAGGAGACTTGACGGCCGCCGACCTTTTGGCGATGCCCGTCGAGGCCGTGGCGATCCAGGACAAGATCTGCCCGCCCCAGACGCCGCTTGCGGAAATTTATAAGATCTACCAAAATGAGGAGGCTGGCAATGCATAGTGGACGGATGAGAAAATGTGCGGCGGCGTGCCTGTTGCTTCTGGGGTTGTTTGCGGTCAGTTGGACCGGCGCGGACGCCGCCCAGACTGGCAGGGCAGGCACTGGCACGACGGTGGGCGTTGGCATCGCGGGGGATGCCTGTGACGGGCCTGTCATTCCGGAACTGCCCGAAGGCTGGGAGACAGACGAGGAGACCGAAAGGAAACTGGAAGAAGAAACCGATGGGAAAATGAAAGGGGAACACGCGGGAGAATCGGAAAGGGCAACGGAAGCGGGACACGCGGGAGAATCGGAAAAGGAAACGGAAGCGGGACACGCGGGAGAATCGGAAAAGACAACGGAAGCGGAAGCCCACGGGGATTTGGAGGAAGAGGCCGAAAAAGACACCGGCATCCCCGTGTTGGCGGACACCAATGGGGAGGTGGAGGTTCATCTCTATGCACCAGACGGTCATTTTTACCCCGTCGGCACGACGTTTCGCGTGCTCGACATCGCCGACGCGGTGGGCGAGTGCGCGGACAAAGAGGCGAAGTGCCAGGAATTGGCGCAAAGCCTGCGGGATATGTGGAAAGAGGGGCTGCAAGGGGAGCGCGCGTTTTTTTCCTACTATCTCATGGTGAAAGATGAGACCGGCGCGGAACTCGATCTCCCCGACGCGGCGGCGGTACACATCATCATTCGGAACGCGCAATTCTACGAGGACGCGTGTGCCCGGATGGATCACTACCGCGTCGCGTGCCTGGGGAAGGGCAACGAATTTGTCGAATTAAAAGATGTGGAAATCCTGCGCGACGACCAGGAACAGGCAGTGATTTTGCGCGTCGAGGCAAAGAAAATGGGGTGGATGAGCATCTTGCAGTCCGAGGGCGCAAAACTGGACGCGGGGGAAGAGACGGAAGATTCTGGCGGGGAGAACCTTGAGCTGTGGGGAGAATCCGAAGTGCCAGAAGAGACAGAAGGGCTTGGAGGAGACGATCTCGATTTGTGGGAAGAACACGAAACGCAGACGGAGACAGAAGGGCTTGGAGAAGACGATCTCGATTTGTGGGAGGAACACGAAACGCAAACGGAGACAGAAGGGCTTGGAGGAGAAGATGTCCAAATTGGCGATGGGGTGTGGGAGGATCCAGGGACCGGATCTCTGGTCGAACCGGTGCCATGGCAAGATCCCAACCTAGGGGAGGAGAATCAGGAACAGGAGTATCAGCTAGGAGACGGCCAAGACGACGCGCCAGATGGACTGACGGAGGATCTGCTGGGTGTGGAAACAGCCTCCGCGCCATCCGTGATCTCTTTTGCCTCCGCAGGATCGTCCGGCACTCCCGTGACATCGGAGGGAAGCGGATTTGTCAAGATGATGCCGAAAAACGTGAATGGCGCCTACCGCGCGTCCAGATGGTACGCGGGCATTACCTCTTATGCCCCGTTCAACAATGCGGGGGCTTCGGTGAAAGCGATGAAATTAGAAGAAACATTCGACTTTTTTTATCCGCTGGACGAGACGGCCAAGGGGAAATTTGGCGCCGTTTACAAAAAGATTTTGTACTTTGACGGCGTGTGGTATGACTTGAAAATTACCGTGGAAAATTATACCAACCAAACGTACACGGGGCAAAAAGGGGAATTGGTGAGCGTCTATCCGCCCGTCGGTTTTAGCTCCACGGGGATTAGCTTCCGCTTCAAGGATGCCATGGGCGAGGTATTGCTCAAAATGGAATATTTTGAAAATGGGAAGGCCTACAAAACAGCGAGCCCTGTGAAAACCCGCTTTCAGTGGTGGGATGTTGACAACGCGCAGCGCTTTGGCCTGCGCATGGAAGATGGGAGCATTCAGACAAAATACTACCAGTCAGACGATTGCCTGGTATATTACCAAAAGCAAACGGCGGTTGTGGACAAAAAACAGTATTTTGTGGTGACGGCGGCAGACGACATCGACGGATATGGGGATAAGCGCGGAAATGTGGGGTTTGCCTTAAAAGACTGCAGTACCTATTATCTGCTGATCGGGGAAACGGACAAGATCAAGGAAAGCCCGGAACGGCGCGTCGACAAAGAGGTCATTGCCAGGTGGAAATCCCAGCTCTTGCAGGGAAACGCAGACGATTTGTCGGCCGGGATTCTGATTCAGTCGGATTTGGAAGTCGCCATTCCGCCCGATAAGGATTACCCCAAAAAGGCAGTCTCCAACGATGGTGAGTCCTGGGCAAAATCCAATACACTGACACAGATTGACGGAAATTTTTATTACCGCGTCCGCCAATATGTGCCGTGGGAAGATCCCGTGAATTACTTCGACAAGCTGGTCTTTCGCGATGAGTTGCCAGCCGGGGTGGATTTTGTGGGGAAATTGAAAATCGTGCGCCTCGAAGATGGGAAAAATGTGACCAAACAATTTACGACGGATTCTGCAAATGACGTGGTGACGGCAAAGGCAACGGACAATTTTTTGGCGAATAAGGAACTGTATGGGTATACGTATGACCTCACATTCCAGGTGCGCATGGATCCGGGAGAAATGACACCGGCGTACCAGGGGAATACTGCGACTTATACGGTAAAAAACAAAGCTTCTGTGCGCATTGTCATTCCAGGAGACGACACATACAATACCGAGTCCAATGAGGTGACTACCACGGCCTCGGTGGGGCGCGCTACGCAGCAAGCGCCGATGAAGCGCCTGGATGCCAATCCGTCTTTGACGGAAAAAACGCTTTCTTCGGCGGCGGAGGAAATCGTATTTAGCATATACCAAACCATCCCGGCAAATGCGGCCGCGTGGCTGCCGAGCAAGCTGACCTTTACCGACACTTTGGCAGATTGCCTGGAATACCGATCGGCAGCAGTTTACGTCTTGCAAGGCGCAAGCTATGTGCAGGCGGACGGATTTGCCATCAGCGCGGCGGGGCAAACTGTCACGGCGGCAAAGGCGTTCCGCCCATCCGACCAGACCTTTCGCCTGGACATCCGCTGTGCCATTCGATCGGGGTACGACATGCAGGCCTATCGGCAGGTCATCGCCAACCGCTATTGGTGCCTGATCCCAAACAGGGCGCAGGTGGAGCTTGCCTGGGAGCACGGAGATCCGCAGACGGTGTCCCAGCAGACAAACGAAGTGGTGGTAAAAGTCAGTGAGGGTCCGATCAAAGTGCGACTGACCCTCACAAAAGAAATCGACACGGCCGACATCGTGTGGGCGCATGGGAGACCGACGTTTACGTTTTGCGTTTCCGGGGAGGACCTGGACCGCATCCGGCATACCTATTACGACACCGTGGAATTTACGCCGGACAACGTCGGGAGTGGGGCAAAAGCCACGCTCTCCACGACGTTTACGATTCCGGCCGGCTGGTATACCGCGACAGAGGAAAAGACAGTGCGCTATCGGCTGAACGCGGTGCACAGCGTCCAAAGCGGAAGCGCGGCGGGCGACAAGGCCGTCTTTGACTTGAGCGCCACTTCCCAGGGGGCCGCGACTTTTTACAACATCAAAACGACGGACGAAGGGGAGAGCCACAGTGCATTCGTGCGAAACGTCATGGCCGCGCGGTAGTGCGTTTGATAACAGACGTGCCACAAAGTTCTTGCGGCATATCAAGATCCATGCTATGATGTGGGGGTCAAGCGGCTTTTGACCCCCATGATACACGGATTTCCGTGTGCTTTGCAAAAAGTTTGCCATCCGCGTGGCCGCTTGACGGGGTTTTCAGAGTAAGGATTGATTTCAAATTGATTTCAAATTGATTTCAAGGCAAAAAGGGAGGAGTAGGCGTGCCATGAAAATGACGTTTCGCTGGTATGGAGAGGGAAGGGACAAGATTACATTAAAACAGATTCGGCAAATTCCGGGAATGTCCGGCCTGATGGGGGTCTTGGATGAGAAGGCCGCGGGCGAAGTCTGGACGGAAGCGGAAATCAAGGCTTATGTGGACCATGTCCATGAGGCAGGGCTTGCGTGTGAGGTCATCGAGAGCGTGAATGTGCACGAGGACATCAAGATGGGCCTGCCCACGCGTGACGGCTATATTGCGCATTATTGCGAAACGATCCGCAATTTGGCAAAATATGGCGTGAAAGTGATCGTTTATAATTTCATGCCCGTGTTTGACTGGCTGCGCACGGACTTGGCGCGCGAGATTCCGGAGGACGGTTCTAACAGCCTTTATTTTGACGAGGCGGAACTTGGCGAGATGACGCCGATGGACATTGTGAGGCGGACGGCGCAAAACAGCAACGGGTTCTCCTTGCCCGGATGGGAGCCGGAGCGCCTGGCGGAGCTAGACGACTTTAAAACGTTACGAGGGCATCACGGAGGAGGATTTGCGGGAAAATTACAAATATTTCCTGGACGGCATTATCCCCACCTGCGAGGAATGCGGCGTGGTGATGGCCTGTCATCCGGACGATCCCGCATGGCCGATTTTTGGGTTGCCCCGCATTGCACACAGCCAGGCGGATTTTGACAAAATCGTGGCATTGCACGACTCACCCGCCAATGCCATTTGCCTTTGCACGGGTTCCTTGGGGTCTAACCCGGAAAACAACATTCCGGAGATCATCCGCCATTTTGGCAGCAGAAACCGCATCGGCTGCCTGCACGTGCGCAACGTGAAATACCTGGGACACCACAAGTTCCGCGAGGCCGCGCATTTGTCGAGTGACGGAGACCTGGATCTTTACGAGATCATGAAGGCGGTATACGACACATGCCCCGACACCTACATTCGCCCCGACCATGGCCGCATGATTTGGGATGAGGTTGGGCGTCCGGGCTACGGCCTGTACGACCGCGCGTTGGGCGCAACCTACATCAACGGCCTCTGGGAAGCCATTTGCAAGGCGAACCGCGCGTAAGGCGCAGTGTCATGCGCACGAAAACGGCAAATACATTTGTTGTTTATGATAGCGCCGACCGAAGCGAAGAGAAACGGGGCTTCAAAACAGAAGCCATAAGATAACCAAGGAAGAACTATATGGAGAAACGAAAGATAGGAGGAGTACAAGACATGGTCGTACACAATCAAGACGCAAAGCCCGTAAACTGTGAGCCGGGCGTTACACGCAAGGTGCTGTGCCATTCGGAGGAGTTGCTGATGGCGGAGGTTTCTTTCCAAAAGGGGGCGCGCGGGAATCTGCACAGTCACCCGCATCGGCAGATCACATATGTGGTAAAAGGAACGTTTGAATTTACGATTGATGGGGAAGTGACCGTGGTTGGCCAAGGCGATGGCGTCTATTTGCCCGGTGATTCCATGCATGGGGTACTTGCCCTGGAGGAAGGCATACTGGTGGATGTATTCACACCCACGCGGGAAGATTTTCTATGACGTGACGAGCCGGATCTCGGAGGAACTTCCCACGACATACAAGCATGCCGTGGGAAGTGGTGCCGATTATGACTTATAACGCAAACTCGAAGTAACGGACGGCGTTGTTGTAGCAGATGCCCTGGACGATGTTTGCCAGGGCTTTTTCGTCGTCCGGATATTCGCCATTTTCCACCCAGCCGCCCAAGAGGTCGCAGAGGATGCGGCGGAAGTACTCGTGGCGGGTGTAAGACAAAAAGCTCCTGGAGTCCGTGAGCATGCCCACGAAGTTGGCCAGCATCCCCAGGTTGGCGAGGGATACCATTTGCTCTGTCATGCCGACTTTGTGGTCATTGAACCACCATGCGGATCCCTGCTGGAGCTTGCCGATGGCGCTGGAGTCCTGGAAGCAGCCGAGCACAGTTCCGATGACGGCATTGTCCGTCGGGTTCAGGGAGTAGAGGATCGTCTTTGGCAATTCGTCCGTCGTCACCAGGGCGTTCAGGAAATCGGCCAGCTGGCTGGCTGGCGCGTAGTTGTTGATGCAGTCAAAGCCGGTGTCAGGGCCGAGCTTGGCGAACATTTTTCCGTTGTTGTCGCGCTTGCAGCCGTAGTGGAGCTGCATCACCCAGTTGCGGCGGTGGTATTCCTTGCCCAAAAAGACCATGAACGCGGTCTTGTACTGCGCCACCTCGCGGTCACAGAGCGTGCCGCCCGAGAGGCGTTTTGCGAAGATGGCCTCAATTTCCCCATCCGTTGCCGGCTCGTAAATCACATAATCCAGGCCATGGTCGGACACTTTGCAGCCCCTCTCGTGGAAATATTCCATGCGGTTTTGGATGGCGTTTTTCAGATCCTGGAAAGTGCGGATGGCAATGCCGCTTACTTCCTGCAGCTTTTCGATGTAGGGCAGGAAAGTGGCCTTTTCGATGTTGGTCGCTTTGTCTGGGCGCCATGCCGGCAGGACCTGCACGTCAAAGGTGTCGTCCGCCTTGATTTTCTCGTGCCATTCCAAGGTGTCCACGGGATCGTCCGTCGTGCAAATCAAGTTCACGTTGGAGCGCTTGATGATGCCGCGCACGCGCATGTCCTCCTGCGCCAATTTTTCGTTGCAGAGACGCCACACTTCCTCGGCTGTCTCGCCATTTAGGTGGCCCGTATAGCCAAAGTAGCGGCGCAGCTCCAGGTGAGACCAGTGGTAGAGCGGGTTGCCGATGAGCTTCTCAAGGGTCTCCGCCCATTTCTGAAATTTCTCCCTGGCGGGCGCGTCTCCCGTGATATAGTATTCGTCCACTCCGTTTGAGCGCATCTGGCGCCATTTGTAGTGGTCACCGCCCAGCCAGACCTCGGTAATGTTTTGGAATTGCCGATTCTCGTAGATTTCCTGCGGGTTGATGTGGCAGTGGTAGTCCAGGATGGGCATCGGCTCGGCATACGTGTGGTAGAGCGTCTGCGCCATTTTCGTGGAGAGCAAAAAATCGTCATCCATAAATGGTTTCATAAAAGAACCTCCTTTGTGGTAGTGGGGATGTTACGGAAACATCATACAATGAAACCGAAAAAATGGCAATGCCCCAAATCAAGGGCCATTTGCAAGCCGTACTAAGGAAGCGGCAGTTCAGCGGATAAAGTTCGTAATCAGGCGCGCCTCTTTTTCCGGAAGTCCGTATGTTTCTTTCCCCAGCGCGATGCTCTTCATCAAAAATGCCATATTTTTCCCAAGGACGCGCATGGTCTGAAGGCCTTCCTCGTCTTTTTCCACTTCCTGCGCCGTATTGCCGTGCACCTGGTTCCAATATTGGCTGGACGCAATGGGCATTCCGGAGATGGTGAAGTATTTATTGAGTATGTCAAACGTGGCCGTGTTGCCGCCGCGCCGCGCGGAGACGACCGCAGCCCCCACTTTCATCGTCTTGTCAAATGGCGTGCTGCAAAATAGCCTGTCTAAAAAGGAGAGGATCGTGCCGTTCGCGGAGGCGTAATAGACGGGCGACCCGACCACCAGTGCGTCACACGCGGCAAATTTGGGCGCTGCCTCATTTACCACATCGTCAAAGACGCAGCTTCCCCGCTCGCGACATTTCCCGCAGCCAATGCAGCCGCGCACATCCTTGTGCCCCACCTGCATCAGCTCTGTGTCGATGCCTTCCGCCTGCAGCACTTTTTCCACCTCGTGCAGGGCCGTATAGGTACAGCCGTTTTTATGGGGGCTTCCATTGATCAACAATGCTTTCATGCAAAATGCTCCTTTCTAAAGAAATGTTCGGTGTGTTGACACTCGCGCCATTATGATACATGACTTTCTGGGAAATAGCAATGATTTTTGCGCAAACACCTTGACTTTTCTTTCCCTAAAATCATTGTGCGCCATGACATCCGAAAACGCTGGTATGACGCGCATGGCATACTGAATATTGGCATCCTGGATTTCCTTTTGGATGATTCGCTCACCTGATTTTTTGGCATTTCCCGCGGCGCGCGGCATCCCTCGAAGCAGGAAACCGCCGAGGTGTCTTGGGCGCTAAAATATCGTAAACGACAAAAGCATTTGCCGTTTACGATAGCCCCTCCGAGGGATGCGCACGAATTTGCTACGGACTCATGCCGCTCCTTCGCCACTTCAACACAAGCCCAGCACGTGTTTTTCCAACGTTTTTTGCACCGCGCCAGGCCCCGCAATCAATTCCTTGAAATCGGAAATCACCAGGGGCGCGATGCCAAGCGCGTACAAATCAACCCCGAAAATTGCCTGGTTTTCCAAAATCGGGCGGATTTTTTCCTCCACGCCGTCGGTTTCCCCCAGGCGAATGTCCGCCACATGGGGGCACACCGTGTCGAGCAGCGGGTCTGGGCTGAGCGAGAAGGCGTTTCCCTGGTCGTCGATGGCCATCAGGTAGCGCACCCACCCCGCCAGCACGAGCGGTATCAGCTTTAGGCTCGCGACATCCAAATCGTCGGAGGCCGCGTAGGCCTTGATGGTCTCGCCAAAACGGATGGCCAGTTTTTGCGAGGTGTCTGTGGCGATCCGCTGCGGCGTGTCCGGCATGAAGGGGTTCGGCAGGCGCGTCTGGATCACCTCGTCCAAAAATTTCCTGGGGTCTAAAATGCCGGGATTTACGACAACGGGAAGCCCCTCCTGGTAGCCGATTCCCTCCACCAGTTTTTTGAGCAGGGGATTTTTCATTTCTTCTGAAATCAGGCGGTAACCGAGCAGGCAGCCAAAGACCGCCAATGCGGTATGCAAGGGGTTCAGGCACGTGCAAACTTTCATTTTTTCCACATTATCCACCGTTTCTCGCTCTGTAAACAGGATGCCGGCGGGCGCAAGGTTGGGCCGCCCGTTTGGAAATGCGTCCTCGATGACCAGATACTGACATTCTTCGGCATTGACAAATGGCGCAATGTACGTGTGCTTGGCGGTGATGACGGGCGCGAGGTCGTCCAGGCCGTCCTCCCTTAAAATCGCCTCCACTTTTGCGTCTGGCCGCGGCGTGATTTTGTCGATCATGGTCCAGGGGAAACTGACCTTGGATTTGTCGCTGACATAGGATGCAAACCCCGCGTCCGCGACGCCATTTTGCGCCCAGGCGCGCGCCATGCCGTGCATTGCGGCATACAATTTATCCCCATTGTGCGAGCAATTATCCATGCTCACCATGGCAATCGGCTTTTTCCCGCTCTGATAGCGCGCGTACAAAAGGGCGGCCACTTTGCCGATGTAGCTGGCGGCTTTTTTTGGCCCCTGTTCCATGTCGGCTTGCACGGACGGGAGGAGGGCGCCAGACCCGTCCACTAGGCGATATCCTTTTTCGGTGATCGTAAAGCTGGCCATTTGCAGGGAATCCGCGCGGAAAATCTCCTGGAGGCGCAAAAAATCCCCCGCATTTTCGGGGTCAACCGTCAAGGACTCGACCACGCTTCCGATGACGGTTTTCTTGACCGTTCCGTCCACTTTTAAGGTGACAAGCACGCTGTACCCGTCGTGCGGACGGTTCATTTTTTCCACGATTTCATAATCATACCCTTCCGCCACAATCAGCCCGGTGTCCATCTGCCCCGCGTTCAGCAATTCCTGCACCACGTTTGCCTGAAACGCGCGGAAAATATTGCCGGCGCCAAAATGAATCCAAACCGGTTTTTCTTTCGTCTTTTTTTGCACGGCCGCGCGGTCAAAAAGCGGGAGCCGGTATCCCCGATCCAACCATTGCTGTCTGTCCTTGCATCCTTCCTGATTGAGTTTCATGTTTGCTCCTTTCTTTCGTAAATGTCTGTCAAATCTCGCAGTGTCACCTGGCCTTTTTGCGCCAATTCCCGCAAGTCCTTCGTGAACCCGCCCTTTGAAAAAAGAAAATAGTGGTATTGGCTGCCCTTGCCAAAAACGTTTGCGTAGCGGCGGATCAACTCTAGTTCCCCAATGCCGATTTTTTCATTTTTGTACTTGCAAGAGCCAATGAGATATGCCCGGCCGATGGCGGGCGTGCCGACAATATCCAGCTGCACTTCCTTTCTCGTTGCCGCGTCCGTTCCCCACCACTGCCCTGCGTCATTGAGCAAAATGGGGAGATCCTCTGCATAACGGAGCAGGTACTCCAGGCACATTTTCTCAAAAGTGAGGCCCATGTAATCCGGCAAAAAACGCTTCACCACCTGTGGGTAGAGCTGCCGCATCCGCCCGCGGCTGATGACCGACAAATTGCCTGGGACAAACCGGTACCAGAAACGAAAAAAATTGTCATCGATGGCATAAATCGTTTTTCTGCCCGGCTTTTCTGTGATGGGCATCTCTTTTTTCAGGATTCCCAACTCCAAAAGCACGTGGAGGTACTTTGCGCAAATGCCGGATTCGATGCCTGCCTTTGTCGCGATTTCGTTTGCGCGGGATGCCCCTTGCGCGATCGCGGAAATGACGGAATTGTATAAGGCGGGTTCGCGCAATTCCTGTTTCAGCAAGTTTTCCGGCTCTTCAAAAAGGTAGCTGGAAGGGTTGAACAGATTTTCCAGTAAGGCCTCGTCCAGATCGTCCTCCACTTCCAGTTTGTTGATGTAATGCGGGATGCCGCCCGTGACACCATAAAGCAGGGCCTGCTGTTCCGCGCTGAGGTTCGGGTGAAACGCGGTCATTTCCCGATAGGTCAGCGCTTTTATGTGCAGCTGCGCCGTGCGCCTGCCGTACAGGGGGCTTTCATACCCGAGCACTTGGGATTGCATAAAGCTCATGGAAGAACCGCACAAGATTAAGAACAGCCCTCCTGCTTGCCAGGCGTGGTCGATTCTGTGCTGCAACCTGGAGGAGATGGATTTTTCCGCCCGCGCAAGGTAGGGGTATTCATCCACCACAAAAACCAGGCGCGCATCCGCCGCCAGCGCGGTGATTGCGTCAAAGGCGTCCTCGTAGCTCCGGTAGGTCGGCGTGCAGATGCCTTGCGGCTCTTTGCAGGTGAAAATGGCTTTCGACAGGGCCTCCAGGTTTTCCTGGGCGGACGCGTGCAGGGCCGAAAAATATACCGTGGGCTTATCCTTGCAAAACTCATTGATCAGGGCGGTTTTCCCGACCCGCCGCCTTCCATAGACCACGATACACTCAAAGCGTCCGTTCCGATACCGGCGGTCCATGGTTTCCAATTCTTGCTCGCGGCAATAAAACAAAGCACTCGCCTCCCGTCAACCAACTTACGAGTTGCCAACTCATAAGTTTATTATACGCGGAGAACGCATTTTGTCAATGAGATGTCGGAAGAAGGCAGAAACACGGTTGCGTGCGAGGACGAGCGCTGTAACGATTTCACAAAATGACGATATAGAAATTGTGCAGATTGCACAGTTGCGTGTAAAGCGGTACTGTTGTAAAATGACTTCTAGGAGAGCGAACAAAGTTTTGCATTGGATTTCATGAAACATAAAGTGGGATTGAGAGCAAAATGATAGGAAAGCGTCACATGAAACAACGGAGGATGCCGCTGCATGATTTTTGATACCCACACACATTATGACGACGGGGCTTTCGACGCGGACAGGCAGGAGCTTTTGCAAAGCCTGCCCGCAAAAGGCGTTGGCGCGGTGGTGAATGTCGGCGCGAGTATGCAAGGCGCGCAGGACACGTATGACCTGATGCGCAAGTATGACTTTGTGTATGGCGCGATCGGCATCCACCCCGATGAGGTGGGAATGCTGGATGAGGCGGGCATACGCAGGCTTCGCCAGATGCTTTCGCATGAAAAGGCGGTGGCGGTGGGGGAGATCGGGCTTGATTACCACTGGAATCGGGAGCCGCGCGCGGTGCAAAAAAAATGGTTTGTCGCGCAGATGCGCCTGGCGCTCGAACTTGGGCTGCCCATCGTCGTGCACAGCAGGGATGCGGCGCAGGACACGCTGGATTGCATCCGGGAATCCCATTGGGGGCGGCCGGGGTGCGCGGGCGGCATCATCCACTGTTTTTCCGGTTCGGTGGAGATGGCGCGGGAATATGAAAAGCTGGGCTACCACATCGGCGTTGGCGGCGTGGTGACTTTCAAAAATGCGCGCACGCTCAAGGAAGTGGTGGCGGAAGTGCCGCTTTGGCAGATTGTCCTGGAGACGGACTGCCCTTACCTGGCGCCCGTTCCAAAGAGAGGGGAGCGCAATTCCTCGGAAAACTTGCCATTCGTCGCCTCTGAGATCGCCCGCATCCGTGGGATAAGCCAGGAAGAAGTGGAGCGCACGACATGGGAAAATGCCGTGCGCGTTTACCGCATTGACGAGGGCGCAAAGAGGCGAAGAAGCGCGGAGCCAGAAGGCGCGCAAGGGTGGAAAAGCGCGGCGTCAGAAGGCGCGCAAGGGAGAGAGTGTGCGATGCCTGACAGGGGAGGCCGCGTATGAGCAGGCTATCCAACCCGCGGGAAACCATCGCGGTGATCCAAAAACACAACTTTTCCATGCAAAAAAAATATGGGCAAAATTTCCTCATCGACGGCCATGTGCTGGACAAGATCCTTGCGGCGGCAAATGTCACAAAGGACGACCTGGTGCTGGAGATCGGCCCTGGCATCGGCACGCTGACCGAGCGGCTGGCGGAGGCGGCCAGGTATGTGGTGGCCGTGGAAGTGGATCGCATGTTGATTCCCATTCTGGAAGAGACGCTAAGGGATTTTGGCAACGTGGAGATCCAAAACGCGGATATACTGAAAGTGGACATCGCCCAGATCGCGCGGGAAAAAAATGAGGGCAAGCCCATCCAGGTGGTGGCAAACCTGCCCTATTATATCACGACGCCCATCGTCATGAACCTGCTGGAGACGCGCGCGCCGGTCAAGGACATCACCGTGATGGTGCAAAAGGAAGTGGCCGCGCGTATGCAGGCGCGGCCGGGCAGCAAGGACTATGGGGCATTGTCGCTGGCGGTGCAATATTACTGCGAGCCGTATCTTGCGGCAAATGTGCCGCCCAACTGTTTTTTGCCGAGGCCAAAAGTGGGCAGCGCGGTCATTCGATTGCGCGTCAGGGAAACGCCGGCGGTGCGCGTGCGACAGGAAAAACTGCTGTTCGGATTGATCCGCGCATCCTTTAATCAGCGAAGGAAAACGCTGACCAATGGGCTGTCAAACGCGCCGGGGCTGTCCTTTTCCAAAGCGGAGATCTATGCGGCGCTCGATCAGATGGGCCTGCCATCAGACGTGCGCGGGGAAACGCTGACACTTGGGCAATTTGCGGCCCTGGCGGATCTGCTGTCGTAAGTGACAAATGTACCTGTCCTTTACGATAGCCCTTTCGAGGGATGCAACCTCATTCGGTTCATCAGCAGGTCACTTCGGTGATGACGCAACAAATCGGCTGTCGGACGGGCAACGCCCCGATGCCATCTGCCAGAACACCAGGACAAGGGGGGAGTGAAAATGGAACGAAACCATCGGAAGTATCTATGCCGCGTCGTGAGCCTGATGCTGGCGCTTGTGCTGGCGATCTCGCCGGCTGCGCAGGCCGCCGCGCCAAAGATGAACGCGGCCATCACGCAGGGCAACGCGCTGGCGCTGGCCAGGGAAACGGACGCGGACGGTGCCTATATTTTGCAAAGCGCGGTCGATGCGGGCGAGGGCATTCTCGAGTGGTGGAGCGGGCAGAAGTCGGTGGCCGTCGGCATGGACACGGCTGTTCACGAGGAGTTCCACGCTTATTCTATGCGGAAAAGCCCTTGGAACAGCGAGGACATTTATCTCGGGAACAAGACGTATGACCGCGTGTCGTACACAGACGTTTACCGCAGCCGCATCATGGGCGCGACGATTCCCGCCAATTTGCGCACGATGCGCTGGGAGCTGTATGTCGGCAATCCGACGGCGAACATGGCATCGGACGCGAATGGTGTCTATGGGCTTTTGAACGAATTTGCCGCCTACTACTGGGGGATGCACGCGCAGATGAGCCTGTTTGGCTACTACAAGCAGCAAAAGGCGACGCCCGACCAGTGGAAGGATTTTGTGGTGCTTGCGGCAAATGACCGCCTGGCCTACGCGGAATTTAAGTATTA
Source organism: uncultured Marvinbryantia sp. (assembly GCA_964455335.1). GTDB lineage: Bacteria > Bacillota > Clostridia > Lachnospirales > Lachnospiraceae > Marvinbryantia. Next base: position 17,875 of record CAYVVW010000010.1, read on the forward strand.
CATCCTCAAATACCTGGCCTATGCGAAGCAGCATTATCCTGGCATTTACAAGGGGATTGTGGAAAATGCCAAGTTTGTCCACGCCTATCAGACCATCGAGGGCAAGTTTGCCGCGCTTGTTAAAAAATTTGAAAAGTCCTTAAAAGACATTGCCGCCCTATTGGAAAAGCAGGGGTATGACGTGAAAATCGACGAATACTTCTACGTCGACTCGCAGGGCGTGAGCATTTTCCAGGCGGATTATGCGCGGCTTGTCAAGGAACTGGAAAAAGCAACTTACCGAAACTTGCTCACGAAAGGGGGCACAAGCGGGCAAAAGCTGAAAAAGCCAAAACTTGCGTCGGTGTCCAACACAGGCAAGCGGAAACTTTCGGTGAAGTGGAACGCGGTGTCCGGCGCGACGGGTTATCAGATCAGCTATAGCACAAAAAAGAATTTCGCGAACGAGAAAAAAGTGACGGTGAAGGCTTCCGCGAAGTCGAAAAAAATCGCCGGCCTGTCGAAAAACAAGCGGTATTATGTGCGCGTGCGCGCCTGCCGCAAGAGCGCGGGCAAGACCGCTTATTCCGCGTGGAGCGATGCGAAAAGCGTGAAGATCGTGAAATAATGCCAATTTTTTACTAGGATCTTAAAATTTTTCTATACAGATTCCCCAAAAAATGCGTTACAATGGTGCTACCTTTTTACGGTGGGCCAGGGAGAAAGCCCTCGCCCACTGCGGACGGCCGCGGGAAACCGCGCTGCCGTTTGCGACCAAATCTACCAATAGGAGGAGAAACAAAAGATGAGGAAAAAAGTAGTATCGTTGGTGCTGGGCGCGCTTGTGGCCGCCTCTATGGGAACCTTTGCGATGGCGGAGGACACGCCTGTCACGCTGGTGTATGCGGAGGTCAACCCGCTCGACACCATTGTGGGCAAGATGGCTACGGATTTTAAGGAAAAAGTGGAGGAGCTCTCCGGTGGCACGGTCACCATCGACATCCAGGCGAGCGGCGTGCTCGGATCGGAAAATGACGTGCTCGACACGATGCTCGGGGGCGGCGGCACCATCGATATGTCGCGCATCTCCGCATTTGCGCTGACCAGCTACGGCGGGCAGAAGTCCATGCTGCTTTCCCTGCCGTACACATTCGTCAACAGAGACCATTTCTGGAATTTTGCGACATCCGACATGGCGCAGGAATTTTTGCTAGAGCCGGTGGAGAGCGGCACTGGCGTGCGCGGCCTGTTTTACGGCGAGGAGGGCTTCCGCCACTTCTTCACCAGCAAGGAGATCTCCGGCATGGAGGATCTGGCCGGCATGAAGCTGCGCGTGTCCAATGACCCTGTGATGAACGGCCTCGTGGAGGCGCTCGGCGCTTACCCGACGGTGGTGTCCATGACCGAGTTGTACTCTGCTTTGCAGACGGGCGTTGTGGACGGCGCGGAGCAGCCGATCGTGAACTACAAGTCCAACGCGTTCCCGGAAGTTGCGCCGAACCTGATTTTGGACGGCCACACTCTGGGCGCCGTGCAGGTCATCATCACGGACGAGGCATGGGAAAAGCTGAGCGAAAACCAGCAGAACGCCATCATGGAGGCCGGCGCATATGCATCAGAGCAGAACCGCGCGGGTTCTGAGGCTGCCGAGCAAGAGGCCCTGGAGCAGTTGAAAGCGGACGGCGTGACCGTGATCGAGGTTGAGGACGTCACTCCGTGGCAGGAAGCGGTGAAGGGCGTGATCGAGGAGAATACGAAGGGTCTTGAGGATCTGTACCAGCAAATCCTGGATCTGCAGTAAAACAGATGCCAAATGACTGCCCGATATGCAGAAAGCGAACAAAATCTGCACATCGGGCAGGATGGTGGGCGTGTGGGGCGCAAAACCGTCCGTCAGGCATGGTTTTGGCGCGACATCATGAAACGGGTGCCAGGCATTTCGCCCTGGCATTTTTATCATTCTGGCACGCGCGTCGACAGGTCATGCATTGGCATGGCGTGGGATGCGTACAACACTGAAAAGTGGCCATTTGCGAAAAACAATGCGGCCGCAAGGCCGCGGGAGGGAGGTTAGGATGGCCGGTATTTTCCAAAAGATTGACAAACTAAAACCGGTATATGACGTGATTTACAAAGTGGATTTGTTCTTGTGCAAGATGCTTTTGATCGCGGACATTTTGATCACTTGCATGTCTGTCGCGGGGCGTTACATTTCTTTTATTCCAGACCCTTCTTGGAGCGAGGAAGTGGTGCTGACTTTGATGTCTTACATGGCCGTGTTTTCGGCGGCGCTCGCTATCCGCAATGGGTCGCACATCCGCATGACGGCATTTGACCGGTATTTGCCGAAAAAAGTGCTGGTGGTATTGGACTTGCTCGCGGATGTCATGATATCTATCCTGGCGATCGTCATGATCGTGGTGGGATGGAGGTATGCGTCCACCCTCGGTGCGAAGGGTTCTTATGTGAGTATGCCGTGGCTTTCCAGGTTTTGGATGTACGCGCCGATCCCCATTGCGGGTGTCGTTATGATCTTTTTTGAGATTGAGGCGCTTTACACCCATGTGAAAAAGCTGGTACTCGGAGAGGGGGCGTAAAGAAAAATGACTGTGAATGGAGCTGCAATCGCTGTATTGCTTTTGACTTTTTTTGTGATGATTTTGCTGCGGTTCCCGATCGCCTACGCGGTGGCGCTGGCATCGATGTTTTGCTTGCTGTTCCAGGGGCTTCCCCTCACCGCCATCTGCCAGCAGATGGTCAAGGGCATCAGCTCGTTTAGCCTGATGGCGGTGCCTTTTTTCATCACGATGGGCTGCCTGATGGGCACGGGGGGCATCTCGGAAAAACTGATTGCGCTGGCGGATGCCTGCGTGGGCTGGATGACCGGAGGAATGGCCATGGTCAACATCGTGGCGTCCTATTTCTTTGGCGGCATCTCTGGCTCTGCATCCGCGGACACGGCTTCTTTGGGCAGCATCCTGATCCCCATGATGGTGGAGCAGGGGTACGACGCGGATTTTTCCACGGCCGTGACGATCACGTCCTCCTGTGAGGGTCTGCTGGTCCCGCCCAGCCACAACATGGTCATTTATGCCATGGCGGCCGGCGGCGTTTCCGTGGGAAGCCTCTTTTTGGCAGGGTATATTCCGGGCGCGCTGCTCGCCATTTCCCTGATGGTCGGTTCTTATATTATTTCCAAAAAACGGCATTACCCGAAAGGGGAGAAGTTCAGTTTTGCCAATCTCATCAAGCAGCTGGGCACGTCTTTTTGGGCATTGGCCGCCGTCATCATCGTGGTGGTGGGCGTGGTATTCGGATGGTTTACGGCGACAGAATCCGCCGCGATCGCCGTCATTTATAGCTTGATTGTCAGCGTCTATATTTATCGGGGGCTGACCTGGAAAGGCGTATGGGAAGTGCTGGGGCAGTGCGTGGACACGCTGTCGATCGTTTTGATCCTCATCTCTACGTCGAGCATTTTTGGCTATTGCCTGACGACCTTGCACGTGCCGGATATTGCGGCAAATGCCATCGTCGGCCTGACGGACAACCCGATCATTCTGGCGATTTTGCTCAATGCCATTTTGCTGTTTTTGGGGTGCATTATGGACATGGCGCCGATCATCTTAATTGCGACTCCGATCTTGCTGCCGATCGCCCAGGAAATTGGCATTAACCCGATTCAGTTCGGCATCATTATGGTGCTGAATTGCGGCATCGGCCTTTTGACCCCGCCCGTCGGCGCAGTGCTCTTTATCGGTTCTGCCGTGGCGAAATTGCCGATGGAGAAAGTCGTCAAGGCGACGTTGCCATTTTACCTTTGCATGATCATCGTGCTGATGCTCATCACGTTTGTTCCGGCGATCAGTATGTTCCTGCCGAACTTGCTGATGTAGCCGCGGCCGTTCGGAGGAAGCGATGCGTTACCAATATCGGTGCAGCGTGACGGCCGGGGATTTTTGGCGGCTGTATATGGGCCGCATCGCCCATTCGATGGTGGGCGTGTGCAGCCTGGTCTTTGCCATTTCCACGGTTGCGCTGGCCATCCGCTTTTGGGGAGAGGCCAGTGTGTGGACGCGCGCGCTGCTTGTGTGCGGATGCCTGTGCGTTCCGGTGCTGCAGCCGCTCGGCGCGTATGTGCGCGCCCGCAGACAGGCGAGGCAGATCCCGCCGGATCTGGAGCTGTGGTTTGGCGACGCGGGCATCTATGTGCAGACGGGGCAGGAAAAGGAAAACATACCCTGGAGCAAGGTCACCCGCGTGGCAAAGGAGCGCAACATGGTGATCGTCTTGACGAGCGGCGGGAGGGGCTATGTGCTGCCAGACCGCGTGCTGGGGGAAGATAAGGATGCGTTTTACCAATACCTGGCATCCCGCATTACCAAGTGACAATCGGGCGGTCCGAAGCGGGCCGCCCGCATTTGCGAGGATTCTTTTTTGCGCGGGCATCCGGGCGTGAGGGGGCAATATGCGAAAGAAGCTGAGGCGGGCTTGGATGCGCCTGGCGCTGCGGCAAAAGATCTTGGCATTTACGGGAGGCGTGCTGCTGACGCTCGTCGCGACGGGGATTTTGGACGCGTGGATTTTGCATTTTTCCGTTGCGGAGTTTCGGCAAATCATGGAAAATAACGCCAGGGACATTGAGCTGGTGCGCGCGCTCAAAGAGGAAATTGCCACATTTCAGCCATACATCAACCAGTCGGACGCGGATCGGAAAGAGGCTTTTTTGCAGGCGGAAAGGCAGACAGGACAGGCGGTTTTGGCGCTTCCGTTTGACTATGCATCCATGGGAAAAGCGCTCTACGCAAAAACCTGGTCGATTCGAAATGCGTATGAGGTCTATGTGCGTGCCCGCGACGAAATTCTCCAAAACAGGGATGCCCCTGGAGGGAATTTGGCGGATTTGCAGGCGGTCTATGATATGCAGGATTACCTGCTAGGATACGCAAACGCCTTGATGATCGAGAGCATGGAAATGGGAAACCGCATTTACGCGGCACATTCTTTTTGGACGCTTGCGGTGCCCATCGTGTCCTTTGCCCTGGTCGGTGCCCTCTTTTGCTTCTCCGTGCGCCTTGCGGGGATGATGAACCGGTCCATCACAGAACCTGTGGCGCAGCTGGCGCATGACTCGCGGCGCATCGCGGCAAATGACTTTGACACCGCGGACGTGTGCGTGGAAAATGAGGACGAAATCGGGGAATTGGTTGCTGCCTTTAACAAGATGAAACACGCCATGGGGCAGTATATCCAGACACTCGAGGAAAAGCGAACGGCACTGGATGCCTTGCACAAAAAAGAAGTGGAGGGGCTGGAGATGCAGCGGCGCCTTGAAAGCGCAAAAATGGAGTTGCTCGTCAGCCAAATCAACCCCCATTTTTTGTTTAACACCTTAAATACCATCGGCGGAATGGCGAATTTAGAGGACGCAAAGACCACAGAAAAAATGATCAAATCTCTAAGTGACCTGCTCCGCTATAGCCTGAAAAATGACCAGGCGGTCGTGCCGCTTTCCAGGGAATTGCAAATCGTGGAGGATTACATGTATTTGCAGCATATGCGTTTTGGCGCGCGGATTTCCTACGAGATTTCCTGCCAGGTGGACGCGGACGCGGTCTTTTTGCCCACATTCACGTTTCAGCCGCTGGTGGAAAATGCCATTCTCCATGGGCTGACGCCAAAGGTGGAGGGCGGGAAGATCCGCATCTGGATCGGGAAGGAGCGATCGATGCTCTCCATCGTGATCGCCGACAATGGCATGGGCATGAAAAAGGCGACAAGGGAACGGCTGCAAAAAGCGGGAAAATGCCCTGGGGAGGAAAGCGAAGGCATCGGGTTTGCGAATGTTTCGCGCAGGATTTATGCCATGTACCCCGGGGCAAATGTGGAACTTTCCTCAGAGGAGCAAAAAGGGACGACGGTGAAAATACAGATTCCGGAACAGGAGGCGTGGCATGATCCGAGTGCTGGTGGCGGACGATGAGCCGATCGAGCGTCTGGTCGTATCCAAGAAAATACAGGAGGCTTTTGGGGAGACCCTGGAAGTTGTTATGGCCGAAAATGGGGAGGAGGCCGTGCAGCGGTTTTTTGGCGAAGGGTGTCGCATTGCAATCCTGGACATCAACATGCCGGGCATGGACGGGCTGACAGCGGCCGAAAAAATACGCGAAAAAGACAAGTCCTGCAGCCTCATCTTTTTGACGGCGTATGACGAGTTTGGATTTGCGAAAAAGGCGTTTTCCGTGCGCGCACTCGACTATTTGCTCAAGCCCGGATCGGACGAAGAGCTGCTGACCGTTTTGGAAGAGGCCATCAGCCGGCAGAGCGGGGAGGCAAAAAGTCCGATGCCAAACGGCCAGGAGAACCAAAATGGCTTTCCTGGCGCAGGAGGCGATGCCCTGCAGGCGGGAACACCGCACGAGAATCTGCGTCTCCAAATGGTGGCGCAGATGATGGGTACATACATCCGCGAGCACTATCGGGAGGACATTTCCCTGCAGGACGCGGCTGCGTTTTTGGGATATTCCGACGCCTATTTTTGCAGGATTTTCAAACAGTGCTTCGACAAAAATTTTACCACTTACCTGACGGAATACCGCATTGCGGCCGCAAAAAAACTGTTGCGCGACCGGGAGGGGAACATCAAGGCAGTCGGACAAATGGTCGGGTTTCGCGACTCAAATTATTTCACAAAAGTCTTTAAGCGGATGACGGGCGAGACACCGAGCGAATACCGCGCATCCGCGTGCGGGATGGCCTAGGGACGAAAGGAGCGGGGGAATGGGAGAACGGAAAGTCGCGTGCGGCCTTGTGCTGCTTCTTTTGGCGGCGGTTTTGGCGGCTGTCCTTGCGCGCTCCCAAAAACAGAAAGTGGAATATGTCCTGAACTATGCGGAAAATCAGGCGGCGGATTACCCGACCACCCTGGGAGCCTACCGGTTTGCCGAGCTGGTGGAGGAGCGGACGGACGGCCGCATCCAAATCCTGGTCCATGCCGACGCGGAATTGGGCACGGAAAAGGAAACTTTGCGGCAGATGCAATATGGGGGAATCGACTTTGCGCGCGTCTCTTTGTCGGAACTTGCGGAGATTCTTCCGGAGATGAACGTCCTGCAGCTTCCCTATCTCTATCGAGACAGGGAACATATGTGGCGCGTGCTGGACGGTGCGATCGGCGACCGATTCCTTGCGGCAACCGCGGACGCGCGGCTTGTGGGGCTTGCCTGGTATGACGCGGGCGTGCGCGGCTTTTACAGCAAAGAGAAGCCGATCGCGTCTTTGGAGGATTTGCGGGGCATGCGCGTGCGCGTGCAGGAGTCCAAGCTGATGGCGCAGATGGTGACCGCCCTGGGTGCTGTGCCCGTGCAAATGCCCTATGGGGAGGTCTATTCCGCATTGGAGCTTGGAAAGGTGGACGCAGCCGAGAACAACTGGTCTTCCTATGCGTCCATGAAGCATTACGAGGTGGCGCCTTATTACACGGAAGACGCGCACACGCGCATACCGGAGATCCAGCTCGCGTCGGCACACACCTGGGAAAAACTGACAGAGCAGGACCAGGAGGTGCTGCGCGCCTGCGCGCAGGAATCCGCCGACTACGAGCGCGACTTGTGGACAGCGTGGGAAAAAGAGGCAAAAGAAAAGGCCGTGGCAAACGGGGCCAAGGCCGTGGGGATTTCAGAGGAAGAAAAAGACCGCTTCCGCCAGGCGGTGGAAACGGTCTATGAGACGTATGCCGCGGGTCAGGAGGAACTGCTTGCGCAAATCCGCCAGCTGGGGGAGTCCTGAACCGAGTCAGAGGGGTCAGCAAGGGTGACAGCTAGGCATCGGCAGCATTCGCATTTGTGGCACTTTCCAGCGTGTCTCTGTCCGCGGCCACATCTGCGGAACTTTCTAGCGCGGCCTCGCCCGCGGCCACATCTGCGTCCTCTTCTTTCGGCATATAATGGTCAAAGATGCGCACGAGGAACCAGGATTTCGCAAGCGCGATCACGGAGAACCCCAGGAGTATCCACATCAGGATGCCATACTGGAACGTAAAGTTGTTGATCAGGGTCAGCAGCACGGCCGCAACGGGGATGGCCATCATGATGATGGTCTGGGGCAGGTGCCGGATGGACATCAAAAACGCGTTGAGGAACGTGCGGCGGATGTTGTTGTAAAAGCGCGCGAGCACCGGGAATAAGTACGTCAGCACCATGCCGGCAAACACGCTTGCGGCGATGACACCCACCCGCATGACGGACGCCATGGTCCCCTTCGAGGCGTGGAGAATGAGGAAATCCAGCACTACCACGACCAGAAACGCCAGCACGATCAGCCACATGAGCGTGGCTTGCTTAAAGTTTTGCCGAAACGACCGAAAGTAGCTGCGCGCGATATAGGCATCCTCGTCCCGGACCATTTTCAAAGTCACATAATACATGGCCGTGCAGGACGCGCCGATGGTGAAGATGGGGATGCACGTCAGCAAAAACAACAGGTTCAAAATCATCAGATCGGCGAGCCTCGTCAGAAAACGCATCAGGCCGCTGTCCATATCAAAAAAACGTCCCATGGGGCATACCCTCCTCGCAAAATACAAATGTCATGCAACTTTTCCGTTTGCCACAGTATAGCGCAGGTGGGCGCAAATTGCAACGAAATTCGTTTCCTTTCTTGTCAGCATAAGCATCACTCCTTTGACAAAACAAGCACGACTTTGCAGCGCTTTCGGTAGCACCCGATCCCATATTTCCAAATCTT